>NZ_SLTL01000004.1:0-267196 GCF_014858585.1 Paenibacillus sp. 23TSA30-6 | reverse complement strand
CTTGAAGTTGATGAGCTAAAAAGAGGAGCACTCGTAGACATGAGGAAGCAAAAAAAAGACGACATCTCATTCAAAAATAAAGGAATGAATGTCGTCTTTTTAATGGATTCTCTTTCAGCTATCTGTAAGAACCATGTTTTTCAGTGGCCTCGGTCTACGCCATATTTTTTTAATTTTATGAAAGCGTAATCATTGAAGTGTATGGTCCCCATACGCTTTACTATATTTGAGGAGGGCTTGTCATGAAGGGTTCTATTGTTGTCCACACGGATTGGGAGCAAGGCGTTATTAATAAAAATATTTACGGACAATTTGCCGAGCATCTTGGACGATGTATTTATGAAGGTTTGTGGGTTGGACAGGATTCCCCGATTCCAAATACGGACGGGATTCGCAATGATGTGGTAGAAGCGCTCAAAAAGCTAAACATTCCTGTGCTGCGTTGGCCGGGAGGCTGTTTTGCGGATGAATATCATTGGAAGGATGGCATCGGACCTAAAGAAAATCGTAAAAGAATGGTCAATACGCACTGGGGCGGTGTGGTGGAAAATAATCATTTTGGCACCCATGAGTTTTTCCAGTTGTGTGAGCTGTTAGACGCAGAGCCTTATATTTGCGGGAATGTTGGCAGTGGTACGGTGCAGGAAATGTCGGAGTGGGTAGAGTACATGACATTTGACGGGGAATCCCCTATGGCCACATGGCGGCAGGAAAACGGGCGTGAGCAACCATGGAAGCTCAAATATTTTGGCGTGGGTAACGAAAACTGGGGCTGTGGCGGCAATATGCGTCCGGAATATTATGCCGATCTGTATCGTCGTTATCAGACGTATGTCCGAAATTATGGTGATAACCGTATCTACCGGATTGCAGGCGGGGCGAATGTGGATGATTACCGCTGGACCGAGGTGTTGATGCGCGAAGCCGGGCAATTTATGGACGGATTGAGCTTGCACAGCTACACGGTTCCGGGTAGTTGGGAAGAGAAACGGCAAGCGCTTGGTTTTGACGAAGCAGAATGGTTCGAAACGATGAAAAAAACGTTGCACATGGATGAATTAATCACTCTTCATTCGGCCATTATGGACCGATATGATCCTGACAAACGGGTAGGAATGATTGTGGATGAATGGGGAGCCTGGTTCCTGACCGAGCCAGGTACAAATCCGGGCTTCCTATATCAGCAAAATACGATGCGCGATGCGCTAGTAGCCGGACTGCATCTGCACATTTTCCAAGATCACCATGACCGTGTACAGATGACGAATATTGCCCAAATGGTCAATGTTTTGCAGGCTATGGTTCTGACCGAAGGCCCCGCTATGCTACTGACGCCGACCTACCATGTATTTGAAATGTTCAAGGTGCATCAGGATGCACAAGCGCTGGCAGCCCATGTGACTGTAGGCAATTATGAATATGATGGGCATTCCATTCCACAGGTGAGTGTGTCCGCCTCCAAGGCGAAGGACGGATATATTCATGTGAGTTTGTGCAACGTCCATCCGGGTGAGACGGCTTCCTTGAATCTGGAGCTGAGAGGACTGGATAACGTCAAGCAAATTAGCGGCGTTGTGCTCGCCAGCGACGATATGCAGGCACACAATACCTTTGACCAGCCAGAGCGTGTAAAAACGGAAAACTTCACGTCCTTCCAGCAGAAAGGTCAGAATTTGGATGTTACACTGCCACCGATGTCGGTAGTGATGCTGACGATTGCACCGTAAATATTTTGTGAACTCAGAAGAAGTATGATTTTGAAAATCGGAACAAAACAAAACCTTGATGGAGCTAAGGAAGGCTCTCTCAAGGTTTTAGTTTTACCCAATATTACAATTGCTCGCGGTGGATCACTCTGAATTCCTTGGGCGACATGCCGAAGCGGGAGCGAAATACGCGGTGAAAATACGTATAGTTTGCAAAACCGGACGATTCGGCTGCCTGTTCCAAAGACATGGGGCTGAAAATAATGCGTTCCCTCGCCATGTTGAGCCTGATATCCAGTGTGTACTGCATAATACTCGTATTAAATGTTTCCTTGAACAGATGCACAGCTCTGGATACGCTGATGCCGATGTGTGAGGACACGTCATCTAGCTTAAAATTGGAAGAAGCATTTTCTTCAATATAATTTTTAATTTGATAAGCGAGATAATTATGGTGGGTGGAAGTCGGATGCTCGGACAACATACGGTCAAACTCCAGGCAAAGAATGCGCATGTAATAGCTCGATATTTCAGGATAAGGATTAGAAATACGCCGCTGCTCCATCACAAGCTGCCGAAATAGGCCAAGCAGTGCTTCGGTAAGCTGGACCTTGATGCGGTTGGGTCGTTTGTGATGGTGCCACCACTCATCTATCCAGGAGCCTCCAAAAAAAATGTGATAATCTCCGCTCTCCACGACCTGTTCCCCCATGGGATTTAACTCACTGTGAATGTCCAGCTCATAAGGCTCGGTAGGATTGAACAGCAGCAGGTCACCCGCCTCAATCCGTGTCATTTCCCCGTTAATGCGGGCCTGGCAGCGTCCGTCTGTTTGTAGACGAAACAAATAATTTTTGATCCCTTCAGGCTGGTTCGAATAAAAGGGCTTACGATGGAAGGAATAGCCTGCGGTTAGAACCTGACAAGGCTCGACGATAGACATGATGATGACTCCTTTGGGCATATGGCTGCTTCAAATATTGACCAGATTGTTCATGTTTTAATCATATTATTCATTTTAAACGAAACGGAAATAGAATACTATTGTGTCTGTAAGGCTTATAGCAGAATACAGAACATGTTGGAGGCCAGGGGGTGTGACGACGTGGAACGAATGAAGGCCGGGATTATCGGCTGCGGTAACATTAGCGCGGTATATCTTGAAAATCTCCAAAACAGTCCGCTTATCGAAGTGGTGGCCGTGGCTGATTTATTGGAGGAAAGGGCCAAAGCGAGGGCCAATGAATTTAACATTGAAAACGCATACAAGGTAGATGAATTGCTTCGCCAGCCTGAGATTGAGCTTGTATTTAATCTGACCGTGCCTGGCAGCCATGCACTGACGGATATGGCGATATTGGAGGCAGGCAAGCATGTGTACAGTGAAAAGCCTTTGGCGGTTTCCTTGGAGGATGGCAAACGCGTTCTGGATCTAGCCAAGGCAAAAAACCTGCGTGTCGGCTGCGCCCCGGATACATTTCTTGGGGCGGGTATTCAGACTGCACGCCATGCCATACAAAACGGAATGATTGGGCAGCCCGTAGCCGCTACTGCCTTTTTTATGGGTAGAGGCCCCGAGTGGTGGCATGCTGATCCGGAATTTTTCTATGCCGCTGGAGGCGGTCCGATGTTTGACATGGGACCTTACTATTTGACGTCGCTGATCCATGTGCTGGGTCCGATCCGGCGAATCAGTAGTTCAGTGGGCATTCAGATTCCTGATCGTCACATACATTCTGGTCCCAAAAGCGGCACACCGCTGCGGGTACAGACACCAACGCATTTGGCCGGAACGATGGATTTCCATAACGGACCCATTGTAACGCTCATTACCAGCTTTGACATTCAGGGGGCGTCAGATCTGCCACGTATCGAAATTTATGGTACGGAAGGAACCTTAAGCCTGCCTGATCCGAACTTTTTTAACGGAGATGTCAAGCTTCGCCGATCTGGAGAGGGAACCGCAGAGCTCGTGGAACCTTTATTTGAGTGTGGTAAGAACGAACGCGGAATAGGCGCGGGTGAGATGGTGAGAGCCATTCGCAGTGAAAAGAACCATCGTGCCAATGTGGAGCTTGCCTATCATGTATTAGAGGCTATGCATGCTTTTCAGCGCTCCTCATTGGAAGGTAAGCATATTACGTTGGAAAGTACATTTGAGCCAGATGAAGATTTGTATCATGGTACAGACATAACGGTTCATCCATCCTAAATGAAGAGGTGAAGGGTAATGGCTAAAGTAGGATTGCAATTGTACACAGTAAGGGAAGAGCTTGAACAGGATTTCGAAGGTACGTTGCGCAAGGTAGCTGAGCTGGGCTATAAAGGGGTAGAATTTCATACCTTTTTCGGACGCAATGCCAAGGATGTCAGAGCGCTTTTGGATGAACTGAATCTGGAAGTTGTCGGAACTCATGTACAATATACTCGTTTGCTGGATCATTTGGATGAGGAGATCGCTTATCACAAAGAATTAGGGAATAAGTACCTGATCGTTCCTTATTTAACCGAGGAGCAGCGCCAGTGGGATGAGCTTTTTGCCAACCTAAACCGAATTGGTGAAAAAGTGAAGGAACAGGGCTTGATACTGGCTTACCATAATCATGATTTTGAACTGACGGAAAAAATCGGTGATCGTCCGGTTTTTGATGCGTTATATGATGCGGTTTCGGCTGATTTGTTGCAGGTCGAAATGGATACTTGTTGGGTATACTACGGAGGCTATGATCCTGTGGAATACATCGGACGTTATCGCGGACGCCTGCCTATCATTCACTTAAAGGATATGGCACGTGACGAGCAGCAAAAAGCAGTTACCGTAGAGCTTGGCAAAGGAGAAGTGCAGCTTCTTCAGGCCATTACAGACGCCGCTATTGAGGCAGGCGTGGATTGGGTTGTTGTGGAACAGGATTTCAGCTCAAATCCTCCAATCGAAAGCATTGAAACCAGCTTTAAGTGGCTCCAACAATACGCAGCTCAGGGAGGAAATATTCATGTCTAAAACACTCAAAATCGGAATTATTGGTTGTGGGGGGATTGCCAACGGCAAGCATTTGCCTAGTCTTGCCAAGCAAAAACGTGCAGAGATCGTCGCTTTCTGTGACATTATTCAGGAACGTGCTGAGGAAGCGGCAGAAAAATTTGGGGTTGAAGATTCACAAGTTTATAGCGATTATCGGAAGCTGCTTGAAAATAAAGATATTGAAGTCGTACATGTATGTACACCCAACGACTCGCACTCGGAAATTACGGTAGCCGCGCTTGAGGCAGGTAAGCATGTGCTGTGCGAAAAGCCGATGGCCAAAACCGCCGAGCAGGCTCGGGAAATGCTGGATGCCGCAAATCGTACAGGTAAAAAGCTGTCCATTGCGTATCAAAACCGTTATCGTAACGACAGCCTGTATCTGAAGCAATTGGTCGAGCAGGGAGAGCTTGGCGAGATTTATCTGGGCAAAGCCATTGCTCTGCGTCGCCGGGCAGTTCCGACGTGGGGAGTATTTCTGGATGAAGAGAAGCAGGGTGGTGGTCCGCTGATTGATATCGGGACGCATGCGCTCGACCTGACTCTCTGGCTAATGGATAATTACAAGCCTAAAAGCGTGCTGGGCTCTACCTTCCACAAACTTGGAGATCGTAAAAACGCGGCAAATGCCTTTGGTCCGTGGAACCCTGAGGAATTTAAGGTAGAGGACTCTGCTTTCGGATTTATTACCATGCAAAATGGAGCCACTATTGTGCTGGAATCCAGTTGGGCACTGAACGTTGTAGAATTTGGCGAAGCGAAGACGCTGTTATGCGGTACTGAAGGCGGAGCCGATATGCAGGATGGTCTGCGCATTAACGGGGAGAAGAATAGTCGCTTGTTTGATACGAAAATTGATCTGGACGCGGGCGGTGTAGCCTTTTACTCTGGAGAAACGGAAAACGAAGCGGATCGCGAAGCCCGTCTGTGGATCGAAGCCATTCTGGACGATAAAGAGCCACTTGTGAAGCCCGAACAGGCGTTGGTGGTTACTGAAATTTTGGAAGCTATCTATGAATCGGCTCGTACAGGAAAAGCTGTCTATTTCGATTAAGATTAAGCCCGTAAGCAACCGAATAGGCCATCATTATAAGATAAGCAGCTTCTTTCACATATGATACAGGGAGGGATTACGTTTGAAACTTGGAGTATTTATGGTATTGTTCGGCGGACGTTCATTGGAAGAGGCTCTGGACTATGTAGCTTCCCAAGGACTGGATGCAGTAGAAATCGGTACAGGTGGTAATCCGGGCGATAGGCACTGCAAGCCGGATGAACTGTTGGACAACGAAACAGCGCTCAAAAACTTCAAAAAAGCAGTAGAGTCCCGTGGACTGACTATTAGTGCACTCAGCTGTCACGGCAACCCGCTCCATCCGCAAAAGCATTTGGCACAGGCCGATCACGAAACGTTTCTTAAAACGGTTCGTTTGGCGGAAAAGCTGGAAGTTCCTGTTGTAAACACCTTTTCCGGCTGTCCGGGTGATCATGAGGATGCGAAGTACCCGAACTGGCCTGTTGCGCCGTGGCCGAATGATTTTCAGGAAGTACTGAAATGGCAATGGGAAAATAAAATTATCCCTTACTGGACCGAAGCTGGAAAATTTGCAGCGGATCATCATGTCAAAATCGGGCTGGAGTTGCACGGTGGCTTCTCCGTTCATACGCCAGCAACCTTGCTTCGTCTGCGTGAAGCTGTGGGAGAAGTCATTGGTGCTAATCTTGATCCAAGTCACATGTGGTGGCAGGGGATTGATCCGGTACAGGCGGTTCAAATTTTGGGCCGGGAGAGAGCCATTCATCATTTCCATGCCAAGGATACGACGATTGACCCGATTAATGTGAATAAATACGGTTTGACCGATATGCAGGATTATACGAATATGCTGGATCGTGCTTGGCAGTTCCGTACCGTCGGCTATGGGCATGATATCAAAACCTGGGCGGATATTATTAGTGCTCTCCGTCTGGTGGGTTACGATTATGTAGTGAGTATTGAGCACGAGGATGGTCTGATGTCCGTCGAGGAAGGCTTTACTAAAGCCGTTCACAATCTTCGCCAGGTCCTTATTGAAGAACCGCTGAGCGAGATGTGGTGGGTCTAACCTAATAGGGGGAAGTATTGATGATTAACGTCACCATTTGGAATGAATTTTTGAACGAGAAGCTGAATGATGAAGCCAAACAGGTATATCCTGATGGGATACACAAGGCATTGGCTGATGGGCTGTCAGGCGAAGGATTCGCCATTCGAACGGCTACGTTGCGTGATGATGCCCAGCATGGTTTGGGAGAAGAAATCCTGAATTCCACAGATGTGCTGCTGTGGTGGGGGCATAAAGCACATGATCAGGTGAGTGATGAAATTACAGCCAGTGTTGTAAAGCGGGTACAGGAAGGTATGGGCTTGATCGTGCTGCATTCGGGACATTTTTCCAAGCCGTTCAAAGCCCTGATGGGCACAAGCTGTGATCTGAAATGGAGAGTGGCAGGCGAACAGGAAATTATTTGGTCCGTCAATCCGTCCCACCCTATTGCGGAGGGCATTGACGCTAAAATTCTGTTGGAGCACGAAGAGATGTACGGTGAGTTTTTTGATATCCCGGCGCCGGATGAATTGGTTTTTGTCAGCAATTTTGAAGGTGGAGAGGTGTTCAGAACCGGTTGTACCTTCCGTCGTGGCAGTGGTAAAATATTTTATTTCCGCCCGGGTCATGAAACGTATCCAACCTATTACCAGCCCGATATTCTGAAGGTTATTGCTAACAGTATTCGTTGGGCTTATCCTACAAGCATTGTTCAACCAGTTTATGGTAAAAGCCAACCTGTCAGACCTCTCGGTGGTGTATTGGTATAATTGCCATTTATTGATTCCGATAAGCTTGATATTGAACAGACTGACAGGCGGAAATCTCTTGAGATTCCGCCTGTTTTTGATTTAACGTATTTGCCATATACCTCTTATGCCGGTTTATTGTATAATCAGCTTTGGTCATGGCAACTTTATCGGACTGGGTATTAAATTAAGAAGAAAGTGTTTTCTTTCGGGATAAAGTATGCTAAAATGATATATACTAACAAAAGGAAAGCTTTATCAAACCGAAATGCAAAAGAAGGTGAAAAATTTGGAGAGTCAACCGCAATGTACAAAAATGTGTCCGCGTTTTGAAACCGCCTTTTCATGTTTGGGCAAGCGTTGGAATGGATTAATTATTCAATCCATGATGAGCGGTCCCAAGCGGTTTAAGGATATTTCCAATCTGATTCCCACAATGAGTGATAAAATGTTATCAGAGCGGATGAAAGATTTGGAAAATGAAGGAATTCTTACACGTCATGTATATCCGGAAACTCCTGTCCGCATTGAATACGAGCTGACGACCAAAGGCCGTGCACTTCAGCCGGTCATGGAACAGATTCAATATTGGGCCGAGGAATGGATTAGATGAGTATCAAGCCGAATAAACGTTTTTCATAGTAAAACAGCCTTTTCCTAGGAAAAAGGCTGTTTTTTATTTTGTAATTCTTAATAGCCTTTGGCGCGGCCTGCGATTGAAAATAATCCGGTTGCAGTACGACGGGGGACACGGGTTTGAATATCAAGCGCTGCCGTACGGAACGTACCGAGGCAGGAATGGCAAAGTCTTCCCGCATAAACCGGGGAATGGCAGGACTCGCAAGGATAATCAAGCTGACTATAAGTGGTTGGAAACTTGCCCGCTCTTACCCAGTCTGTGAGCAAATCCATAGGTGTGCCGGTTGCTTCACTAAGCTGGCGAGTATGAGTAGCGGGATGTTTCCACAAATAGTTGGAACAGCGATCATAAAATAAATTTTCTTCTTGGATACAGGTATTGCACAGGTTTCTAAGATTTTGCCGGAAAACAGAACCACACTTTGGGCAATTAGCAGTATGTATCTCCATAGAAACCAGTCCTTTATATCGATTTATAGTGAATATTTAAAATTTATTAGTTATATATTACTATGACTTTATACCTATATCAATCTTTATTTAAGGAAGAGACGTTTTTTATGTATATGTTAAAGTCTGAATTGACATAACCTTGTTACTTATGTATTATTACTTACATAAAGTTACTTATTGAGAAAAATAAATTGAAAAAAGATAAGGGGACTTTCACATGATGCCATCTTTGTTTTTAGCCCACGGATCACCTATGCTTGCTATTGAACAGACAGAATATACTGCTTTTCTGGAGCAGCTTGGAAAGAGTATTCGCCCGAAAGCTATTGTTATCTTCACTGCCCATTGGGAGACGCAGACATTGACAATTAGTTCGATAGACGGCATTTACGATACGATTTATGATTTTGGCGGTTTCCCACCGGAGCTGTATGCAGTGAAATATCCGGCTCATGGTTCGGTGGAGCTGGCGGCCAAGTTGAAAGAATTATATGAGCAAAAGGGGATTGATGTACAAACAGATCGGGCGCGAGGGCTGGATCATGGGTCCTGGACACTTCTGCATCGTATGTATCCTGAGGCGGATATCCCGGTAGTTCAGATTTCCGTGAATCCGTTTCTATCGCCGAAAGCACAATATGCTATCGGAGAAGTGTTGCGCGGGCTAGGTGAACAGGTTATTTTGGTCATTGGGAGTGGTGTAACTGTCCATAATCTGCGCATCGTCAAATGGGGAGAAACGAAAACAGAGCCTTGGGCTCTTGATTTTGATGACTGGATTATTGAAAAGGTACAGAATGGAGATGTGCAGGCCTTGGACCGCTATGAAAGTGAAGCCCCGTATGCTCGTCAGGCGGTACCGAGGGCTGAACATTTTGTACCGTTGTTTATTGCCATGGGGAGTGGAGATCCGGCGAATAGAGCCAAGGTTGTCCACAGAAGCTATGAGATGGGGAATTTAAGTTATCTGTGCTTCCAGTTCTAAAAGTGTGGAGAAGAATGTTGGCGGGATGTTAGGCGCTTCACGATCCATTTGATCTTACGATCGCTGTTGCAGCGGGATTCTTTTGGGTTGTATAAGACATTTAGAGGTGAGAACTCCCGCTGCAAAGGCGGACGCTTCGCTTCTTCATATTCAAATGGATTGCTCCGCTGCTGCCCGCCATTTAGGTGGAGTGGGAGTGTAAAATTAAGAGAGTGTTCTGTAAGCCATACAGTTTACAGAACACTCTCTTTTACATAAAATAAAACAAATAATTTAAATTCGGCAAATCTCACGCGGGCACAGTTCACAATGACATATGCCTTGCAGCATTTCCAAATCCTTGACAACGATCATGCCATTATCATATTCGACTGCATTTTTTTTGCGCAAATCACTCAGCATCCGGTTTACACTTTCACGGGTGGCACCGATCATATTGGACAGGTCGGTATGAGTAATTTTTTTATGAATAAGAATATGCTCGCCGTGAGGCTCTCCGTAGGTGTTGCACAGACGGATCAGTGTGGAGCACAGAGCACCGGGCTTGCCGTACATCATCAAATCGCGAAACTTGGTCTGGGTAATACGGTGGTGGGACCCCATCCATTTCATAAAGTCAATGGCAAAATCACAGTGCTGGCAAATGAGCAGCTCCAAATCCGTATGATCGACAACACCGATATCACTGTCCTCCAGAACTTCGGCAGAAAAGGAGTGCTTGGTACCGAAAAATGGATCAGCTTGACCAATCAGATCGCCGCTTTGGTACATATATAGTATAAGTTCCTTACCCTCATCCGTTGTTTTTGTTACTTTTACGCGTCCGCGCTTGATATAAAACAGCTTATCTGCTGTATCTCCTTCCCAGAATAGATGCGAGCTTTCTGGCATGACCCGATCTTTCATCATCACTTGCAGCCGGTTGAAGCTGGCCTCCGAGAAGCAACAGGTGTTGCCGCGGGCTTCCATTACGTTTGCAGGGTTTCTCATCGTCCATTTCCCCTTTGTTTCCTTTGTTTTTTTATCTGCAACTTGATCAATTCAAATTCATTATATACCTGTGCTATGCGTTTTTGGGGCAAGAAGAGGGGGTAAAAGTGGCAGAATTCCAAACTTTGTGATTTAATTCACTTCATAAAATAAAATTTTAAATAGATTGTGAAAAAAATCACAATATATCTTGAAAAGCTGTGTTACGATCAGTGCGTGAACAAGAGATAGTACACGAGATAACAGGAGGATGAGGGAAATGGCTGTTAAAAACGAGGTTATCCAAAAAGAGCAAAGCGCTGAGCAGTATATTCAAACACTGATTGACCGGGGGAACCGGGCACAGCAGGCTTTCATGAGTATGAATCAGGAGCAGATTGACGAAATCGTACAAGCTATGGCAATTGCAGGGATGGATAAGCACATGCATCTGGCGAAGCTGGCTGTTGAAGAAACAGGACGCGGTGTGTATGAGGACAAAATCATTAAAAACATGTTTGCAACAGAATATGTCTATCATAGTATCAAAAATGAAAAAACCGTTGGTGTCATTGAAGATAATGACTTTGACAGTTTTCAAAAAATAGCAGAGCCCGTCGGCATCATTATGGGGATCACTCCAGTGACTAATCCGACTTCAACTACAATGTTCAAAGCGTTGATTGCTATTAAAACACGTAACCCGATCATCTTTGGTTTCCATCCATCCGCTCAATCGTGTAGTGCGGAAGCAGCTCGCGTCTTGCTTGAAGCAGCCGTCAAACATGGTGCTCCGGCCGATTGTATTCAATGGATTGAAGCTCCATCGATGGATAAGACAAATTCACTCATGAATCACCCGGATGTAGCGCTGATTCTGGCAACTGGTGGATCAGGCATGGTTAAGGCGGCATATAGCTGCGGTAAACCTGCTCTGGGTGTAGGCCCAGGTAACGTGCCTTGCTTTATTGAAAAAACAGCAGACATCAAGCAGGCCGTGAACGATCTCATCCTCTCCAAATCTTTTGACAACGGTATGATTTGTGCTTCCGAGCAAGCGGTTATTATCGAAGAGCCAATCTTCGAACAAGTGAAAAAATTGATGATCGCTAACGGCTGCTATTTTGTAAATAAAGAAGAAGCAGCTAAGCTCACTCAAGGAGCTATGAATGTCGAGAAATGTGCAGTGAACCCGGCCATCGTCGGACAGTCTGCTGTGAAAATTGCTGAAATGAGTGGTATCACAGTACCAGCAGGAACTAAAATTTTGGTCGCTGAGATTGAAGGGGTAGGAACAAAATTCCCATTGTCTGCGGAAAAATTGAGTCCTGTATTGGCTTGCTATAAAGTAAAAAATGCGGAACAAGGTATTCAACGCGCTGCTGAAGTCGTGGAATTCGGGGGCATGGGCCACTCGTCCGCTATTCATTCGAACGATGAGGACGTTATCGCTCGGTTCGCAAACCGTTTGCAAACAGGCCGTATCATTGTAAATTCGCCTTCCACACATGGTGCGATCGGTGACCTCTACAACACCAACCTTCCATCGCTGACACTCGGTTGTGGTTCGTACGGACGTAATTCGACTTCGTCGAACGTATCGGCAGTCAACTTGATTAATGTGAAAAGGGTGGCGAAACGTACGGTGAATATGCAATGGTTCAAAGTACCTTCCAAAATTTATTTTGAAAAAAATTCGACTCAGTATCTTGCTAAAATGCCTGATATCACACGTGTTGCCATTATCACAGACCCTATGATGGTGAAACTCGGATATGTGGATCGTGTCATCCATTATTTACACCAGCGCCAAACACCAGTAGCTATCGAAGTGTTCTCGGAAGTAGAGCCAGATCCATCGACAGTTACGGTAGAACGTGGTACTGAAATGATGAGACGTTTCCAACCGGATTGCATTATTGCATTGGGCGGCGGTTCGCCGATGGATGCGGCTAAAGGCATGTGGATGTTCTATGAATACCCAGATACTGATTTCAACAACTTAAAACAAAAATTCATGGATATCCGCAAACGGATCTACAAGTACCCGCGTCTTGGTCAGAAAGCACAATTTGTAGCCATTCCTACAACCTCGGGTACAGGTTCGGAAGTTACGTCGTTCGCAGTTATTACAGACAAAAATCAGGGCAACACGAAGTATCCGCTGGCTGACTATGAGCTGACTCCTGATGTGGCAATTATTGACCCTGAGTTTGTATACTCGCTGCCTAAAACAGCTGTAGCAGATACAGGTATGGACGTACTGACACATGCCATCGAGGCCTACGTGTCTGTAATGGCTAGTGACTACACAGACGGTCTGGCAATTAAAGCCATTCAACTGGTATTCCAATACCTGGAGCAATCGGCTCTGAGTGGCGACAAACTTGCTCGTGAAAAAATGCATAATGCTTCCACACTGGCAGGGATGGCGTTTGCCAATGCATTCCTGGGTATTAACCACAGTCTTGCGCACAAATGGGGCGGACAATACCATACAGCGCACGGTCGCACGAATGCCATTTTGTTACCACACGTCATTCGTTATAATGCGAAAAAACCGACGAAGTTTGCTTCGTTCCCTAAATATTCGCACTTTGTTGCGGATGAGCGTTATGCAGAAATTGCACGCATACTGGGACTGCCTGCCCGTACAACGGAAGAAGGGGTTAACAGTCTGATCGAAGCGATCCGCAAGTTGAACAAAACACTCGGTATCGAGGAATCGTTCCAGCAAATCGGCTTCGATGCGAAGGATTTTGAATCGCGTGTAGATTATCTGGCTGACCGCGCTTTTGAGGATCAATGTACAACTGCGAATCCGAAGCTGCCGCTGGTTACCGAATTGGCTGATGTATACCGCAATGCCTTCTACGGACGTTTTGACCAATAATATATAGGTACGAAGAGGCTTGTGACTAAGCATTTTCCCGTTAATACCAACGCAGGCTCTCTATCATAGAGGGCCTGTTGGTTTGGGAAGGGAGGTGAATGGCAAGGATAAAGGCACGGGCGTAATCGCTAGGGAAAATAAAGTGATAAATGTCACCCGTATTGTGATTTTTGTCACATACTGCACTCTATCATTATTCTACAATAAGGGTGTAAGAAAGGTCCCGACACTGAGCGTAAGACATCGGTGAAAAGGCCGGGCTCGAGACACTATTTAATGTGAAAAAAATCACAAGTCCGGAAGACCAAACAATTTGGAGGGATTTACATGTCGGTGATTGAGAGAGAATTACAAGAGCAACAATCTGGCTGGAGAGGTTTTAAAAAAGGCAAATGGACTAAAGAAGTCAACGTCAACGATTTTATTGAAACCAATATCTTACCTTATGTCGGCAACGAAGAATTTCTGGTTGGCCCTACCGCCAACACAACTGCTCTGTGGGATATTGTATCCGATCTTACCAAAAAAGAGTTGGCAAACGGCGGCGTGCTTGATGTAGACGTAAATACGCCATCCACTATTATTTCACATAAGCCGGGCTATCTAGACCGGGATAAAGAACAAGTCGTTGGTGTACAAACAGACGCTCCATTCAAACGCTCCTTGCAGCCGTTTGGTGGAATCCGGATGATGATCGACGCTTGCAAAGCCTATGGCTTTGAAGTACCGCAAAGCATTGTTGATATCTTCACTCATATTCGTAAAACGCATAATCAGGGTGTATTCGACGCTTATACTGATGATATGAGAGCAGCTCGTAAAGCGGGTATTATCACTGGTTTGCCGGATGCATATGGTCGTGGACGCATTATCGGTGACTACCGTCGTGTAGCACTGTACGGTGCAGACTTCCTGATAAAAGACAAAAAGACTCAACTGAAAAGCCTAGAAGTGGATTCAATGGAAGAAGACGTAATTCGTCTGCGTGAAGAAATTTCCGAGCAAATTCGCGCTTTGAACGAGCTGAAACAAATGGCTGCTGAGCATGGTTTCGACATCTCAAAGCCTGCTAACAACGCGAAAGAAGCTTTCCAATGGGTGTATTTTGGCTATCTTGCAGCGATCAAAGAACAAAATGGTGCAGCAATGTCCTTGGGACGTGTATCTTCCTTCCTTGATATTTATACTCAACGGGATATGGAAGAAGGCGCAATGACAGAAGAGCAAGCACAAGAATTGGTCGATCATTTTGTTATGAAACTGCGTATTGTTAAATTCCTGCGCACACCTGACTATAATGAACTGTTCAGCGGAGACCCAACATGGGTAACTGAATCCATTGGCGGTATGTCCATTACTGGAGAAACTCGGGTTACTAAAAACAGCTTCCGTTTCTTGCACACCCTGTACAATTTGGGACCTGCACCGGAGCCAAACCTGACTGTACTGTGGTCAGAAAAATTGCCTGAAGGTTTCAAAAAATATTGTGCCAAAGTTTCTATTGAAACTAGCTCCATTCAGTATGAAAATGATGATCTGATGCGTCCGATTTATGGCGATGACTATGGTATCGCTTGTTGTGTATCGGCAATGAAAATCGGTAAACAAATGCAATTCTTTGGTGCCCGTGCCAACTTGGCTAAAGCTTTGTTGTATGCCATCAACGGTGGTGTGGATGAAAAATCAGGTGCTCAAGTGGGTCCTGAATATCCTGCAATTACAGGTGAAGTGTTGGATTACGAGGAAGTGCTGAGCCGCTTCAAGCCAATGATGGAATGGTTGGCAAAACTGTACATGAACACTTTGAACGTTATTCACTACATGCATGACAAGTACAGCTACGAACGGATTGAAATGGCACTGCATGACCGTGATATTGTCCGTACGATGGCTTGTGGTATTGCTGGTCTGTCCGTTGCTGCCGATTCCCTGAGCGCCATTAAACATGCGAAGGTTAAACCGATCCGTAACGAAAAAGGCATCGCCATTGACTTTGAAATTGAAGGGGAATACCCTTGCTACGGTAATAACGATGATCGTGTAGATAACATCGCAGTAGAACTGGTAGAGTCCTTCATGGGCATGATCCGCAAGCACAAAGCTTACCGGAATGCGATTCCTACTCAATCTGTACTGACCATTACTTCCAACGTGGTGTACGGTAAGAAAACAGGTACAACACCGGATGGACGTAAAGCTGGCGAACCGTTTGCACCAGGTGCGAACCCAATGCACGGACGCGACAAAAAAGGTGCTTTGGCTTCCCTTAGCTCCGTAGCTAAGTTGCCTTACGAGCACAGTCTGGATGGTATCTCGAATACCTTTTCCATCGTGCCTAAAGCCCTGGGTAAAGAAGAAGAAACACGCAAAACAAATCTCGTTTCCATGATGGATGGCTACTTTGGAAGCCATGCGCATCATCTGAACGTCAACGTGTTTGCTCGTGAACAATTGCTGGATGCGATGGATCACCCAGAAAACTATCCACAGCTTACAATTCGTGTATCGGGTTATGCCGTTAACTTTATCAAGCTGACTCGTGAACAACAGCTGGATGTTATTAACCGTACTTTCCACGGTACAATGTAACAAAGCTTTACGTATCATATATTACAACGACGCACGCATAGCGGATGCGGGAAGGAAGATGCAACATGCTAAAAGGTCACATACACTCATTGGAAACCTTCGGGACCGTAGATGGTCCCGGCATCCGCTTCGTGCTTTTTATGCAAGGATGCTTGTTAAAATGTCAATATTGCCACAACCCGGACACTTGGGCTTTAAATGAAGGCAATCCAATGACACTGAAGGAGGTATTGGCTGAAATTGAGCCATATTTAGCCTACTACCGTTCTTCTGGAGGCGGATTGACCGTATCCGGTGGAGAACCGACACTGCAAGCTCATTTTGTAGCAGAGCTGTTCAAAGAAGTGAAGCAACGCTGGAATTTACACACGACGCTGGACAGTAACGGTTTTAATGACGCAGGCCGTATCCAAGAACTGCTGGACGTAACGGACTTGGTGTTGCTGGATATTAAGCATATTGACAACGACAAGCATATTAAGCTTACAGGCAAGTCCAACGATCGTATGCTAAGTACGGCACGCTGGTTGTCTGAACAAGGGCGCAAGATGTGGATTAGACACGTCTTTGTACCGGGAATTCATGATGACGAGCAGGATCTGCTGAATTTGGGTCGGTTTATAGGAACGTTGAACGGAGTCGAAAAGTTCGAAATTTTA
Source organism: Paenibacillus sp. 23TSA30-6 (assembly GCF_014858585.1). NCBI lineage: Bacteria > Bacillati > Bacillota > Bacilli > Caryophanales > Paenibacillaceae > Paenibacillus > Paenibacillus sp. 23TSA30-6. The sequence goes on along the minus strand of NZ_SLTL01000004.1, from coordinate 250,445 downwards.
CCCTACCACCAAATGGGTGTATACAAGTGGGAAATGCTCGGCAAGGCGTATCCGCTGGAAGGGGTTCCGTCCCCCACAGAAGAAGAGGTTCAACGGGCCTACCGTCTCATTGAAGAGGGCCGCATGGAGACCGCAGGGACAAATGTCGTCGGTCGTTCGTCATAATGTTGAATGGCCTTTAAATTACTTTCTGGTTATGAACCGCCGCCCATCAGGTCAGATGGGGTGGCGGTTTTTTGTTATAAAATTTCTTGCAGCGACAGGAGGAAGTTCCCTTTTTTTCATGTTCAGCAAAATTCCCAGCAACTTTTGGACAACAGCTGCGTCTAATAGTATGACTTTTTACGGGAATGATAATAATTTGGTAATAGAAGGAGACAGAGAATGAATTTCAAGAAATGGACCATGCTCACCGCGCTTGCGGTAGCTCAGGTGGCCGCAGTAGCCCCTGTAGGAGCAGAAGCAGTATCCACTGTTCAATCCACCGATTCGGTTAGCGGACAGCAGGCTCAGGCCAATGTCACAGATTCCGGCGTTCAGAATAGCATCGGGGGACAAGACAGCACTGGAGCACAAAATGACACGGTGACACCTGATAACACAGGCGTATCCAATGATCCTTTGTCTGGCTTGCCGACGGATACAACCAACGGATCGAACGTATCCAATGATGTATACGGTGGAGACGGAACGATCACCAATCCTGGTGGTTCTCCAACATCCATGAGTGCAAATCAACTGATTTTGTATTTGAACAGTGCAAAAATGGAACAAAACGGACAGGTGTACACGGCGACTCAGCCGATGACAGTCAAGGACGGTGTTTCTTATGTAGCTATCCGTTCGCTTGTCAGCCGCGTCGGATTACAGTTTAGTTATGACACTGCTACCAAGGAAACTGTTATCACCCAAGGTACAAACGTGCTGCGCTTCAAGACTGACAGCAAGGTTTACACGGTTAACGGTGAAGCTAGACAAATGAAGGGGCCGGCATTCCAACAAAAGAACGTATTTATGGTGCCTTTGACCTCTATTACACAGGCCTTAAATATTCCTTATACTGTAAATAATACGACAAAACAGGTTATTATGAATTTGAATCAAAAGCCTAAAGCTTCCTTCACGGTTCAGCAAAAAGATATCTATGCGGGCGAAACCCAAGTTACGTATTTGACGAAGGAATCTTCTCCTACAGGTCTTCCGATTGTGAATCAACGTTGGGAAGGCAAGCAGGACGTATTTCAGGAGCCAGGTACATATGTAGTTACCTATTCCGTTCTTGACTCCGCAGGGAACTGGAGTGATCCATACTCAGTTACGATTACGGTAAGACCGCCGAATCAGCCGCCAGTGGCTCTGTTTACAACAGATAAAAAAGAATACAAAATGGGTGAAAAAATCACGATTACGGATCTGAGTACGGATGATGAAAATGCGATCACCAAACGTGATTGGGTGAATAAGAAACTGGCATTTTTCGAACCGGGTGATGTGACCATTACGCTGACCGTGACTGATAAGCATGGTGCAACAGGTACTGTAAGCGAAACGATTAAAATTACGAATGAATTGCTGTACAACGAAGATGATTTTAACAAAATCTTCACGCCTTATGGTGATAAATACAGTGTGGACGGCAGTCAGGTGCCTACCATGGCTACTATACCTTTGACCAGTACATCTTCACCACGTCTTCTGATCCGTGCTAACAGCCCGGAACGTGTATTCCAGGATGGTATTGTGTATCAGGAAATGGGATCAGGCAGCACACGCGTACTCGTCCATCATGTGAATGAAACGGGCCGAGATGTGAAAATGTACGTAATCGCGACAAACAATAATATTACTGCTGCTAATATGAACGTCGAAAATTCCGGTTTTGCCGGACCATCTGAGTTTGCAACCGCTGCGGGTAAAATTTCGATCCAACGGTACTTTCAATCTATGCAGGATGGAAGCAAACGCTCTAGCACAGTCCTGAATCCGGGCGAAAGCCGCGTTATTTTACAGGATTTGAGCGCGCAAAAAATTAAGCAAAAACAGGTTATTTCTCTCTTGTCTGACCTGTATACAGATCAACCGATCCAATACACAGTTGTTGTGTTAGATGCAAATGCAGATCCGTTGACTGCATTGCCTACTCTCGCAAAACTGCCTAAGGACGGCATTCATAACCGTGGAACGTATGCGAATTCGGATATTACGCTTCAATATACGGAAGAGGTTGGTAAAACAGCTCAGCGCATCGTTCTTGGCGACAATAAAGTAGACCCGAACCTGCTTGGTTCAGACGGTCTGGACGGTTCTTCTTCCTCCAATGCGGGTAATTTTGGTGTTGTGTATAAGGTTAAACTGGATCGCGTAGCGCCGTATTCCCTGATTACATTTAATCCGCGTGGTGGTGAATACTCTGGCTATGCTATGGTGAATAATCAGGTCGTGGGTATCCCGACGAACGGCTCCGTGTGGGCTCCGAATGAGATGAGTGTACTGTATCGTACAGGTCATATCGAGGAAAGTGTAGAGATGTATTTCACTGCTGCGGCGGGTAGTAACTTGCCAGTTTCCGTGGTAGTTATGCCATTACCAGCTATTAAAAATTAATATGAATATCCGGTTTTGTTTATCGGCTTAGACCGAAAGGGTCTCATCATTCACCGTTTAAAGTCAGATCACTTACAGAATAAAGGCGTTCTCCTGCTGCGGATTCGGTTCCAGTACAGGAGAACGTTTTTTCTTTATCAAGAGCGCGAATATCTCTTATAACTTTGACTTTAATCGTGGTATAATAAGTAGATGCAAGCCTAAGCCTGCATCAGATAACCTGAAACTACAGACAGGGGAGGGTGAAACGCATGCTGACAAAGGATGAGATTATCGCAACAATGTCCACTCAGGGGCTGCGTATTACGGATCAGCGCAAGACGCTGGCCACGTTATTTTCCGAGAATGAAGGGTATCTGTCCCCCAAAGACGTTTATGAATATATGGGTAAAAAATACAGCGGACTCAGCTTTGACACCGTTTACCGTAATTTGCGTGTGATGCAGGAATTGGGTGTGCTGGAGCAGGTATCTTTTGAGGATGGAATGAAGTTCAAGGTGAGCTGCAATGAGCATCATCACCACCACCATATGATTTGCTTGAGTTGTCAGAAAACATTACCGATCTCTTTCTGCCCGATGCAGATGACAGATACAACAGATCAGTTCCAAATCGTCGAGCACAAGTTTGAAATTTTCGGCTATTGCAAGGAATGCCAGAAGAAGAACGGGCAAGCAGAGGCCAATTCTAATGGGGGATACAAACAGGCGAGCGGTCACACTCACAGCCACGGAGGCTACTGAAATGAAGATTACCACACGCAGAGTGGTTCAAGCTCCGATTAAGTTATATCGATCCTATATTTCACCATTAAAGCCACCGACCTGCCGCTTCTATCCGACGTGCTCACAGTACGCGCTGGAGGCGGTGGAGGTGCATGGAGCACTCAAGGGCTCCTGGCTGGCCGCCAAACGTATAGCGAAGTGTCATCCCTTTCATCCAGGCGGTGTAGATCTGGTGCCTCCTGCTAAAAAGAGATCTGACGAAGATCGTTTTGCTGATCGTGCCGGGAAGGGCTTGACTTGACATAGCTATGTGCGTTTGGTTATATTTTGGATAATAATGTTTTCCTGCGAAGGGATGAGTAGGGTCAACCGTCCAGTACAGAGAGCCGGGGTTAGCTGCAAACCGGTCTGGAACGAAGCCTGAATATGGTCCTGGAGGAACCTTTTTCGAGCGTGTTTGCCACCAGTTCAATGGTCATAGGGCGAACGACCGTAAGGGAGAGGCGTGATCCAGCGTTAATGGGCGGTCAGAGTGACCGGTGAAGCCTGTAGTCTGCGAGGATACGGGAAATTTGGGTGGTAACGCGTGAGGTGACTCTCGTCCCATAGGGGCGAGGGTTTTTTTGTGCCCAATTAGTGTGAAAAGCATGAATTGGAGTACCAAATTCAAGGGAGCATGTCTTATTTCGCTGCCGTGAACAAAACAGGAGGCAATACACATGTCCAATGAGAAAACATTCTACATTACGACACCGATTTATTATCCAAGCGACAAGCTACATATCGGTCATGCGTACACTACGGTAGCCGGAGATGCAATGGCCCGCTACAAACGGCTGCGCGGCTACGAGGTGCGCTATTTGACAGGAACGGATGAGCATGGTCAGAAGATTGAGCAAAAGGCGAGTTCGGCTGGCAAAACACCACAGCGTTTCGTTGACGATATTGTGGCAGGGATTCAGGATTTATGGCGGAAGCTCGACATTTCCAATGACGATTTTATCCGCACAACGGAAGAGCGTCATAAGAGTGTAGTACAGGAAATTTTTGATCGTTTGCTCAAGCAAGGGGACATTTACAAAGGCGAATATGAAGGCTGGTACAGCATTCCTGACGAGACTTACTACACAGAAACTCAACTGGTTGACGTGGTGAAGGATGCGGAAGGCAATGTAGCTGGAGGTAAAAGCCCGGACAGCGGACACCCTGTAGAACTGGTCAAGGAAGAGAGTTACTTTTTCCGTATGAGCAAGTATGCTGATCGATTGCTGCAATTTTATGAGGAGAACCCGCAGTTTATCCAGCCGGAATCCCGTAAAAAAGAGATGATTAACAACTTCATCAAGCCGGGGCTGGAGGATTTGGCTGTATCCCGTACAACCTTTGACTGGGGCGTTAAGGTGAAGGGTGATCCGAAGCATGTCGTATACGTGTGGATTGATGCGCTCTCCAACTACATTACAGCCCTGGGCTATGGTTCCTCCAACACCGAGCTGTATGATAAATTTTGGCCTGCCAATGTGCATATCGTAGGGAAGGAAATTGTACGATTTCATACGATTTACTGGCCAATCATGCTGATGGCGCTGGATCTCCCGTTGCCTAAAAAAGTATTTGCACACGGCTGGTTACTTATGAAGGACGGTAAAATGTCCAAGTCCAAAGGTAACGTCGTAGACCCTGTAACGCTGATTGACCGCTATGGTCTGGATCAACTTCGTTACTACCTGCTGCGTGAGGTGCCTTTTGGTGCGGATGGAACTTTTACACCGGAAAGTTTTGTGGATCGGGTCAATTCTGATTTGGCAAATGATCTGGGTAATTTGTTGAATCGTACCGTAGCGATGGTAGACAAATATTTTGAAGGCAAGGTTCCGGCTTATGAAGCGAATGTAACAGCATTCGACGGGGCTTTGGAAGAAATGGCAACAGCGACTTACAGTAAAGTGGAAGAAGCGATGGAAAACATGGAGTTTTCCGTGGCGTTGACGGCGATTAGTCAATTTATTAGCCGCAGCAACAAGTATATTGACGAAACACAACCATGGAACCTGGCTAAGGATGAGAACAAGCGCCGTGAGCTGGCATCCGTTATGGTGCATCTGGTAGAAAGCCTGCGTATTGCGTCTATTTTGCTCCAACCGTTCTTGACCCGTGCTCCGCATAAAATTTGGGAACAACTGGGCATCAAGGAAGGCGAGCTGACTGCATGGGACAGCGGCAAGCAGTTTGGTCGCATGCCGGAAGGAACGCAACTGGTCAAAGGCAATCCTATCTTCCCGCGTCTGGATTCAGAGCAGGAGGTTGCTTTCATCGTGGAAGCGATGACGGGCGGCAAGAAGCCGGAGGAAGCTACTGCGCAGGTTCAACCGCAGAATGCGGCGGAGACGGGCCAAGAAGCGCCAGAGGCGAAGGAAGAGATTGGTATTGAGGACTTTGCCAAGGTAGAACTGCGCGTCGCTCAGGTTATCGCCTGTGAGCCTGTGAAGAAGGCCGATAAGCTGTTGAAGCTTCAGCTTGATCTTGGTTATGAACAACGTCAGGTGGTATCGGGCATTGCCAAGTTCTATACGCCGGAGGACATGGTTGGACGCAAGGTGATTTGTGTGACCAATCTCAAGCCTGTGAAGCTGCGCGGGGAACTTTCTCAAGGAATGATTTTGGCAGCATCGCACGGAGATCAGCTTACGCTAGCTACAGTACCGGAAAGCATGCCTAACGGCGCGATTGTAAAATAAATAAAGCTCGTCATGAGCGTATGTCTTTCGGCTTGTATGCCGGGGCATACGCTTTTTGGGTTGCAACATATTTGGCTGCTTCCTCACGTATGTTTTAGTAATAGGGCTTGTATGCTCGTGTTTACTTAAGACAGACGGGAGGACGTCATGATGACGGATGTTAACGCCGGGCTGGCTATCATAGCGGGACTGGTTTCTTTTTTCTCACCTTGCTGCTTACCACTATACCCCTCTTATTTATCTTATATGACGGGAATGTCGGCACGTGAACTGGCCGAAGGGCGGCATAAGGCTGAGGTACGTTATCGTACGATGGGACATACCCTAGCTTTTGTGCTGGGCTTTTCCGTAGTGTTCTATTCCTTGGGTGCAAGTGTAGGGTTGCTTGGAGAATGGTTTGGCAATTATAAGGATACGCTAAGGGTAGTTGCGGGGCTATTGATCTTGGTGATGGGGCTGGTATCACTTGGCGTAGTGCAGCCTTTGATTTTGATGAGGGAGCATAAGTTTCGCTGGACATGGAAGCCTGCCGGTTACGCCGGTTCCTTTGTGATCGGAATCGGGTTTGCGGCAGGCTGGTCTCCCTGTATCGGCCCCATGCTGACAGCTATTATCGCTTTGGCGGCAGTAGAGCATCATACCTGGTTCAAGCTGGTCACAGGCTACGCGCTTGGTTTTGCGATTCCATTTTTTGCATTGGCTTTACTGGCCGGCTCTGTTCGTCTATCCTCACGTTACACGTCAATTATTGTAAAAACAGGCGGTATACTGCTGATCATCACCGGAGTTTTACTAATAACAGATCATATGACGGATGTAACGCTGTATTTGCAGCGGATAGCGCCGGATTGGATGCTGGTTATGTGAAATATTCAATACGACTTAATGGAAAATGTTCAAAAATGCGCTCTGTGATAAATTCTCGCAGTGCGTTTTGCTGTTCATCGGGATAAACGTATTTGTTCTGTCCCCAACGGCCCCATTTTTTCTTACGTTTCTCCATGTCCATTTCCAGCTTGGTTTTTGGATAACGCTTCTCGATCACAGCCTTGGACGTTTTGGTAAAACGGTGCTGGATCAATTCGAACGTCAGATCATTTGTGGTATCCTGAGGCAAGGTTTCACTCAATTTGCGCAGCAGTTCGCCATATCCTTCTTCCCAGCCGTCATACCAGATGATCGGCGCAATAATAAAACCTAGCGGATAACCGGCTCGGGCGATTTTACCTGCCGCTTCAATGCGTTCCTCGAAGCGCGAAGTCGCAGGCTCAAACTGTTTAATAACATAATCGGAATTAATGCTAAACCGGATGCGGGTATGACCATTATGCTTAATATCCAGTAGCGGATCGACATGATGATATTTGGTAACAAAACGCAGGCGACCAAATTCTTCATCTGCCATAAAACGAATCAATTCTCCGAGCGATCCGGTGATATGCTCCAAACCGACCGGGTCGGAGGTACAGGCTGCTTCAAAACGAGTAATTTCAGGCGCACGTTCCTCGATATAGCCTTTAGCTGCCGATAAGATATCATCGGTATTGACATAGACGCGTATATACGGCTTTGCCCCTAATGTCGTTTGCAAATAACAATAGTGGCAGTGTCCCATACATCCGGTCGAAATGGGAATGGCGTATTCAGCAGAGGGCTTGGATTGGTCGAAGGTTAGCGTTTTGCGAATACCGACGACCAACGTCTTCTTCGCCATTCGATATTTTTCAACTTCGGTTTCGCCCGGTAAATTGGTAATCCGGTTATGAGATGTAGTCATACGATACGGAATGTCTTTGGCTTTTACCCAATCCATAATACGCTGACCCTTGGGATAATTCAGTGCGTCCGGCTCGAAGAATACCAGATCAGGCACGAACGGTTTGGTTCCTTTGGTTTTGACAGGAGTACGTTCAAGTGTGGACATGGGTAACGCTCCTTTCAGGAATAAATCTCCAGTAGTAGCTCGAGTGTTCAACTCTAACTCCTGCCATAGGGTGAACGATACAGGGGCGCTATTAGTGTGCCCTGCTTAAATTGAACAAATCGTGGCAATAGCTGTGAGCGGGGGGATGAGACTTGCCAATAGGCAATGATAACATGTATCATTACATAGTAGGTTCAACGCAGGAAATGAAGGCGGTAGCGCCCGTTCAATAACAGAAAAGAGGGAAACAAGTGCCAACGCCAAGCATGGAAGATTATTTGGAGCGCATTTACCAACTGATTGATGAGAAGGGATACGCCCGTGTTTCGGATATCGCAGAAGGTCTGGAGGTCCATCCTTCGTCCGTTACCAAGATGATCCAGAAGCTGGATAAGGACGATTATCTCGTATATGAGAAATATCGGGGATTAATTTTGACACCCAAAGGGAAAAAGGTCGGCAAACGGCTGGTTGACCGCCACCAGTTACTAGAGCAATTTCTGGATATGATTGGGGTCGATAAGGACCTGATCTATAAAGATGTGGAAGGTATTGAGCACCATTTAAGCTGGGATTCCATCACCCGCATTGAGACATTGGTCGAATATTTCCGCCGGGATGAAGATCGTTTGCGCCAGCTTCACGATATACACAAGGAATTGAGTGGTGATTCCTGACAGGCATCGTCCGTAAGGACAGATGCTTTTTTATTTGTCTCTACCGCAACAAATACCCGGTTATTAGCGTCTATCCATTATATAGCAGGACAAGACAGGGGTTAAAAATTAACGGGGTTAGCGGAGGATAGTAATCATATGAATTGGAAGAAAACATGGGCACTGGCTGCGGGTTTACTGTTAGCGGTGCAGACGGCAGTCGTGCCTGGAGCGCAAGCAGCTCCAAATGGAGAGATTGAAATTATATTGGACGGGCAAACGCTGCAAAGTGATGCGTCACCGTATATTGTACAAGGGGCCAACGTAACGATGGTGCCTTTGCGAGTGATTAGTGAGGGATTAGGCGCTCAAGTCAACTGGTCAGCATCGTCCGGTACGGTAACCATCACAGCGCAGGATAAAAACATCTCTATGGAGAACGGTGGACAGAGTGCTACGGTGAATGGCAAGTCTGTTCGATTGGACGCATCTGCGCGTATGACCAGCGGGAGAGTCATGGTGCCGCTGCGTTTTGTTGGGGAAGAGTTGGGATTAAAAGTGGACTGGCAGGCTACAGAGCGAGTCATTACGTTAAGTAGTGGTAAAGAAGGTGCTTCCACAGGCGGAACAACATCTTCCGGTGGCGGCTCCAGCTCCAATACGTCCACACCTGACAATCAGGGAAGTGTAGGTACGAATCAGGGAATCGATGATGATGAGCAGGCGAGCGTCATTTCTCCGTCTACTTCAACCAATGAGGGCAGCTCCAATTCTTCGCAGGGAAATGTCGTGCAAGTGAAAGCTTCGACTTCCATGCGCGGGGCTTGGATTTCTACGATTAACGGGGATTGGCCTTCTTCTGCCGTCCGAAGCAGCACCGAGAAGCAAAAGCAGGAATTTACCAAAATGCTTGATGATTTGCAGGGGATGGGTATTAATGCGGTTTTTGTTCAGGTCCGGGCCAGCGGTGATGCGCTGTATCCGTCCAATCTTGTGCCATGGAGCAAGTACCTGACGAACACCCAGGGGAAAAATCCGGGCTATGATCCTTTGAAATTTATGATTAGCGAATCTCACAAGCGGGGGATGGAGTTTCATGCCTGGTTTAACCCTTTCCGCGCCAATTCTACAGGAACGACCAGTGGTTTAGCTGCAAACCATGTGGCTAACCAGCATCCGGATTGGATCGTTAAGAATGGCAGTCAACTCTACATCAATCCGGGAATTCCTGCTGCTCGCCAGCATGTCATTGATGCGATTATGGAAGTTGTGGATGGATACGATATTGACGGTGTTCATTTAGACGACTATTTTTATCCATACAGCGGCACTTTTGATGATAATGCGACCTTTAAAGCGTATAACGTTAACAAAATCTCTGACAAAGGCGACTGGCGGCGAGATAATGTGAACAGCTTTGTCCGTGATCTGGGCAAAAGCATTCATGCAAGCAAGTCCAAGGTGCAGTTCGGGATTAGTCCTTTTGGTGTGTGGCGCAATAAGTCTCAAGACTTGACCGGATCAGACACCAAGGCTGGAGTTACAGCGTATGATACGACGTTTGCGGATGTACGTACCTGGATTAACAAAGGCTGGATTGATTATGTAGCTCCACAGATTTATTGGAGTATCGGTTTCCCGGCTGCTGGCTATGACAAGCTTGTGGCTTGGTGGTCCAATGAGGTCAAAAATTCAGATGTTAAGCTGTACATCGGACATTCCCCCTATAAAATCGGCACTCCTGAAAAGGGTTGGCAATCCGCCGAAGAGTTGATTAAGCAACTCAAGCTGAACGAGAATTATAATCAGGTTAAAGGGGATATTTATTTTAGCGCACAGCATTTACGGAAAAATCCGTACGGACTCATTCAGCTTCTTCAAAATTATTATCAATAATTATGTAAACTGGATCATATAGGTTCTAAATAAACCTCTGTTCTCATACATAAGCAGTAGAACTGCTTACTCCCAAGAGAACGGAGGTTTTTTGATCTATGCTGATCAATGCTGTGTTCCAGGGTGGAGGGGTTAAGGGTATATCGCTGGCGGGTGCAGTCAAGGCTGCGGAGGAGCATGGAATTGTATTCAACCGCGTAGCGGGTACATCATCAGGAGCTATTGTAGCTGCTTTGTTGGCGGCAGGATATTCGGCAGATGAAATGAAAGCCGTGATCGAGAAAACCCCCTTGGTCAGCTTGTTACGGCGTTCTCCGGTGTTTAACATCAAATGGGTTGGACCGGCAGCTCGTATTTTTCTTAAAAAAGGGCTGTACTCCGGAGAAGCACTGGAGCATTGGGTGCGGGAGTTGTTGCTTGCCAAGGGAGTGCGTACGTTCGCGGATCTGCCTCCAGGCAAGCTACGCATTATTGCTTCAGACATAACGAACGGACGCATACTGGTGCTTCCTGAGGATATCAAACGTTTCGGTATGAATACCTCTTCACTGGAGGTGGCCAAGGCCATTCGGATGAGCACAAGCATCCCATATTTTTTCGACCCCGTTATGCTAAGACTTGATCCTTTGCACACGAGAGGGAAAAAATTCTCACAGCAATTTGTGTTTGTAGTCGATGGGGCATTGTTAAGTAATCTGCCTTTATGGCTTTTTGATGAGCCTGTAAACGAGCAAAAGGCTAAAACTATTCCAACAGTAGGTTTTCAGATGGTGGGCAAAACGGGAGCCGAAACGAAGGTTTCTTATATACGGGGACCGTTGACGATGCTGCAAGCTATTTTTGATACGATGCTATCAGCGCATGATGAGCGTTATATTGAGCAGGAGAACCGATATCGGACGATTAAAATCCCGACGCTAGGTATTCGCACAGCACAGTTCAATATTTCTCTTGAGCAGAGCAATTTGCTGTATGATTCTGGTGTGCAGGCAGGAGACGCTTTTTTCCACAAATGGAGCATCGCTTCTTACCAACAGCAGTATAACAAGTATCAATTAATGAAGGATACGATGTATGCCATGAAATAATTACTTGCTAGTTGGAGCTGGAATCAAGAGGTTAAAAAAGGAGCCATTTCCCGGTCATTTTTCATTACGCGGGTGATGGCTCCTTTGTGTATCATGTTAGAGTATCGACTAATGATACTTAGGTTGTTCTTCTTCGTTTTTGCCCTTAGAACCTTCAATAACATGAAAAGGATACGCTTTGCGCTTGCCTGTAGTCTGCTGCTTGCGTGTGTTGGCTGTTTTGGCTGTTTTGGCCATAGTGTGTGCAGAGGGTTTAATCTTGGGAGTACGGGGGCGTCGTCCTGGCAAGTATTTATACAGCAGAAATATAACTGCAAAAACAAGGACAGGAATTAATAAACTCATAAGAAAGCCCCAGCTTCCTCTCCATACCATATCCACAATCCCATATGCGCCCAAGGCAAGGGTAAGCCAGAAAATAACCGCATGTCTGTTCATCTTTCACTCATCCTTTCACAGGATCAAGGACCGAGCTGTTGAAGGTCTCCTTTACAGGTACATTTTCCAACTCGGCATCCAATTCCAGCATACGCTTGAATGAAGCAATGGATACCTCTACTTGATCATCGGTCGGTTCTTTGGTGGTAAGTAGTTGCAGCCACAGGCCGGGGTATCCCAAATAACGGAGTACCGGGATCTCCCGCAGGGCATTGGTCAGCTTGAGAAATTCAAAGGAAAGCCCCAGCACGATTGGAAGCAGCAAAAGCCGCTGTCCCATACGCTCCCACAGATTATCATACGTAAACAGGGAATATACGAGTACCCCGATGATCACCGTGAGCATGATAAAGCTGCTACCACAACGGTAATGCAGACGACTGTATTTTTGCACATTAGCAGGAGTTAGTTCTTCACCCGCTTCATATGCGGTAATCACCTTATGTTCCGCTCCGTGATATTGGAACAGTCGCTTAATCAACGGAGTTTGGGAAATGCCCCATAAATAACCCAATAGCAGAATCAGCTTAATAGCCCCTTCCGCGAGGTTATGCAGAATCTGGTTGTGAAATAAATTTCCGAACAGGAAATCTTCCACCATAACCGGAACGAGGGTCAACACAATTTTGCCAAACAGGAAGGATAAAATGCCGACCGCCGCCACGCCGATCATCATACTCAGGCTCCAGCGAGATTCTTCTTTTTTCTTTTGTTCAGCGCGTTCTTCCGGCTCCACTTCATCATCGGCGTAGGCATCGGCTGAATAGTTTAAATGCTTTGTACCCTTGGCGCTGGAGTCGATGATGCTTACAATCCCCCGCAACAACGGGATTCTGCGAAATTTGGACACCCAGGATTGCTCCTTGCGCGGTACTTCCAAATATGTGATTTCGCCAGTCTTGCGGCGAACTGCCGTGACATTGACACGCTTGCCGCCGAACATGACACCTTCAATGACTGCCTGACCACCGTAGCTTACAGGCTTGGATGCTTGTGACAACCGTCTCACCTCTCTTTACACGTGCTTTTTTGTATATTGTATCGAATTTGGAAGGGAATATCTAGTTGTGGGAAAATGAGAGGCTGTATTTAGGCAGCTCCAAGCTCGGATCATCCTTCCGATCGCTGTTATCCCCAGATTTTTTGATTTTGTAAAAGATGTAATGGTAAAAATCCGGGGATAAAGGCGAACGCTACCGCTTCTTCAGGACGATTCCGAGCTTTCCGCTGCTGCCCACCTCTCGATTTGCCTTGGTTGGGGAGAGTAAGTTAGACTTTAAATGCTAAAAAGGCACGTTATTAGTTTGATGTGTGCTTTTACTTCTATTTTTCCAAACTCTATTTTATAGTGAAAATCGGGTTGGCCTTACAGCCAGAAGGCTTTTAGTCCTTTTTAGCTTGTACCGAATTTAAAAGCCTTACGGTTGGGAAAAATTTGCGAAGCTCTTGCCTCCGTAGTAAAATTCCTGTATCAACATTTGCTAAAAGTCCAATTTTACTGGCTGTAACCTTAACAAGTGATGTATTTAAATATGGTATCAATGCTTGGTCTGCGTAATTAACCTTTTTAAGGAAACAAGTGATGTGAATTTTTAGACTCAGAGCTTTTGAGTGGTTGAACAATAAATGTAAAAATGTTTCTTTTCTAATGCTCGTTGTGGGTGTTGAAAAGCAAAAAAGTTGGCTTAACCACATAAAGCAGTGGAGAAAACGGAATCGTTCTGAAGAAGCGATAGCGTTCGCCTTTGCCTCCGGAATTCTACCCTCTTGGGGGTATAAATCAGAAATATGGAGGCAACAGCGATCGGAAGAATGATCCGTTCGCGTAGCGGCCACATACACACGTAGTAGAAGTCATAAGCAGTCTTCGCCACACAACCCCTCATCATGTAACAACAACTCACCAAGTTCAGTGTTAAACTCATCCCCATCAGAGCATACTACCTAGCAAAATGGATATGCACGAATCCATTGAAATGCAGCCTTCTTCATGCGCCAATAAAAGTCATCCTTTTTAGCATGGAAAAAGTTTTGCTTCTTGAAAGGGGATCAAATAACATGAGTGACACCTATTCCATACCTAAGGTAGGCCATGATCAGGATCGGTCTGGCGAATCTCAGGATCAACGCGACCATAATAACAATAATAGCAGTCGAGGAAGACAGCAGTCGGGCAAAATACATACGCCGCTTATTCCTTTTGCACTCGAATTGGGCTTTTTTGCAGGCTTGCTCTGGGGATTACTGCGCTGGTTGTTTTATACATTGCATTTTACGGTAGTCGCACCGGGATTTTTGGCAGAGCCTTTTTTCAAGCATTCGTTCATGAAAACGACGGCGGGGCATCTGGTGGGTTTGCTGTTTTTTATCGCATTATCAGTTGTAGCGTCGCTGGTGTACACATGGATGTTTCGTAGATATAAGGGGCCTTTGCCTGGCATCGTTTACGGTCTGGTCTGGTGGGTTATTTTATTCGTGTTGACAGGTCCCAAGCTCGGGATGATGAATCCGCTTCATCGTTTGACCTGGGATTCCATATATACGGAAATTTGTGTGTTTATACTGTGGGGACTGTTTATCGGTTACACCGTTGCTGTTGAGTATACGGACGAGAGAAAGCGCGAGCCTGAGAAAGCTGGGGACTGAACGCAACAAAAACTTCTCAAGCGGCTATCGCCTGTGTTAAAATAGCATTTGGTTATTTGACAGAGGGGAGCGGGATGAAAGATGAAGAATGACCGGGTGTTAAAGCTGCGGCAGGCGCTGGGCGAGCATGATCTGCGGGCTATACTGATCACAAGCCCTGTCAACCGCCGATATTTGACAGGCTTCACCGGTTCGGCGGGTTATGTGCTGATTACGGAATCTCACAGCTATCTGCTGACCGACTTTCGTTATATGACGCAGGCTGCCGAACAAGCGGAAGGCTTCACGGTGGTACAACATGCTGCGCAGGTCATGGAAACGGTGAAAGAGTTGCTGTCCTCCCATCAGATCGGTGAAACAGGCTTCGAGCAGGACCATGTATCTGTTGCGACGCATAAAGCTTACAGCGAAGATTTGTCACCTGTTACATTAATTCCGGTATCGGGAATTGTTGAAAAGCTGCGGGTGTACAAGGATGCGGAAGAGCTGGAAGTGATGCAGCGGGCGGCGGATTTGGCAGATGCTACATTTGCACACATTTTGCCTTATATCAAACCGGGTGTCAGCGAGCGTGAGCTGGATCTGGAAATGGAATTCTTCATGCGCAAGCAGGGAGCTACGTCTTCCTCATTTGACACGATTGTGGCATCCGGGGTTCGTTCGGCACTGCCTCACGGTGTAGCCAGCTCCAAGCTGGTACAAGCGGGCGAACTGATTACTTTTGATTTCGGTGCGTTGCTGGATGGCTATTGCTCCGATTTGACACGTACAGTAGCCACGCAAGGGGGTTTGTCGCCGCAGCTACGTGAGATCTACGATATTGTGCTCAAGGCGCAGCTTCATGCGCTGGAACATATTAAGCCGGGCATGACGGGCCGTGAAGCGGATGCGCTGACTCGGGATATTATTGCAAGCCATGGCTATGGAGACAATTTCGGACATAGCACAGGTCATGGTCTAGGTCTGGAAGTCCATGAATCGACGCGTCTGTCGAAGGCAAGCGATGATATTCTGGAGCCCGGCATGGTTGTAACAGTCGAACCAGGTATTTATGTACCTGGATTAGGCGGCGTACGGATCGAGGATGATATCGTTATTACAGATAGCGGCATCAAGGTATTAACACATTCAAGCAAAGAATTTACAGTCGTTTAATAACGATAACAGTCCTGTAGGAGGGGTATTTTAGTGATTAACGTTAATGATTTCAAAACAGGCTTGACCGTCGAGGTAGACGGAGATATTTTTACAGTGCTAGACTTCCAACACGTAAAACCAGGTAAAGGTGCGGCATTCGTGCGCTCCAAGCTGAAAAACTTGCGTAACGGCAACACGGTTGAACGTACATTCCGTGCGGGTGAAACGATTGGCCGCGCGCAAATTGAAAACCGTGGTGTGTCCTACCTCTATGCGAGCGCAGACGAGCATACATTCATGGACAACGAAACATACGATCAATTCAACCTTTCCAGTGATCAACTAAAATGGGAACTTAACTTCCTGCAAGAAAACATGAATGTAAACATCATTAGCTATAATGGTGAAATTCTCGGGATTAACCTGCCTAATAGCGTAGAGCTGAAGGTTATTGACACGGAGCCGGGTATTAAAGGCAACACGGCTACAGGTGCTACCAAAAATGCTAAAGTTGAAACAGGACTGAACGTTCAGGTTCCTTTGTTCATCAACCAGGATGATGTACTGCTGATTGATACACGCGATGGTAAATATATTTCCCGCGCATAAAATGGTCTAGCTTCTTTATATCCTCTGTCCTTGTCAAGGACAGAGGATTATTTGTTATGAACAACTGTTATTAAAAAACATTGGCTCCGCATAGCACTTTCGTATTATACTGTACTAAAGTTATGCCGTAGGATGTCACGTTCAAAGTCGGTTGTGCCATCTCAAGGTTACATACTGTTGAGTCTGAGGGAGTGAATATCGTTGTCTTTGTATGTCATGAAATTCGGAGGCAGTTCCGTCGGTGATACGGAGCGCATGAAACGCGTGGCAAAACGCGTTGTTGAGAAACAGAGTGAAGGGCATCAATGTGTAGTTGTTGTTTCTGCGATGGGGGACACAACAGACGAACTGATCGACCAGGCCAAATTGCTGAATGAGCAGTTGCCTGCACGTGAGTTGGATATGCTGATGACGACTGGCGAGCAAATTTCGATTGCATTGTTGTCGATGGCTATTCAGCAGTTGGGACATGAGGCGGTATCGTTTACGGGATGGCAGGCTGGTTTCCGTACCGAATCCGAGCACGGTCGGGCGAGAATTACGGACATCCAACCTCAGCGGGTACTGGATGCACTAAGCAGTAATAAAATTGTCGTGGTTGCGGGTTTCCAGGGGATGTCTGCTGAAGGAGATATTACGACGCTGGGACGTGGTGGTTCTGACACAACGGCGGTTGCGCTGGCGGCGGCGATCCAGGCGGATGCTTGCGAAATTTACACGGATGTGGATGGCATATATTCTACAGATCCACGGATCGTGAAGGTTGCCCGTAAGCTTAAAGAAATTTCCTATGATGAAATGTTGGAATTAGCCAATCTGGGTGCGGCAGTGTTGCATCCACGTGCGGTAGAATATGCGAAACATAACCGGGTACCGCTGATTGTGCGGTCCAGTTTTAACCATAATGAAGGAACGGTCGTAAAGGAGGATGCAGTAATGGAGCAGGGCGTAGTAGTCAGTGGAATTGCATATGATAAAAATGTAGCAAGAATCAGTATTTTGGGCGTAGCCGATACTCCTGGTGTACTGGCGAAAGTATTCGGAACGCTGGCGGGAGCCAAAATTGATGTAGACATTATTGTGCAAAGCGGTGTTGAGGCTGGCAAAGCAGACTTTTCCTTTACAGTGGCTCTAACGGATCGCGAAGCAGCCTTAAAGACGTTGGAAGGCATTCGCACAGAGCTTCCATACCGTGAAGTGACGTCTGAAGAAAACCTCGTCAAGGTATCCATTGTAGGAGCGGGCATGGTTAGTCATCCAGGCGTTGCAGCGCAAATGTTTGCTGTGCTAGCAGACCAAGGCGTGAGCATTAAAATGGTAAGCACATCTGAAATCAAGGTATCGTGTGTGATTGAGGCAGGCAAACTCCATGAGGTCATTCAGGCGCTGCATACAGCGTACAATCTGGATACTGAGGAGCAAGCATTTGTGGGTGGACCTCAGGATCGTCGGTAATTGAATGGGAATATTGCGCCTCCTATTTATAGTTTGATAATCATAGAATATAGCAATAGGTTAAGAGGTTGTCTTTTCAGCGAGTGTCAGGCTGAATGGCAGCCTCTTTTATTGTGAATCTATTGTTTTTGTTCCAGGGTATCCCTTAGCCGTCAAGGCTTCGGGGTGCCTTTTTTGATTTTTGCAGATTCCACGAAGGCGCTTTAGGTGGCGGGGAATATGTTTGTTGAGGTCTGATAGGAGCTTTGAAATCAACGACTAGGTTTTCGATATATTTTCGGCATAAAAAGCGAGAGTCGGCCATAGACTTGTCTTAAAGAAAAAGGACAACTTTGAGGGGGCGGCATCGGTATGGAATGGCTGGAGTTATTTCCCGAACCGTTGCACGGTATACTCGGAAAGCTTCCGGAAACGGTATTCAAGCAACTGGAAGAAATTAGGGTCCGGGAAGGAAGGCCGCTGGAAATTAATACGAATGGTGAACATCATTTTGTAACGTCCGCCGGTCGGCTGACTTTGAACCATATGGAAGCCTATAAGCCGGACCGGGAGGATGCCCACCGTTTGCTGGATTTTATCAGCAATCATTCCCTGTACACCATGGAGGAGGAGCTTCGCAAAGGGTTTATTACCATTCCCGGGGGGCACCGGATCGGGTTGGCAGGAAGAACGGTCCTTAGCAGGGGGCGAGTGGAGCATTTGAGGGATATTAGCAGCTTTAATGTAAGAATTGCCCGGGCAATTCCCGGTATAGCGGATCGCATATTGCCCTATGTAGCGGATCGGAAGTCCGGTAAAATCCTTCACACCCTCATTTTGTCCCCACCTCAGCATGGCAAAACAACACTGCTTAGGGACTTGGCCCGGCAACTAAGCTACGGTGGGCTGGAAAGCAACGGGGGACGACGAAGCGGACTCAAGGTAGGCATCATAGACGAACGCTCGGAAATTGCCGGCAGTCACAAGGGCATCCCCGGTTTTGACGTCGGACCTCGAACCGACGTATTGGATGGATGTCCGAAAGCAGAAGGCATGATGATGATGATTCGTTCCATGTCGCCAGATGTGCTGATCGTCGATGAAATCGGACGACCAGAGGATGCCGAGGCGGTGCGTGAAGCGCTCCATGCGGGGATCGCAGTCATTGCTTCCGCACATGGGCGCGATGTGGCTGAAATGGCGACCCGGCCTGCTTTTGCCGGATTGACGACAGGGCAGGAACTGTTTCAGCTTTACGTCATGCTGGAGCGGACGAGCCGGGGCGTCTCCTTCCGGCTGGCAGATGCCAAGCAGCGTAGGCTGACGCTGTCCGGAGAAGGGCAGAACGGAGGTATTTCCTATGCTTAAGCTGCTGGGAGCCGCTTTGGTTATACTCGCCGCTACACTGGCTGGCTGGCAGCGGGCAAGGCAGTTTGCACTGAGGCCGCGGCAGATCAGAGAACTGATTCTCGCGCTGCAAAGGCTGACCACTGAGGTTTCCTATGGGGTGTCCCCGTTGCCGGATGCTTTTGCCAAGACGGGAGAGCCGCTGCGGGAGCCGCTGCGAACCTTATTCCAGCAAGCCTCACACTGGATGCACCCCTCCTTTGGGCTGACCGCCAGAGAAAGCCTGCATAAAGCGATTGAGGCCTCGTGGAGCCGCTCCAGCATGCAGCAGGCCGAGAAGGAAGCGATGCGGCAGCTTGCTTACAGTCTCGGAACCAGCGACCGTGAAGACCAGATCAAGCACATTGCGCTAACCATCCAGCAGCTAACTCATGAGGAAGCACAGGCGCAGGCGGATCAGGTGAGATACGAGCGCATGAGCAGAAGCCTGGGACTGCTGATCGGAGCATTGATCGTCATTTTGATCTATTAGCGGGGTGCTCGAATGAATTTAGAAGTGAACGCTATTTTTCAGATTGCCGGAATTGGCATTATTATCGCCATGATTCATACCGTACTCAAGCAAATGGGCAAAGAAGACATGGCCCACTGGGTAACGGTTATCGGCTTTGTTGTAGTGCTGTTCATGGTGGTACGAATGCTGGATAACCTTCTGCAAGAGATCAAATCTATCTTTCTTTTTCAGTAGGTGGACACATGGAAATCATTCAGGTGGTCGGCTTCGCCCTGATTGCCACGGTTCTTATTTTGGTCATTAAGGAACAGAAGCCGATGTTTGCTTTTCTGATTGCGACAGCCGCGGGAATCGTCATTTTTTTACTGTTGATTGGCAAGATTGGGTCTGTGGTTGCTGTGCTGGAGCGTCTGGCAAGGTCATCGGGCATGGATATGATTTATTTTAAAACCGTTCTGAAAATTATCGGTATCGCTTATATTGCCGAATTTGGAGCGCAGGTGGTTCGGGATGCGGGACAAGACGGGATTGCCTCCAAAATTGAGCTTACAGGAAAGGTGCTCATCATGGTGCTGGCAATCCCGATTATCAGCATAATTATTGACACGATTCTGAAGCTGATGCCCGCCTGAGGGGGTGATGCCATGAAAAGGCTGGAGGGCATGCCGAATCTCAAAGTGGTGGTCATTTTGCTACTATGCCTCTGGTGTGCCTCGGCTGCGGTTATCTTTGCAGATACACCTACGAATGAATGGATCAGACAACAGGCGGAGCAGATGCCCAAAGATGAGGTAGAGCATTATTGGGACGGGCTGATGCAGCAATATGGCGGATTTTTCCCTGATCAGAAAACGCCTTCCTTCATGGACATGCTGCTTCCGGGCGGTGAAGGATTCAGTATTAAGGGTGTATTGAGCGCCATAGCTGACTTTTTCATCCACGAAATTCGGGTCAACGCCAAGCTGCTCGTCACCATTGTTATGCTCAGCATTATGAGTATGGTGCTGGAAACTCTACAAAGTGCTTTTGAAAGTAATCAGGTCAGCAAGGTCGCCTACGCGATTGTATATATGGTCATTATCATTTTGGCGATTAACAGCTTTAGTGTAGCGATTGGTTATGCAAAAGAAGCCATTGACAGCATGATTCACTTTATGATGGCGATGCTGCCTCTGCTGTTTACCATGTTGGCCTCGATGGGCAACGTCGTAACGGTTTCGGTCACCCACCCGCTAATTGTATTTATGATCAACACGGTCGGGACGGTCATTCATACGCTGGTGTTCCCGTTGCTGTTCTTCTCGGCGGTGTTGTATCTGGTCAACTCATTGACAGGCAAATACAAGCTGACCCAATTAGCCGATCTGCTTCGCAACGCCGGAGTGGGGGTGCTGGGGGTGCTGCTGACCATTTTTCTGGGTGTCATTTCGGTACAGGGCTTGACGTCGTCTGTTACTGACGGGTTAACCATTCGAACGGCCAAGTATGTTACAGGCAGCTTTGTTCCGGTGGTGGGTAAGGCGCTGGCAGATGCGACAGATACGGTCATTTCGGCTTCGTTACTCGTGAAAAATGCTATTGGTCTGGTGGGAGTCATCATTATCCTGTTCCTATGTGCCTTTCCTGCTCTCAAGATTCTGACGCTAGCCCTGATCTATAAAGTCACAGCAGCGATTATGCAGCCTTTGGGAGATACGCCTATTGTGGAATGCCTGGATGCAATCGGTAAAAGCATGATTTATGTCTTCGCAGCGCTGGCGGCAGTGGGGTTAATGTCCTTCCTTGCGATTACGATCATGCTCGCGGCAGGCAATATGACGGTCATGATGAGGTGAATGATCGACAATCAAACGGGGGGAGGGGAGTAACGTGACCTGGCTGGGAGGCTGGCTTAAGGAACTGGTGCTGATTGTGCTGCTGGCTTCTTTTATCGATATGACCTTGCCAAGCCGTTCCATGGAAAGGTATGTGAAGCTCGTACTCAGCCTGCTTATTCTACTGACGCTACTCTCTCCGGTCGTGCGTTTGCTGAGTACCAGTCCTTCCGAGCTTCTGGGACGTGCATTTGATCTTCAGCGCCAAGCAGAGACAGGTAAGAGCGAACCGACATTGGAGGAAATTTTGGCAAAAGGCAGCAAGTTGAAGCAGCAGCAGGAGCAAAGTTCCATGCAGTGGGCTGGTCAAGAGGTCGCCAAGGAAATCAAGGGACAGTTGGAGCAGAATACCGGGTTAGCGATTCAATCGGTTCAAGTTACGCTTGCTCAGATGAAGCAGGAATCGTCGAATCTGGAGGCTGGAACGGGAATACAATCTGTAGTGGTTAAGCTGGCGGAGCAGCAGGCTGGACGTGAGGAGAAAAGTACGAATCTTCCGCCAGGTGCGGACTCCAAGCCGATTATGGTAGAGCCTGTAGCTGAAAAAAATATCCACGTAGAGCCAATCCCTGAAAAAACATCGGATCAAAAGAAGGGAGCGCCGGAGAGGGCCAATAGTAGCGCGGAAACCTTTGATGGTAAAAAGATAGCGGACACGCAAACTTTTGGTCTAATTACGGGGCTGCTGCACGAAAGATGGGGAATCGACAGCAAAAATGTTCAGGTGCTATCTTCGCAGAACGGTACACATGAATGGTGACAGGAGGTGAGCAGAAATGGGCAAATGGATGAAAAAGCTGGAGCAATGGATGGGCGGGGGGGCAGACGGGCCCAAAAGGTTTAATTCATTTCGCTGGCTGCTTATTCTCGGTCTTATCGGGGTCGCGATCATGCTTTTTAATTCGTTCGTGAATGTGAAAAAGGTGGATCCTGAAAATGTGGGGCGGGAGCCGCCTGGCGTGATGAAAAATGAACCTTCACTTCAGACAACGGGGGATGAGGAAAGTTCCTTTGCCGGAATTGAGAAGGTGTTCGAAGATAATATGAAGCAGATGCTAGAGCAGATTGTTGGTGTAGGGACGGTCGATGTCATGGTTACGGTTGACTCCACTGAGGAAGTCATCGTTCAGCGCAATGTGAAGGATATGCAGGAAGAAAATAATGAGACGGATGCCAATGGCGGTCAGCGACATACCACTCAATACACACGTGATGGAGAGATTGTCACCTATGAATCGTCAGGAGGCCAGCACACCCCGATTGTTACCAAAAAAGTAAAACCACAGGTGAGGGGAGTTCTGGTTGTGGCGATGGGAGCAGAAAACCCTACCGTGAAGCAGTTGATTGTGGATGCCGTACAGAAAGGGCTTAATGTCCCTTCCTATAAAATTTCAGTTGTCCCGCGTAAGCAGGGATAGATTAAATCATAAGCAGGGATAAATGAAAATCCTAATTTAATCATATTGGAGGACGGAACATGAATAACAAAAGACAAACCGTTTGGCTGGTGTCCATGCTGAGTTTAATGGTCGTACTGTCTGCGTACTATCTGTTTACGGAGGACTCCAGCCCGGCTAACCCGCCTGTGGCGGACAGTGAGCAAGTGAGCAAGGTTAAGCAGGATACCGCCCAGGAAGCGACAGGCAAGGCAGAAGAGCAACTGAACGAGCTGAAAGTGAATGAAGTGGTGACCAATGGTGAAGTTACCGGAGAAGGGACTGCCTCTTCCGCAAAGACGGACACGGCTGCCGCAACGGATCCTGCTACCGAATCTACTACAGGCGAAAATAAAGATACGGCCGCTGCCCCGGCTACCGAGTCTGCTAAATCGGATCAAAATACTACTGCTGCCGCGCCGGATACGACGTCAAAAAGTGACGATAAAACAGCATCCACCGCGAAAACGGACCAGCAGGTGCTCGATCAGGTGGCAACGGAACAAGCCGCGAAGCCTACGGCCGCTGCTGTTATCGACAACTACTTGCTGGAGCGGGATGTGGCAAATCAAAAGAAAAATGACGAGCTGACGACTGCAATGAACGATAGCACTGCCAAAAAAGCCGCTGAAGCACAAAAAGAACTACATGTACTGGAAGACAAACAGGCGAAAATTACCGGAATTGAGGAAGAGCTTCAGCAGCAGTTCGCCAATGCGGTTGTCCGCGAAGAAGATGCTGATAAATACAAGGTAGTAGTTCTGAGTGAAAAACTGGATGCTAAACAAGCGGTAACGATCGTCGATAAAGTCATGAAAGAATTGAACGTAACACAGGATAAGATCAGTGTCCAGTATGTTACACAATAAGACAAAAATCGAGAAAAAGCCCGGATTTCTGTACATTTCCGGGCTCTTTCTATTTTTAATGATTGTGATATAATACATAAAGCTGTTTCAACAATGTTATCAGCAACCGGCAAAATGCTGAAGGAGTGATTAATAGAGATGTTCAAATTAAGCGAGATTAAGGAATTGATCAAGCTGGTGGATGAAACGTCTGTACATGAGCTTGAAATTGAAAATGAAGGAACTCGGCTGTTGATCCGTAAACCGGGCAAAAGCGAGATCGTTACTGTACAGGCCCCTGTGGCAGCACCTGTTTATACAGCGGCACCACAAACTGCTATTCCGAATCCACAAGCACAATCCGATGCAGGACATGCATCTGTTGGGGAAAACAAGGAATATGCAAGCAATCTACATAAAATCGTATCTCCGATGGTAGGGACTTTCTATAGTTCTTCATCCCCGGATACGGCTTCGTATGTGAGTATCGGCAGTAAAGTAGGCGAGAAAACAACGGTGTGTATTATTGAAGCGATGAAGCTGATGAACGAGCTGGAAGCTGAAGTGAAGGGCGAAATTGTGGAAATTTTGGCCGAAAACGGACAGTTGGTCGAGTATGGCCAGCCATTGTTCCTTGTGAAACCGGAGTAAGACGCTTGCTTGTACCCTTTTTTGAGGGTTCAGCCAGACTGCTCCCAGGGAGGATAAAGTCATGACATTTCAAAAAGTATTGATTGCGAATCGTGGAGAAATTGCGGTTCGTATCATTCGCGCTTGCCGCGAAATGAATATTTCGACGGTTGCCGTATATTCGGAAGCCGACAAGGATTCGTTACATGTGCGTCTCGCAGATGAGGCTTACTGTATCGGACCGAAGCTGTCCAAGGACAGCTACCTGAATTTTACGAACCTGATGAGCGTTGCGACATTGACTGAATGTGATGCGATTCATCCAGGTTACGGATTTTTGGCTGAAAACGCCGACTTCGCTGAAATTTGCGAATCTTGCAATATTACGTTTATTGGTCCTTCTCCTGAAGCGATTAACAAAATGGGAGACAAGGCTGTCGCCAAGCAGACGATGAAGGATGCCGGGGTTCCGGTCATTCCGGGTTCGGACGGGCTGGTGGAGGATCTGCAGGATGCCATTACCATTGCTCGCGATATTGGCTATCCCGTGATCATCAAGGCCACAGCAGGTGGCGGCGGTAAAGGTATCCGTATCGCCGAGGATGAAGATAATCTTATTCAACAAATCACTACCGCCCAGCAGGAAGCGCAAAAAGCGTTTGGCAACGCGGGTGTATATCTGGAAAAATATTTGACCGGTATGAAGCACGTGGAGATTCAGATCATAGCGGACAAGCACGGCAATGTTGCGCATCTGGGCGAAAGGGACTGCTCTGTGCAGCGCCGTCGTCAGAAGCTGCTGGAGGAAGCTCCGTGTCCTGTACTTTCGCAGGATGTGCGTGAAGAAATGGGTCAGGCAGCCGTTCGTGCGGCTTTGGCTGTACAATACTCCGGTGCGGGAACACTGGAATTTTTGCTCGGACCGGATAATCAATTTTATTTTATGGAAATGAACACACGTATTCAGGTCGAACATCCCGTAACGGAGATGATTACCGGTGTGGATTTGATTAAAGAAATGATTTTGGTCGCTGAAGGGCATCCGCTTTCCTTTACTCAGGAAGAAGTCACCATCAATGGATGGGCGATAGAGTGCCGTATTAACGCCGAGGACCCTGATCGCAATTTTATGCCTGCACCGGGTAAAATCGGATTTTATCTGCCTCCAGGCGGCCCTGGGGTACGCGTAGACAGCGCAGCCTATCCGGGTTACAGCATTCCTCCTTATTATGACTCTATGATTGCCAAATTGATTGTGTGGGCGCCTACACGTCAGGAAGCGATTGCCAAAATGAAGCGGGCTCTGTCCGAGTTTGCCATTGAAGGCATACCAACAACGATTTCTTTTCATCAACGATTGTTGGAGCATCCGACCTTCATCAAAGGCGATTTTGATATTAAATTTTTGGAGGAAAACGAAGTTTAATCGGTATATTTCCTCAGTTTGTCATAATGAACGCCAAATGATATAGTATGGATAATAAGTGAGCATGTCTGCTTTGAAATCCAAAGCTGAAGTGAAACTTATTTTACCGAAAGGTGTTGAAGGTATGAGCACAGTGCCAACCGAATTCGAGCGTACAGAAATTGGGGAGATTCAGATTGCCCCGGAGGTTATTGAAGTCATTGCCGGACTAGCAACCGTTGAGGTGCCAGGCGTAGCGGGAATGAGTGGTGGATTTGCAGGCGGATTTGCCGAACTGCTGGGCCGCAAAAATTTATCCAAAGGTGTAAAAGTGGAAGTCGGACAGCGTGAAGCTGCTGTAGACGTCTCTGTCATTATTGAGTACGGTAACCGTCTGCCTGAGGTGGCTGCTGCTATTCAGCACAATGTTAAGCGCTCCATTGAAACCATGACAGGCCTTAACGTTGTTGAAGTGAACGTGCAAATTCACGATGTTCAATTCAAAAATGCCGAAAAAGTAGAAGAGCCAGAAGTTCTGGGCGCCGGACGGGTTAAATAGAGCGATACTTTGTACAAACCCCCGACCCTTAAGGGTCGAGGGTTTACTCTAATTTAAGGAGGCTGTGCGTTTCGTGGCTAAAGTTATGGACAGACTTCTGCTGTTCTTGTACAGCTTAAGTATCGGAATTATTTCCATTCTCGCCATCCTCCTCCTGAGCGGGGCCATTCCGTATGCATTAAGCATTCAGGATGAGCGGGTAGTGTGGTTTACCAGCTTGATTATTGCAGGAGTACTGTTGTTGTTGAGTCTCCGGGTTTTCTATATCTCCATTCGCCGGAATCAAACGGTACAGCACTCTATTGATCAACGAACAGAGTACGGTGACATTCAGATTTCAGTGGATACCATCGAAAATCTGTGTCTCAAAGCAGCCTCCAGATTTCGTGGAGTACAGGACTTGAAAGCACGTATTCGCGTGCTGGAATCGGGACTTGATATTACGATTCGGGCGGTTGTGGATGGGGAAGGCTCCATTCCGGTCTTAACCTCCGAGGTACAAAAGGGGGTACACGACCATGTGGAAGAAATTACGGGAATTCCTGTGTCCAATGTGTCTGTGTACATCGCCAATGTTTCTCAGTCACCAAGCTTTAAGAGTCGTGTGGAATAGAGGTGATTTTCCCAGATGCCCTGGAAAGAAATATGGGGAAGTTACAAGGGCCGGGTCACGGGGATTACGGCCGGTATTTTTTTCGGGTTTATTTATTTGTGGGCAGGCTTTTGGAATATGTTGTTCTTTGCATTGATGGTGTTCATCGGATATACGCTAGGAAGACGTAGTGACTCAGCGCTAGGTTCCCTCCTCCCTTGGAAGGATTGGAGCGACTGGCTGTCGCAACGTTGGCGTCCTTTTAAATGAACCCTGTGATACGCTTTCTCCAAAATAGAGCTGTAGCTTCTTTGCGCCCAACGTTTTGGAGGATGCGTTCACAGGTTTTTTTGTGGAATTGGTTAAAATGAAAAAATAGATACAGGCAAGCGTAGGAGGCAGGGCATGAAAAGACGTCTGGCGAGGGAAATAGCGGTACAAAGCATGTACCATATGGAAATGAATGAAGTGGATGCAGCAGCGGCAGTAGATATGTTGCTCCAGGAAGCGGCAGAGGATAACGAAGCGGAAGTAGTCATCAAAAATGCAGCAGTGTTAAGGGCTTACGTATTGGAGCATGTGCGGGGTACCTGGGAACACAAGGAAGCGATTGACAAACTTTTGGTGGATTATCTTAAAGGCTGGCAGATCAGCAGACTTTCACGCGTGGATCGCCAAATTTTGAGACTGGCGGCATATGAAATGATTTTCCGTGAGGATGTGCCGGCTAAAGTTGCAGTCAATGAAGCGATTGAATTGTCCAAGCATTTTGGCACCGAGGAGTCAGGTAAATTTGTCAACGGTGTTCTGGGACGGATTATACAAGAGCTGGAGCAGCTGAAAGCACGGTTTTAAGTTGAGATTATTTTACTCAGGTTGGGGAGTGGTTGAACATGTCAGCACCGATCATTGATGGCAAACAAATCTCTAAGGATATTCGCGCAGGCATTCAGCAGGAGGTCGTTCGTCTGAAGGAGCACAACTTTCAGCCTGGACTGGCTGTCGTACTGGTAGGTGAAGATCCTGCTTCTCAGGTATATGTTAGAAACAAGGAAAAGGCATGTCATGATCTCGGTTATT
The DNA here is from genome assembly GCF_014858585.1 of Paenibacillus sp. 23TSA30-6. Lineage (NCBI taxonomy): Bacteria > Bacillati > Bacillota > Bacilli > Caryophanales > Paenibacillaceae > Paenibacillus > Paenibacillus sp. 23TSA30-6. The sequence continues at coordinate 222,265 of NZ_SLTL01000004.1, read as the reverse complement.
ATTCCGAGGTACATCGGTTGGCAGCAGATACTTCGCAGGAAGCGTTGCTGGAGCTGGTGGACAAGTTGAATCACCAAAGTAATATTCACGGGATTCTGGTACAGCTTCCGTTGCCAAAGCACATTCATGAAAAAGCAGTCATTGACGCTATTGCAGTCGAGAAGGATGTAGATGGATTCCATCCGGTAAACGTGGGGAATCTGGTTATCGGTGATGATAGCCTTCTGCCTTGTACTCCTGCTGGAGTCATTGAGCTGATCAAGCGTGCGGGGGTAGAAATTGCGGGCAAGCATGCGGTAGTCATTGGTCGCAGTAATATCGTGGGCAAGCCGGTATCGCTGTTATTGCAGCGCGAAAATGCTACGGTGACCATGTGTCACTCTCGTACAGCGAATATAGCCGAGCTGAGTCGGCAAGCGGATATTTTAGTTGTTGCCATCGGCAAAGCCAACTTTATTGATGCTTCGTTCGTGAAACCCGGAGCAGTGGTTATTGATGTAGGCATGAATCGTCTGGAGAGCGGAAAACTGGCGGGTGACGTTGATTTTGAGAGCGTGAAGCAAGTTTCCGGTCCGATTACGCCTGTTCCCGGCGGTGTAGGTCCGATGACGATTACTATGCTCATGCAAAATACGCTCGTAGCGGCCAAGCGGTCGCACGGTTTGGCATAAGGGCGGTTGCCTGTGGCTGAACAGCGTATTTACTCTATTAAGGACCTGAATCGCTATATCCGGATGAAACTGGAATCGGATCAGGTACTGTCCGACGTATGGATACGCGGAGAAATTTCTAACTTTACGCATCATTCGAGCGGTCACATGTACTTTACGCTCAAGGATGAGGGCAGCCGCATTCGTTCGATTATGTTTGCGACCCATAATCAGCGGCTCCCCTTCGTACCGAAGGAAGGTACGCGTGTTATTGCCCGGGGAAACGTATCCGTGTACGAACGGGATGGACAATATCAATTTTATGCGACCCAGATGCAGCCTGATGGTGTCGGGAGTCTCTACCTTGCATATGAGCAGCTCAAGCAAAAGCTGGATATTGAGGGGTTATTTGACAGCGCCCGCAAGCGCATTCTGCCTGCACATCCGGCGACAATCGGTGTCATTACTTCGCCAACCGGAGCTGCCGTGCGTGATATTATCACGACACTTCAACGCAGATATCCGCAAGCTGGAATTGTGCTCTATCCTGTGCTTGTGCAGGGGAAAGGTGCTGCGCCCTCTATCGTTAAGGCGATTGAAGCCATGAACCGTATGCAGGAGGTTCAGGTGATGATCGTCGGGCGGGGAGGCGGCTCGCTGGAGGAGCTATGGGCGTTTAATGAGGAAGCGGTTGCGCGTGCCATCTATGCATCGGCGATTCCGGTTATTTCGGCCGTCGGGCATGAAACGGATTTTACCATTGCCGATTTTGTGGCCGACCTGCGTGCGGCAACGCCGACCGCAGCGGCTGAGCTGGCTGTGCCTCATCAGGGAGAGCTAAGGGATCAGCTTCTCCAGCGGGAGCAACGGTTGCGCAACGCCCTCCGACAGCGGCTGGAAACCAGCCGTGAACGGTTGACCCGGCTCCGGCGCTCACCGGTGCTGCTGCACCCGCGCCGCTATATGCTACAGCATGCGGAGCGGATGGATATGTTGCATCAGCGGCTCATTCGGGCAGCAAGCAACCGTTCGCGCCTGAACGCGGAGAAGAATGCGCGTATGCGTCAGGTGCTGGAGCGGTTTAACCCGCGCGAACAAATCCGGTCGGCCCGCAAGCAGACAGATGCGGCACAGCGTCAGTTGGAGTCTGCAATGCGTGCTATTACCAAGACGGGACGGCAGCAACTGCACGCGGGTATTCGTCAGTTGGATGCGCTTAGCCCGCTCAAGGTCATGTCGCGAGGCTACAGCCTTGTGTATGATGAGCAGGAGAAACGGCTAATCAAGTCGCTAAAAGACGTACAGCCGGGGGATTCCATCAAGATTAAAGTGAGTGACGGGCAGTTGGACTGCCAAGTATGGGGAATGAAGGAGGACGCGAAGCACGGTGGCGAATGAAACGGAATTGAATTTTGAAGCGGCTATGGCTGCTCTTGAAGAAATTGTCGGACAACTGGAGCATGGAGACGTTCCTCTGGAGCAAGCCATTGATTTGTTCCAGCGTGGTATGAAGCTGTCTCAGCTTTGCAGTCAGAAGCTGGAGCAAGTTGAACGTAAAATTGAAATGATTGTGGAAGAGGACGGAGATTTGCGCAAGAAGCCTTTCGGCGGCGGATTGGATGAAAACGGTGGTGAAGGCGTTGAATAAACCGTCGTTTAAGGAATATTTGACCGGGACGGTGGATGAGGTTTCGTCTGAATTGACCAAGCAATTCCCAGCTCATTGGAGCATTCCCGCCGTTCTTCGTGAATCCATGAATTATTCACTCACCGCAGGTGGAAAACGCCTGCGGCCTCTGCTTGTGATCGCAGCTGCCGAAGCATTCGGCGGAAGCCGGGAGGCAGCGTTACCAATAGCATGTGCGGTAGAAATGGTACATACGTACTCCCTGATTCACGACGACTTACCAGCCATGGATGATGATGATTATCGCCGGGGCAAACTGACGAATCATAAGGTATACGGTGAGGCGGTTGCTGTACTTGCAGGGGATGCATTGCTGACCCACGCTTTTTACAGTGTCGTACAGGCGGGTCGTCGTCACGGAATTTCATCCGATGCGCTGCTGTCCATCGTGGAGGAATTATCTGAAATGAGCGGAGCGCGGGGCATGGTGGGCGGTCAGGTCGCGGATATGTCCGGCCAACAAGGGATGACGGGAATTGAGGAACTGGAGTATATACATCTCCACAAAACCGCTGATTTGATTATTTTCTCATTGCTGGCTGGTGGACGAATCGGGGGAGCGGATAAGGGTCAATTAGAGGCGCTTCGCCGTTTTGGACGCGATCTGGGACTGGCATTTCAAATTCAGGATGATATCCTGGATCTGGTGGGCGATGAGAGCAAGCTGGGTAAAAAAACGCAAAGCGATGTTGAACAGGAGAAGGTTACGTATCCGTATTTTATCGGTATGGAGGCTTCTTTGCAGCAGGTAGAGGAACTCACAGCTTCGGCTAAAAATGCGTTAATTGAAGGCGGTATACCTGATTCTTCGCGTTTGCTGGAGATTGCCGATTACCTGATGAAGCGAGATCATTAGCATGGATAGGTCTGTTTTGACTTGTCTGCGTTTAAGCATGACGAAAAAGTGTGATATAATATTTGTTAACTTTACACACAAACTTGAAGGAAAGCGGGGAGATATGCGTGCTGCTTCCACACATAAAGCAACCAGGCGATCTGAAATCACTGTCGGTTGAGGAGTTGGATTCTCTAGCCGAGGAAATCAGGAGCTTTTTGATTGAGAAGCTGTCCGTGACTGGGGGGCACCTGGCATCGAATCTGGGAGTGGTTGAGCTCACAATCGCCCTGCATTACTGCTATAACAGTCCGAAGGACAAAATGATTTATGACGTTGGGCATCAGGCCTACGTGCACAAAATATTGACAGGGCGGATGGATCGTTTTGATACCCTCCGCCAGCGTGATGGACTTTGCGGTTTTGTAAAAAGAAGCGAGAGCGAGCATGATGTTTGGGAAGCTGGACATAGTAGCACTTCTCTATCGGCCGCGATGGGGATGGCATTGGCTCGTGATTTGAAGGGCGAGGACAATAAAGTCATTGCTATGATTGGAGATGGAGCGCTGACTGGAGGCATGGCCTTCGAAGCGCTAAACCATATCGGACATGAACGTAAAAATTTGATGGTCATTCTGAATGACAATGAAATGTCCATAGCACCGAACGTAGGGGCAATGCATAATTATTTGAGCAAAATCCGCTCGGACCGTCATTATTTGCGGGCGAAGGATGAGCTGGAAGTTTTGCTGAAAAAGATTCCTGCTATCGGTGGTAAACTTGCCAAATCGGCTGGCCGTGTCAAGGACAGTCTTAAATATATGATGGTTCCGGGCGTGCTATTTGAGGAACTGGGGCTGACGTATCTTGGTCCGGTAGACGGACATGATCTGCCCAAGTTGATTGAAACCTTCCAGCAGGCGGATAACGTCACTGGCCCCGTGTTGGTGCATGTTGTAACTACCAAGGGTAAAGGTTATAAGCCTGCGGAGGTAGATTCACATAAATGGCACGGAATCAGCCCATACAAAATTGAATCCGGTCAGGTACTCAAAGCCGTGGGCAATCCGATGTATACGGAAATTTTCGGGCAAACGCTGATTGAGCTGGCTGAGCAGGATGAGCGTATCATTGCGGTTACACCTGCTATGCCTGGTGGATCAGGGCTGGTGCCGTTCAGTAAGGAATTTCCTGCACGCATGATTGACGTCGGCATTGCCGAGCAGCACGCAGCTACCATGTGTGCCGCTTTGGCAATGGAAGGAATGAAGCCGGTATTTGCGGTATACTCCACTTTTATGCAGCGTGCTTATGACCAAATTGTACATGACATCTGCCGTCACAATGCGAACGTGATGTTTGCGATAGACCGTGCCGGTTTTGTCGGGGCGGATGGGGAAACCCACCATGGCGTGTTTGATGTAGCGTTCTTGCGTCATATCCCGAATCTCGTGCTTATGATGCCCAAGGATGAAAACGAGCTGCGACATATGATGAAGACAGCGCTCGATTATGACGATGGCCCGATTGCTTACCGCTATCCGCGTGTAAATGTGGTTGGTGTGCCGATGGACAAAGAATTGGAAGCTATACCTATTGGCAGTTGGGAGCCTTTACGCAAGGGTGAGGGCTTCGCTGTAATCGCTTCGGGGCCAATGCTCCAGGTGGCAACAGAGGCTGCGGACGCGATGAAACGAGAAGGTTTGCAGGTGGGAGTTGTGAATGCCCGTTTCCTCAAGCCGTTGGATGAAGATATGCTGCGTGAGCTGGCTCGTCAGCATACAAAGCTGATCGTATTGGAAGAAGCTTCCGAAGCGGGAAGCTTGGGTAGCGCCGTGCTGGAATTTTACGCCAAAGAAGAAATACAGGATGCACAGGTGCGCTTGATGGGGATTCCCGATATGTTCGTGGAGCATGGTTCGATCAAGGAGCAACGCGCCGAAGTGGGTCTTACCGTTGAAGCCGTATGCCTGAAGCTTCGCAAATGGGCTTCCGAGCCAGCGTATGGCATGGGACAATCGGTATAGGGGAATGGAAGCGAAAAAGATGTTATTTTTGAAAAAGTATGACGAAAGCAGCGTAGCTGCCTTAAAGGGAGATTAACATGTCTGTTCCGAAGGAACGCATTGATGTATTACTTGTAGAACAAGGCTTTTTTGAAAGCCGCGAAAAAGCCAAAGCTGCCATTATGGCAGGTCTAGTACTGGCCGACAGTGAAAGGATCGAAAAGGCGGGTATGAAGGTGCCTCGCGATAGCGAGCTTAAAGTAAAGGGTGCAGTGCATCCGTATGTAAGCCGTGGAGGTTTGAAGCTGGAAAAGGCTATCCGTCAATTCGAGCTGGACATGAAGGGCAGGACGATGCTGGATATCGGCTCATCCACCGGAGGTTTTACGGATTGTGCCCTCCAGCATGGAGCGGAGTATGTATATGCCATTGACGTGGGATATAATCAGCTGGACTGGTCGCTTCGTAATGACGAACGGGTATGCGTAATGGAGAAAACGAATTTCAGGTATATGACACCTGCGGATTTGAACGGTCCTGTACCGAATTTCGCAAGTATTGATGTTTCATTTATTTCGCTGCGCATTATTTTGCCGCCATTGCTTGCGTTGCTGCATCAGCCTGCTGACATTGTGGCTCTGATCAAGCCGCAATTTGAAGCCGGACGTGAAAAGGTGGGGAAATCCGGCGTCGTCCGCGATTCCGCAACGCATAAAGAAGTGTTGCAAACCATCCTGACGTTCTCGCATGAGCTAGGACTTTCGCTGCAAGGATTGGCTTATTCCCCTATTACGGGTGGGGAAGGCAATATAGAATTTTTGGCGCATTGGCGTTTGGATAAGTCGGCTAGTGTAGACCCGCAAAATGAAAATGTTGATTTCCGTCCGTTAATTGACCTTACTGTTCAGGAAGCAGGTCAGACCTTCAATAATGGTCCGTCGCGTAAGTAACATTCAGGGGTTCTCAAGAGTTCTGTGAACTTAAGGGAACCTCTTTTTGGTGTGAGGGATTGATTAACGAACTCACGTTCGCCTATAATGAGATATACAGGAGAAAAGGGATTTTACCTTCTGTCCTAGAATATGTCCATGAGGTGATCGATTCATGGATACGCGATATGATACGGTTATCATTGTTGTGATCGGTGTAATATTAGCGGTATGGGCATTTTACGGCCTGCGTACCTGGTTAAAGGAGCCGGGACCGCTTGTGTTAAAGACTATACCGATTAACGAGGAAATGGACGAAGGGCCTGCTGTGGACTTGCTGGAAGACGCGGGTTATGAACTGGTGGGCGGAAAGATGAAAATACCGCTTGCTTTTAAAGTGAATGGACATACCGTGTATAGCCGTTTGTTTATAGACTATGTGGCTGTGCGAAAAGGTTCGACATATATGGTCAAAACGTCACGTCGCAAGAGACCGATGGAGTGGAATGGTCCTGATTTGCGGGACAGGCTTATGCCTTATCTACTGCTTTATCCGGGCTGTGCGGGCGTATTGTACGTTGATACGGACGATCGGAGTATCCGCCTTATTACATTGGTGGAAGACATCGAAGAAGAGGAATATGAAGATTAATCCATAGGAGGATTTTATGAAGGGTCAACGACATATTAAAATCAGGGAAATTATTTCACAACGGGAAATTGAAACGCAGGACGATCTGGTGGAAGCTTTACGCAAGGCTGGTTTTCAGGTCACTCAAGCTACCGTATCTCGGGATATAAAGGAACTGCTGCTTATTAAAGTTCCGATGGATGATGGCAGATATAAGTATTCGATGCCCTCAGATCAGCGATATAACCCGGCGCAGAAGCTGAAACGTACATTGGTGGATAACTTTTTGCATATTGACTATACGACCAATTTGATCGTGATGAAGTGCTTGCCGGGGACGGCAAATTCGATTGCAGCATTACTGGACAACATTGAATGGCCTGAAATTATGGGCACCATTAGTGGCGATGACACCATTTTGATTATTTGCCGTTCGGAAGAGAACAGCGAGGCTATTGTGAATCGTCTTATGGGCTACATTTCCTGAACAACATTTCTCAGGCTTATTAGACGTTTGAATTCGTACATCATAGAGGTGAAAGAACGATGCTGGTCACTTTATCTATACGAAATTTGGCAGTCGTAGAGGCTGTCGATGTTCATTTTTATAAAGGGTTCCACGTATTGACCGGGGAAACAGGCGCGGGTAAATCGATCATTATTGATGCTCTCGGTCTGATTGCTGGAGGCAGAGGTTCCGCCGATCTGGTCCGTTATGGATGCGAAAAGGCAGAAATGGAGGCGCTGTTTGAGCTTCCTGCGAAGCATCCGGTCTGGGCAACGTTAGAAGAACAAGGAATCAAGGCGAATGCGGAAGAACATCTATTGATTCGGCGGGAATTGACCGTACAAGGAAAAAGTTCTTCGCGGATTAACGGTCAAATGGTTAATTTAACGATGCTGCGCGAGGTAGGAGAGCAGCTTGTCAATATTCACGGTCAGCATGAGCATCAAAGTTTGCTACGCGCAGACCGCCACCTGACGTTGCTGGATACGTTCGGTGATTCGGTCATCGGTCCGGTCAAAACGCTCTACAGAGAGCGGTATAATTCTTTTGTCAAAGCGGAAAAGGAAGTGCGGGAGCTGCAAAGCTCCAGTCAAAAAGCCTACCAGCTATTGGACATGTACCGGTTTCAATTGGAGGAAATTGCTGCTGCCGAGCTTAAATTGGGAGAGGATGAATTATTGGCAGAAGAACGGGTCAAGCTATCCCATAGTGAGAAAATGATGGATGGGATATCAGGAGCCTATGAGCTGCTAAGCGGCAGAGGCGGACTGGACATGATTAATAACGTGTTGTCCAGCTTGAATGATGTCCAAGGTTACGACAGCAAAAGCCTCCAGCCCATTGCGGAGCAGATTCAATCTGCTTTTTACCAGTTAGAGGATGCTGCGTTCCAATTACGCTCATACCGTGAGGATATTGAATTTAATCCAGGCAAGCTGTATGAAGTGGAGCAACGGCTAAACCAAATTACCGGATTACAGCGAAAATATGGTGATAGTATTGAGCAGATTTTGGAATACTATAGCCGTATTGAGCAGGAAACCGATATGCTGGAGAATAAGGATGAACGGCTGGAGCAGTTAATTGCCAAGCGGGATGAATTGCTTTCGGATTTGCTCCAGATTGCAGAAGAGCTCACTGAAGCGCGTGAAATTTGTGCAGAAGAGCTGGCCGAGCAGGTAGAGCAGGAGCTAAAGGATCTGCAAATGGAAAGAACGTCACTCAAGGTACGTATTGATCCGATTCAAGATCCGCGCGGATACGAATATAAAGGTCGGCGGGTACGGCCAACCAAGCAGGGCATTGATAATGCGGAATTTCTGATTTCGCCGAATCCGGGGGAGCCACTTCGTCCACTGGGCAAGATTGCCTCTGGTGGTGAGCTGTCCCGTATCATGTTGGCGATGAAAAGTATTTTTGCCCGTCATGATCAAATTCCGGTACTCATTTTTGACGAGGTGGATACTGGGGTCAGTGGCCGTGCGGCTCAATCCATTGCGGAAAAACTGTATCGTTTGTCTTCCGTCTGTCAGGTCTTCTCCATTACTCATTTGCCGCAGGTGGCATGTATGGCGGATCATCAGTATCTCATTGAAAAAAATGTTCATGACGAACGTACAATGACGCAAATTGAGGCGTTAAACGAGGACGGACGTGTGAAGGAATTGGCGCGTATGCTGGGCGGCGTGGAAATTACCGAAAAAACTTTGCATCACGCACAGGAAATGCTGAATCTGGCGGAAGGAAAGAAAGCCTGAAAAGAGCGGCTGGCGTAATGATTAACAGTTATAAAAGCCTGGGGGCAAGGTTACCTTATAGGTACGCAATTGGCGACCACCTTTACTCGTCAAGCGAAAGAAGCAAAGGGAGCGTGACAGCCATTGAATTTTTACTCCAGGATCAAATTGCTCGGTCTTTTGCTTGTTTTTCTTATTTGTTGTATCGGTAACGTCAAGCCTGTGCATGCAGCGCTGCCTCAACAAGCTTCTCTGGAATTATTCGGTTCCCATGCAGCGAAAACGACTCAAGATAGCGTAATTCCCGACTTGAAGGTGTATCCAGGGGGTCAGACGATTGGGGTCAAAGTAAAATCTTCAGGGGTGCTTGTTGTTGGTCATCATGTCATTCAGGAAAGTATGGACCGCAAGGTGTCACCTGGAGAGACAGCCGGGATTCGTCTCGGTGACCGGATCACCCATATGAATGGCAAACCGCTGGATAGCCTGACAAGGGTAGCGGAGGCTGTAGAGGAAGCAGGCAAGAACAAAAAGCCGCTCGACATCACGCTTTGCCGAGGGGAGCAGACGATTTCAACCAAGCTGACACCAGCTTATGATCGTGATGACAAAGCATGGCGGCTTGGGCTGTATATCAGGGACTCGGCAGCGGGTGTAGGCACCTTGACCTTTTATGCACCGGATCAGGGAGTATACGGGGCCTTGGGGCACGTAATCACCGACATGAATACCCAGACCCCCATTGTTGTGGGGAGCGGGGAAATAGTACAATCCAATGTGACGTCAATTGCGAAAAGTCAAAGTGGTGAACCTGGGGAAAAACGCGCACATTTTCTCAAGGATCATCGGGTATTAGGTAATATTGAACGAAACACGAACTTCGGGATTTTTGGGAAAATGTCAGATGAGCCGCAATATGGTTTGTATTCCAAGCCGATTCCTGTAGCACTTGCGAATGAAGTCAAGGAAGGACCCGCAGAAATTTTGACTGTACTGGAAGGTCAGCAGATTCAGCAGTTTCAGGCAGAGGTCGTACACATTTCTCAACAGGATAAACCGGCAACCAAAGGACTTGTTATCCGTATCGTAGATCCAAAGCTGCTGGACAAGACCGGGGGAATTGTACAAGGGATGAGCGGAAGCCCAATTATTCAAAACGGCAAGCTCATCGGGGCTGTGACGCATGTATTTGTTAACGATCCGAAATCAGGCTACGGCTGCTTTATTGAATGGATGCTGCGCGATGCAGGAATCATGCAGAATAACGTAAGCTTGAATTCATCCTCTAATCTTAAGGCGAGCTAGTGGCCTTAAGATTTTTTTGTCGAAAGGCCAAGAAATAGCTCGTAATAGCAAGTTAAAGAATTAATTATAATGGAAACCATAAAAAAAATAAATAAAAATAATTTTCGACAGAAGGAATTCATAATTCGATGTCGAAATCATATACTCCGACAAGAAATATTTATTTGCTGTAAACTGATATCCCAACTGAATAACACTCAATAAGGAGGAAGTACATTGCAAAAAATTGAGGTATTGTTGGCTGATGACAACCGGGAATTTACGAATCTGCTTGCCGAATATATTTCCGATCAGGAGGATATGGAAGTTACAGGAATCGCCTATAATGGTGAAGAAGTGCTCCAACACATCGCAGAATCCCGCAACGTACCTGATGTACTTATTTTAGATATTATCATGCCTCATCTGGATGGTCTCGGCGTATTGGAGCGCTTGAGAGAAATGAACCTGTCTCCACAGCCAAAAATCATTATGCTGACTGCATTTGGTCAAGAAAATATTACGCAAAGGGCCGTACAGCTCGGGGCATCTTATTATATTTTGAAGCCGTTTGATATGGAAGTGCTTGCGAACCGCGTTCGCCAATTGGTGGGACCACAGTTAGTCAGCAGCAGTCCGGTGACCATTTCTTCCATGCGGTCTAATGTGGTGCCAATGGGTAAAACGAAAAATCTGGATGCCAGTATTACGGCCATTATCCATGAAATCGGTGTGCCAGCTCACATTAAGGGCTACCAATATTTACGCGAAGCCATTACCATGGTGTACAATAATATCGAAATTTTGGGTGCCATCACCAAAACATTGTATCCGGCAATCGCCGAAAAATTTAAAACGACGGCATCCCGCGTGGAACGCGCCATTCGTCATGCCATTGAGGTAGCATGGACACGTGGCAATATCGACAGTATCTCTCACTTATTTGGATATACGATTAATATTTCTAAATCCAAGCCAACGAATAGCGAATTTATTGCGATGGTAGCTGATAAGCTGCGGATTGAGAATAAGGTGTCCTGAAAGGGTTAGAATGATTGATCCGAGATTAGCTATGTTGAACTGATAAACTTATATGTAGCATATCAATTGATACCGTTATTTATTGGGATTGTGAAAAATCCAATAAATAACGGTATTTTTGATACTGGTGAAGGCTAATGTTTCATCAAAAAAAGACTGGGTAAAAGGCTCAACTGTATAAAGGTTAAAAGAGAATAAATGCTATATGAGGCTAACGCAGTTAATATGCCGAAAATGATTAGAACAACTAAAGGAATCACACTAAGTGTAATTTCGGCAACGGCTAGTCCGCGACCAGAAGAAGATTTTCTTGCAACCATACCAAGTTACTACGCCTACGCTATTTTAGGGATGATCATAGAATGAGTAAAGGAGGTTTTTAAGCATTCCCCTCGCTATATGGCGGAACTATTGCTCGAGATCAACATAACACGTTCCACGCTGTTTATAAAACAAACCTGAATCAGCTTCACTAATCATCACAAAGTAAAATTTTCCTTTTGGAAACAGTTCTGAAAAATCTCTTTAATTTGATATAAACAATGTGTCGATTCATGTCGATATAATATGTACTATAAAGAGATTGAGGGGCGAATGTATGAAATTTAACATCCGAGCAAAATTGTTATTGGGTTTTCTTGCGGTAATTGCTTTATTGATCATCATTAGTTTGGTATCCATCTCAAAAATGAAAAACTTGGGTGACACTTCGATGGAAATTGATAGCCACTGGATGCCCAGTGTGACTATCCTGGGAACTCTAAACGGTGATGTTTCCGATGTAGAGCGGCTCTCATTGAATATAATTGTAGAACGTGACCCTGAGGAAGTGAAAAAGGTTGAAACTGAATACAATCAGGTTTTGAAAAAGATCGAGAACGGCCGAAAAACATACGAGAAATTAATTGCTACTCCTCAAGAACGTGAAATGTATGATGATTTCTCCAAAAAATATTCAGAGTACCTGGATAAATTGCCAGAAGTGATTGCAGCGGGCAAAGCTAACGATTATGCTCAATCAAGCATTCTTCACAAAGAGTCTTATGCGCTATGGAATAACGCAAACGATATGATTATTAAGCTCATTAAAATGAATGCAGATGGATCAAAACTGACTACGGAAGAAGCAGTTGACAACTATATTTCAGGTAGACAAATGGTCATCGTTTTAAGCGTTGCAGCAGTCGTCTTGGCGCTGGTGATTTCTATCCTCATAGCGCAATCCATATCCAAACCAATCTTGCGAATCAGTCGCGCTGCTGAAAGAATAGCAGTAGGTGACCTGACGGGCGAGGAAATAACAGTGAAGAGCAAGGACGAGATCCATGCCTTGTCGCATTCTTTTAATGCAATGGTCCAGAACCTGCGCCAACTGATTCAATCGGTTAGTAAAACGTCAGAGTTGGTAACTACTTCCTCAGAGGAATTGACAGCCAGCGCAGAACAAAATAGCCAAGCTTCCGCACAAATAACCGAAACGGTACAAGAAGTAGCAACAGGAACGGGCGAACAGGTGGATATGGTGACAAAGTCGTCCCAGGCTATTGAAGAAATGTCCATCGGTGTTGAACAAATTGCCATTCGTGCGCAAAATGTATTTGCATCTGCTCAGGATGCGGCCCACAAATCAGCTGAAGGTAACCAACTGATTCAGCAGGCTGTTACACAGATGAACGCCGTAAATCATTCGATGAATGGTCTGGCTGATCTTATGGCTGGATTGGGAGAGCGTTCCGACGAAATTGGCAAGATTATTGATGTGATCACCAATATTTCAAGTCAGACAAATCTACTTGCCCTGAATGCTGCAATTGAAGCGGCTCGAGCGGGAGAACACGGTCGCGGATTTGCTGTAGTTGCGGGTGAAGTGCGCAAGTTGGCAGAACAATCGGCTCATTCTGCTCAACAAATTACGGAGCTTGTTGGGTTGATTCAAAAGGACACTGCCCATGCGATCGAGGCTGTAGCGTCCAATGGAAAAGATGTCATGACAGGTCGGGAAGTCGTGCAGAATGCAGGTGCATCCTTTGAACTGATTCAGGAAACCGTTAATAAAGTAGCGAGTGAGATTGAAGAGGTATCTGCTGGATCGGAGCAAATGTCCGCAAGTACGGATGAAGTCGTTGGCTTTGTCAGACAAATTTCAGCGATTGCCGAGGAAGCCGCAGCCGGAACACAGCACGTGTCTGCTGCAACACAAGAGCAACTGGCATCCATGGAGGAAATTGCTTCAGCTGCAAGAAACCTGTCTACCATGGCAGAGGACCTGCAAGGGCAAATCGGCAAATTCAAAGTATAATACGTATCAAAGTAGATCAAGCTGGGATTCAGCAGAGACAGTGTGGGTGTAATAGCCCGCTGTCTCTTTTTATTTTGTGAGGGGTGGTACAAGGGACACATTGAGTTGATTGCTCTGACCAAGAAATATACGGAAAACAGGGATTACCATGTGTCTACGGAAACAGAAAGGAAACGGGTAATCCAAGAGATTGTTGAAGACATCGATGCGTATGCGCTGCCGTTTTTTAAGCGATTCGAAGATGGAGAAGTGCCAGCAGTGCAAAGTTTATAAATTAGAGAATGAATCTAACTTTGAAAAAAGTTTAGCTAGGAATTAATGCTTATTATCCAAGTCATACATTAGAATTAATGAAATTGAATGCTAAAAGCTCATCCCGAATTTTGAAAGTGGGATGAGCTTAGCTTTTTTGGTAGTGAATGTAGTCCAATGAAGTGTCTTTATAACGAGGTTTCATTTTAGAAATAGATGTATTCTGCTATAAGCGAAGTGCAGTATTTTAACTCATTCCATGATTATTTATTGTGATACTATCTTTGGCATTAGTTGAGGTTTGCCATATCGGTTGAATTAAACTAAGTAGTCCAAAAGCCAGAATGAGATGAATAATTAGAGACTTTTTCACGGTTCCATTCCTCCTTAACAATTTTTTCGTACTCTTTTTTTTGCTCGGGGAAGCAGACTCTTTGTAAAATTCAAACATTGTAACACTTTGCTTGAAATCACTGTCGTTATTCATAATAATGGATAATATTAGGGAATGCAAGGCGCAATTGAGGCCCTCATGCATCCTCTGAATTTTGAAATTATAGATCGCAAGCTCTTGGAGAAAAGAGGAATAATAAGTTCTGTGTGTCATATCGTTACGCTGGTCAAATCCTAAAGTGTGTTCTCGGAATTCTTCTAATGTTTCGTCCACAAGAAATCCATATTTATTCGCTGATTCTAAAATAGTAAGTAGCCCCGCTAGTATTTCATCAGGATGCTCTTTTAAATATTTTATGTAACCGGGGATTACCGCCATGTTGCCTGAAAGTAAGTCGAGTGTGTATCTGTTACCTACCGCCCATAATTTAAATTGTTCTATTTGTTTTCGATCATCTGCATTTAAACCTTGCACCCAACTCAGATCAGCGTAGGCTGAAATGTATTTTTTTGCTTCCTCATATTCTCCCTTCTTTTGAAGGGCTGTAGACTTCGAGAGATAACTATATCCGTAATAAAAAACAAAAGGTTGATCCGTTACTAGTGGTTCAGCCTTCTTCTTGCTTTCTAATCTACGTATTTTATCATTGTATGCAGCTTTTACAACGATTTGGAATTCATCAGCGTATACCTCGACTTCATCCCATTTATGCTGATTAAACGATGTACCTGTCAGTTTATAATAACCATCTAATTGATAGTTTACTGGTAAACGGTTGCGAAAAGGTGCAAACCGTATCGCTGCTTCACGGTTCTGCTCCAAGTTCTGTCCAAGCGCAGCACGAAAAAGCCTATAGTGGCTTATGGCTAAACGCTCTGAATGCTGATATTTTTCATTTTCCACTATGCATTCATAGAAGGGAATAGCTTCCTTCGGTTTATCTGCATTATGTATTTCCTCCGCGATTTCAAATACCAACTCAAGCTGGTTTAAATCTTCCAGCATACGGGATAGAACGACGGCTATGCAGTCCTTACGGCCGATCTCTACGCAACGCAATAAAAAGGGTTTAATTCGACTGCGATGTGGGCTTCCCGTAACAAAGCATTCTTCCACATACAACTCATATAGCCAGCCTTCTGGCTGTCCTAATGTGCTTGCCATGACATCTATATATCTTACCGATATAGGTTTGATTTTCTCGACATTGAGTAACGTACTGAGATAACTTACCGTTACTCCAGACAGATCTGCAAAGCTTCTCAGTGTATATCCTTTTTGTTGCAGGCAGGTGCGTATTTCCGAGCGAATCGCGATAGCTCCTTCCATAGATAGAGACTCCCTTCTTCCAACTTCAAAATGCAACTGAAGCAATATCCTCCTGATTTTCACATGTGCAAAGTGATTATATATGCCGAATTGAACGAATGTCAATTATGTCCAAAAATTGAAGAGTGTTAACCAATATCCTATCATTCCAAATTCCAGTCTAAGCATGATAGTGTAAAGCTATATTAAGCATTATAAGTATAAGTAACAACAATACATAAACAGAAAAAGGTGAGCCTTTTGAATAACAATAAACATCCTGTAACTGATTTTGGATGGGCGATTAAGCAGAAGTTGGTCGAAAGGCATATGGATCAACAAACTTTTTGCGAGACTTATCAAATTCCGACGTCCCGCTTATCGAATCTAATCCATGGAACTCGCAAAGCTAAGCGATATAGGCGATTAGTAGCTGAATTGCTTGGTATTGATGATACATTTACGAAATAGGCGTTTAAAGATGATTCATATTATATATGAAAAGGAGGAATGCTGAATGACAGGGAAATTACATAAGCTTAAAGTACGTCCCCATTCCCACCATTGCATATTCTGTAACAGTAAAGAGTCGATCGTTCTGTATAGAGGTATTGTGATTTGTGCCCAATGTTATCTGAAAGTCACTAAAAAACCTCCTGTAGTGGAAACTCCAAAGAAAATTGAGAAGGATTGAAAAAAATAGCCCAATAACCGCAGATGTGTTAATATATTGATAATTATGGTAAATGATGAATGCTTTATGAATAGGTCATCCTCTCGGGGGTGACTGTTTTTGTTTGTATTTTGCAAAACTTAAACAAGGATTGGGAGACAGAATGATGAATTGGATGTTAGCTGCTGTAATAGCACTAGGTATTATCAATGTAAGTGATGATGTAAAGTCATACTCAGTGAATGGGCCTTCGATGCAGCCTACTATGATGGCAGGAGATCATATGGCAGTGGATAAGCATTATTATAAGGAGAACGATTTCCGTAGAGGGGATATTATCATTTTTCAGAAGGATGATGTACAATTTGTAAAAAGGGTCATTGGACTTCCTCGGGAAAAGGTCAAGCTGGAGGGGGACCAGGTCTATATTAATGGAAAAGCGATCAAGGAAACATATCTGGAAAAAGGCGACTTACCTAACATGCTTAATTTCCCGTTAAGAGGTGAGTCGAATGTTGTACCGGAAGGTATGATTTTTGTGTTGGGAGACCATCGGATGAACAGCACAGACAGTCGTTTTCTCGGATATATTTCAATGAATAAGGTCATAGGCAAGGTTATTGCATTGAACGGGATTCCGTTAGACTAAACAGAATAAAGCCTGTACTGTACGAGGAAGTGGAAGCAAACCAAACGATTTTAAAGCAAAGGTGGGGATGAAGGCATGTGGAATAGTCTAACTTGGGTGATCGTCGGAGTGTTGGTCGTAGCATTGGGTTGGATTGTTATGGCATGGCGTGGTCGTAGTAACAACAAACAAGTGAATGAGCAGCCGGGCAGTAATGTCGTTGAATTTCGTCCTCGTAAGCCTGTTCGACAATCCCGCATCGGAAACGTATCCAAGTCTAAGGTATCTTCCGGTTCCCGCGAGAATACAGATGCAACAGGGATTCAAGTCCAATCTGGGTTTGGACTGTCTGACTCTATCCAGGGCACGGGCAAGCAAAAATGCTCCTTTTGTAAAAAAGAAGACAAATTAACCTTTTACGCAGATGACAATGGTTCTTTGTATGGGGTATGCAAGGATTGCAAGCACAAGGCGGAACGGCAGGATATGCTGCCACTTTAACCTATGCAGACGATACGGAATCGGTAGAGTATTCTGAAGATCATTAAAAATCCCCAACCGTGAGTTAAACGGCAGGGATTTTTTTGTTATATCTACATATTTACCGAAGCTGTCTGTCGATCAGTTCCTCCAGCGCATCTGCGATATGATCTGGTCCATAAGACAGCTCTTGTCTGCTTAAGCTCAACCAGGCATGACGCTCGTCCATATCAAAGGCAGTCTCCAGCCAGCCGGATAACCCTCTGCCTCTGCGATCTACTTCGACAAGCACATGTACGCCTTCAGGCTCCAACTGCATAATCAGTTCCAACTCCTCAATATCGCGTGCATATTCCGATCCGGGCGTAAATTCAAATTCCTGCACGTACGGAACACCGCGTCCCAGCTTGGGATGACGTTCGCAGGTGGAGGAACGGAATCGGAAGCCCAACAGGTGAACGGCCTCAAACACCGTACTCATATAGGGATGCGGCTCGATTTTGAGCGAGTCACGGTCGGTCGGGTCCAAGGCCATACCGATGTCTAATGCTGTATCCAGCCATACGGGCTGTTTGGCATGAGTGACAGGTGTTTCCAATGGCAACCGAAAAGAAAAAGGGATTTCAAGCTCCTGTCCTTGCTTTAAATGAAAGCCGTCGGATACCTTGACCCGAGCGATGCAGCAGGTGGAAGTGGTTTTCTTGTCATCGTGCTCTTCGATATATTCTGTTTTGAGTTCGATGTCAATTTTGCCGATTTCCTGATCAATTTTACCGCCTTTGATACGCATGATGCCACTAAGCTCTTCGCCAGGGACATACACGGCCTGGTCCACCAATGTATCGACTTTAGCTGAACCGATTCCTGCGCTTGCCAAGATTTTGTTAAAAAAACTCATAAGTAAGCCCCCCGATAATATCATGGTCATGGTGTTCATATGAAAACTAAAAAACTTGTACAGCTTAACAGGATATACGGGGCAATTGCTCGAATCGTTCCAAAAAAATACAAGAAAAAAATCCGCTGGTTATCATGCCTTTATCGCAGTCTGACGGCAAATTCTCCGTGCTAATCGCAGTTCACTTTATGGGGTGGTATGAAGCAATTACGGCAACGCGGTTCATATGCCTCAGAGTCGCCGATCATTACGATGGGTCCTACAGTAGAAGGCTTTCCGTTCACCATACGCTGGGTATATACAGCTTCCGAACTTCCACATACGGCGCAAAAGGAAGCTAGCTTTTCGATGTCATCTGCCATGGCGAGTAAACCGCCAACATATCCGAATTCCTTACCCCGGTAGTCCAAATTGAGTCCATCTGCAATCACGTGCTTGCCACAGTAGGCTAACTCCTCCACCAACATCATAATATGACGGCTGAAAAACTGTACTTCGTCAAAGGCGACCACATCGGCATCCTTCGTTTCTTCCAAAATCCGCTGAACGAGCTCATCTGTGAGCTTTTTCGGAATGGAGATGGCGGGCAGCCGATATCCGATGCGGCTTACAATTTCATCCTTGGCGTAGCGGTTATCTTCAGCCGGTTTGTAAGCGACCACCTTACGGTGCCCGTATTGAATTAATTTTTGACAGCGGCGAATCAGTTCGCCGGATTTTTCGCTAAACATGGGGCCTGTAATGATCGTAATTCGTCCTCTGTGCAACGCGAATTCCCCTCTCTGTAACATGCGCATAACGCTGTGAATCTATTATTCCCGAAAGAAAAGGCCATTATAGATTACCATAATGTGCAGCAAACAGACCAGAGAAAATATATTGTTTTTCGACATGTTATTGTATATCTATTCTTTGAACGTAAGTGTGGACGTCATTGCCCTGTTGCCGTGAGCATGATATGGTGAAGTATAGTGGAATAGAGGGAAGAGGGGACAGGCATGAACCAAAATGATACGGATTATAGTGCCAAAATAGAAGCATTACTGGAGCAAGGGCTGGTAAGCCCACAGGCACAGGAGTTGATCACGGAGTTGGAGACAGAGCTGGATCTTCTACGCAAGCAAAATGAATCCTTTCGCAAAGCGCTACGGGCCAAAACAGCTCAAACTCCAAGAATGTCTACCAAGTTACGGGACGCCTTGTATGAGTAATTTACAGTAGATGCCGGGAACGGGTTGTTAGACGGCCTATAGTCTTTGCATAAACACTATATTTTGTACAGAGAAATAAAGAGAGTACAATAAGCTATATATAATCAATGTTAAATGGAGGAGAAGCATGACTATACATTGTGATGTCGCTATTTTGGGCGGAGGAACCGGAGGGTATGTTGCAGCGATTCGCGCTGCCCAGCTCGGCAAAGAAGTCGTTATTATCGAAAAGGACAAGCTAGGTGGAACCTGTCTGCACCGTGGATGTATCCCAAGCAAGGCTTTGCTGCGCAGTGCGGAAGTGTATGCGACGATCAAGGAAAGTACGCAATACGGCATTGAGACCTCGGGAGCGCAGCTTGTTTTTCCCAAGGTACAAGAGCGCAAGGAAGCCGTTGTAGAGCAGTTACATCAGGGCGTGCAATTTTTGATGCGTAAAAATAAAATCACGGTGCTGAGCGGCAAAGGGCGCGTGATTGGGCCATCGATTTTTTCTCCAAAAAGCGGCGCAGTTGCCGTGGAGCTGGAAAATGGCGAGATGGAGACGATTGTTCCTGCCCATCTCATTATTGCAACGGGATCACGACCGCGTGTGCTACCCGGATTGGAGCCGGATGGCGAATTTATTTTGAGTAGTGACGAAGCGTTGACGATGGAAGAATTACCGGCCTCCCTGATTATCGTAGGTGGTGGCGTTATTGGCGTGGAATGGGCTTCCATGCTGAACGATTTTGGCGTGGAGGTTACGGTGGTCGAGGCGGCGAATCGGCTTATTCCAACCGAGGACGAGGATGTTTCGCGTGAAATGCAGCGCCTGCTAACCAAGCGCGGTGTCAAGGTGCTGACAGGCTCGCAAGTGCTGGCTGAAACGTACGGCAAGGATGAGGAAGGCGTACAGATTGACGTGCAAAAAGGGGACGAAACCGAAACACTCAGCGCTTCCAAGCTGCTCATTTCAGTAGGTCGTCAGGCGAATGTGGAGAATATCGGATTGGAAAATACGGATATCCGCGTAGAGCGTGGCTTTATCTCGGTTAATGAGCATTTGCAGACGAATGAATCACATATTTATGCGATCGGTGATTGCATCGGAGGATTACAACTGGCGCATGCAGCGAGCCATGAAGGGCTGCATGCGGTACATCATCTGGCGGGCGAAGTGGTTCACAGTGTACCGAATCATCTTATTCCTCGTTGTATTTATACGCGTCCTGAGGCAGCTAGTGTGGGCTTAACTGAGCAAGAAGCCCGTGAGCGTGGACATCAGGTGAAGACAGGGAAGTTCCCTTTTCAGGCTATCGGAAAATCGCTGGTGTATGGCAGTCGGGATGGCTTCGTCAAAGTGGTTGCCGACGAGGAAACGAATGATATTCTCGGTGTACATATGATCGGTACGCATGTAACGGATCTCATCAGCGAGGCGGCTCTTGCGCAGCTGTTGGATGCTACGCCGTGGGAAGTCGGACAGCTGGCTCATCCGCATCCAACATTGTCGGAGATTTTGGGAGAAGCGATGCTGGCGGTTGATGGACAGGCGATAGGGATATAATTTATCTTAATAAATCGGTGCTTTTCTTTTTGGGGAGAAAAGGATTATAATGGTGTTAGCCAGAGTTTAGTACCAGGTTTTAAGACAAGATGGTACTAGGTGCTGGTAGTAGGATGTTTGATACTTAAGGAGGTGCCTCAATGAGTTCAAAAGGCGCTGTAGACGCTGGCTTCAGACATGAGCAGCTGGGACTTACTCACGGACAAGTTATTGACATGTACAGATATATGCTGCTCGCAAGAAGATTTGACGAGCGCAACATGCTCCTGCAACGGGCAGGGAAAATTAATTTTCACGTTTCCGGCATTGGGCAGGAGGCGGCACAAGTTGGTGCGGCTTTTGCACTGGACCGGGAGAAGGACTATTTTCTTCCCTATTACCGGGATTACGGATTCGTACTTGCGGTTGGTATGACGGCACGCGAACTGATGCTGTCGCAATTTGCCAAGGCGGATGATCCCAACAGTGGTGGCCGACAGATGCCCGGTCATTTCGGCAGTAAACGGCTGCGTATTGTGACAGGCTCCAGCCCGGTGACGACGCAGGTTCCACACGCAGTGGGTGTAGCGCTGGCTGCCAAGATGCAGAAGAAGGATTTTGTATCGTTCGTTACATTTGGTGAAGGCTCCAGCAACCAGGGGGATTTTCACGAAGGCTGTAACTTTGCAGGTGTGCAGAAGCTGCCAGTTATCATTATGTGTGAAAACAATCAATATGCGATATCAGTTCCGGTTCATAAGCAAATGGCAGGCAAGGTGAGCGACCGTGCTTTGGGATACGGATTCCCTGGGATTCGGGTCGATGGTAACGATGCGCTGGCAGTGTATGCAGCCGTCAAGGAAGCGCGTGAACGTGCTATTCGTGGCGAGGGGCCAACGCTTATTGAAGCGATGATGTACCGCCTGTCTCCTCACTCCACCTCGGATAACGATCTGGCTTACCGGACTAAAGAAGAAGTGGATGAGAACTGGGCCAAAGACGGCGTAGCCCGTATGAAAAATTATTTGCTGGAATGCGGCATTTGGGATGAGGCCAAGGACGCGGATTTGTCGGCTGAGCTGCTGCTCGAGGTCAAGGAAGCGATTGAATATGCGGATAATGCGCCTTTTCCGAAGCCCGAAGATACGCTACTGCATGTCTATGCTGACAGCGATGGGGAGGGCCGGTAATTATGGCGGTTATGGAATATATTGATGCGATTCGTCTTGCCATGAAGGAAGAAATGGAGCAGGATGAAACGGTTTTTGTGTTAGGTGAGGATGTTGGTGTGAAAGGTGGTGTCTTTACGACCACCAAGGGTCTTATGGATCAATTCGGTGAGCAGCGTGTCATGGATACGCCGTTGGCAGAATCGGCTATAGCTGGTGTTGCCATTGGTGCAGCCATGTACGGAATGAAGCCGATTGCCGAAATGCAATATTCTGACTTCATGCTCCCGGCAACCAATCAGATTATTAGTGAAGCAGCTAAAATTCGCTATCGCTCTAATAACGACTGGAGCTGTCCTGTTGTGATACGTGCGCCTATCGGTGGCGGTATTTTTGGCGGCTTGTATCATTCACAGTGTCCGGAATCTATCTTTTTTGGTACACCGGGTCTGAAAATTGTAGCTCCTTTTACCGCGTATGATGCCAAGGGACTGCTGAAAGCAGCGATCCGCGACCCTGATCCGGTGCTGTATTTTGAGAACAAAAAGTGCTACAAGCTGATCAAGGGTGAAGTACCTGAGGACGATTACATTGTTCCAATTGGCAAAGCCAATTTGTTGCGTGAAGGTGACGATATTACAGTCATCGGATACAGCCAGCCGCTGCATTTTGTCATGCAGGCTGCTGAGGAGTTGGAGAAGGAAGAGGGCATTACCGCACATGTTGTGGATTTGCGCACACTCCAGCCGCTGGACCGTCAGGCCATCATTGAAGCTGCAAGACATACAGGCAAGGTACTCATCGTGCATGAAGACAACAAAACGGGTGGCATCGGTGCCGAGGTTTCCGCAATTATTAATGAGGAATGTCTGTTCGAACTGGATGCGCCGATTGAGCGTCTGTGCGCTCCAGACGTGCCTGCAATGCCGATCAGCCCGCCGATGGAAAAGTTTTATATGTTAAACAAGGATAAGGTTAAGGAAGCGATGCGCCGTCTTGCAATGTATTAATATAGAGTGGATTGGACGAAAGCATTCCAAAAGTGTAGCGGGGGTAGCGGTAAAACCCGCCCTCCTATGATGTTAAGGAGTTGAAAAAATGTCAGACCAAACACAATGGACCGACGTGACCATGCCCCAATTGGCAGAGTCGCTTGTATCGGCGACAATTGCAAAATGGCTGAAACAACCTGGCGAAACGGTGGAGCAATTCGAGCCGATTTGCGAGGTCATTACAGATAAAGTGAACGCGGAAATTCCATCGACATTGGATGGTATTATGGGTGATCTGTTAGCAGAGGAAGGTCAGACGGTAGCCGTTGGAGAATTGATTTGCCGTATTCAGACGAAGTCAGCCGCACCTGTTGCATCAACTGGAGCGACTTCCATTGCGCCAGCACCTCAAGGCAACGCACAAACACAAGTACAATCCCAACAGGGTGCTGCCTCAGACCAATCCATGCGGGGACGTTTTTCTCCGGCGGTGCAAACGCTGGCTACTCAGCACAGCATAGACCTGAATCAGGTGACAGGCACTGGCATGGGTGGACGAATTACTCGCAAAGATGTGCTGAATTATGTACAACAGGGTGGTTCCGCTCAGGCAGGGGTATCCGAACAGCCAACTGCAACGACACCAGGGCAAGGCTCTCCTTTTGCCGGAAGACAGCAGTCTGCTGTTCAGAATAGTACACCGATTCAAAATATGGACCCTGCAATTCCGGTGCGCAACAGCGGCATTCATTTGACGGAAGCTCCGAAAGCTCCTGCGATCGAAGTTGAGGGTGGCAACAACAGATCCGAGTATTTTATTGATGTTACACCGATTCGCAGTGCGATTGCCCGCAATATGAGGCAAAGTGTCTCGGAAATTCCACATGCCTGGACGACGATTGAGGTGGATGTGACCAACCTGGTGATGCTCCGCAACAAGATCAAAAACGAGTTCAAGCAAAAAGAAGGCATCAACATTACGTATCTGGCTTTCCTCATGAAAGCGGTCGTGAATGCCATCAAGGAATATCCGATCATGAATTCGGTGTGGGCTGTGGACAAAATTATCGTCAAAAGAGATATCAACATCTCGCTGGCCGTGGGTACAGAGGATGCAGTTCTTACGCCAGTTATTAAAAAAGCGGATCAGAAAAACATTGCCGGACTGGCGCGTGAAATTGACGATTTGGCACGTAAAACACGGGAAGGTACGCTCAAGCTGGACGATATGCAGGGCGGGACGTTTACCGTGAACAACACAGGCTCCTTTGGTTCAATTCTGTCTTATCCGGTGATTAACTATCCGCAGGCTGCGATTCTTACCTTTGAATCCATCGTCAAAAGACCGGTTGTCATTGATGATATGATCGCGGTTCGCTCGATGGCTAACCTGTGTCTGTCGCTAGATCATCGCATTTTGGATGGTGTAATCTGCGGACGATTCCTGCAACGGATCAAAGAAAACCTGGAAGGCTACACCTTGGATACGAAGCTGTACTAATCATCCGAACAGTTGGGTAAATGGACGGAGAGGAAGTGACAGGCCGTGAACAGACGACCGCTTGAGGTAACCTATACGAATAGGATGGAGTACGCCCATGCATGGGATGTCCAGAAGGATATTGTGGGGAAGCTGGATGCCGGGGAGGCGAGGGAAACGCTTATGCTTCTCCAGCACCCGCCGACCTACACGATTGGCTCTCAGCGGCATCCTGAGCATCTGCTTCTCACACCGGAGCAATTGAAAGCTCAGGGAATCAGCGTCTTTCAGATTGACCGTGGGGGAGATATTACATATCATGGACCGGGGCAACTGGTCGGATATCCCCTGATTATGCTCGGCAACCGGGAGGCGCTTGACCTGCACGGATACCTCCGGAGTCTGGAAGAGGTGATCATTCGGTTGCTGGCGTCCCATGGTATTGAAGGAAGTCGTAAGCCTGAATACACAGGGGTATGGGTCGGGAATCTTAAAATCGCGGCCATAGGCGTCAAATTTAACAAATGTAAGCACCGCCGGGGCTTTGTGACCAGTCATGGTTTTGCCTTCAATATCAAATCAGGGATACAGCATGAGGGCTTTCAAGGTATCGTTCCATGCGGAATTCAGGAATACGGAGTGACTTCATTGGAGGACTGCACACAGCAGACTTTTTCAATGGAGCAGATTGCGAAGGAGATTGTGCCTTACTTTGAGGAGCAATTTTCATTTGCGGCGGAATGGCAAAGTCATTCGCTCCAATAAAGCAAAGGCGGGCTATTCTGTGATGTACACGGAAGCCCGCCTGTTTTCTTGCGCTACAGCTTGTCCGCCTACAGCCTCCATAGAGCATGGGGACGGCAGAATATCTTGAGCGGCGTAATCCATTATAGAGGCATAATCAACGGCTCAATCACCATGAACAGCGTAGAGCCAATCATCGCGGCGAGCATAATGTAGACGAAAAAACGAACCCATTTTTTGTTCGGCATGTGTAACTCCTTTAGGATAGGTTTAAGTCAGATATAAGACTATCTATCCGTATTGTAGCGTAAACGGGAAAGAGAGGGAAGTTCAATGACAGCAAAAGTAGTGAAAGAACGAATCGTACAAGAATTTATGGAACTCGTACAGGTGGATAGCGAAACCAAACACGAGCAGGAAATATCGCGTGTTCTGAAAGAAAAATTCAATGCACTCGGGCTGGAGGTAACAGAAGA
This sequence comes from Paenibacillus sp. 23TSA30-6, assembly GCF_014858585.1. Classification (NCBI taxonomy): domain Bacteria; kingdom Bacillati; phylum Bacillota; class Bacilli; order Caryophanales; family Paenibacillaceae; genus Paenibacillus; species Paenibacillus sp. 23TSA30-6. The sequence continues at coordinate 196,426 of NZ_SLTL01000004.1, read as the reverse complement.
TGATTCCCGCGAAAGAACCGGACATGGTTCGGGTAATCTGATCGTAACCTGGAAAGCGGAAGGCGCGGAGCAAGCACCTAAATTGTTTTTTACCTGCCACATGGATACCGTTACACCAGGCAAAGGCATTAAGCCGCAGCTAGGTGAGGATGGATGGATTCGCAGTGACGGTTCAACAATTTTGGGGGCAGACGATAAGGCAGGGATTGCCGCTTTGTTCGAGGCGATTCGTGTCGTGCGTGAGCAGAAAATTCCCCATGGACAAATTCAGTTTGTGATTACGGCAGGTGAGGAGTCCGGTCTGTTCGGCGCGCGGGCAATGAAACCGGAATTGCTGGATGCAGACTTTGGGTATGCATTGGATTCCAATGGTGAAGTAGGCTCCATTTGTGTGGCTGCGCCAACGCAGGCTCGTATTGAAATGAAAATTACAGGAAAGTCCGCTCATGCAGGTGTAAATCCCGAAGATGGCATCAGTGCAATTCAAGTAGCCTCCAAGGCCATTTCCAAGATGAAGCTGGGACGGATTGATAAGGAAACAACCGCTAACATCGGTAGCTTCGAGGGTGGCGGAGCAACGAATGTGGTATGCGATTTTGTGCTGATTCGGGCGGAAGCACGCAGTATTGTGCAGGAGAAGGTGGATCAGCAAATTCAGCATATGCGTGAAGCTCTGGAAACTACGGCGCGCGAATTTGGTGCACAGGGCGAGTTCCGCAGCGAAGTCATTTATCCGGCATTCAGCTTTACGGAGCATGATGAAATTGTACAGGTGGCGCAGCGTGCTATACAAGGGCTGGGGCTGGCAACGCCGACCTTCCATTCGGGTGGTGGCTCGGATGCCAATGTATTCAACGGGCTGGGGGTTCCCACGGTGAATCTGGCTGTTGGCTACCAGAACATTCATACGACACAGGAAAAAATCAAGGCAGATGATCTGGTGAAGGTTGCCGAGGTGGTCGTAGCTCTTATTCAACAGGCGACGAAGTAAGACTCGGATGATACACATAAGGTTCAGGCTAAAGACAGGAACAGCGTTCCCTTGTCTTTAGACCTGAACCTTTTTTGGAACCATGAGCGAGGCGATAGTGGCAGCGGAGCCGTGTTCTTTTTGCCATTGCCTCAGGAGGGCTTGAATCTGCCAGGCTTTGCCGACAATATGGAGAGTGGTTTCGGTACGGTAGCTTTTCATTGGCGAATCTCCTTTGAACAGGGAAATTTGTTATAATACCACCATATGTCCGAAATGGACAAGTTAGACTAAAGTTGGCGATAGTTAATGAAAAGATAGATGACGAAGGAGGAAACATACTGATGAACAACCAAAAGAATAATCCAGTGAACGATCAAGTGAACAGCCCAGACCGCAAGCCTTATTCCAATCCTGCGTTGGAGGAAAAAACGGTATCCACGCAGCCCATTTTTGAAGGAAAAGTGATTACGTTGCAGGTGGACACGGTAGAGCTTCCAGACGGCTCCACGGGTAAGCGTGAAATCGTGAAGCATCCGGGGGCGGTGGCCGTGTTGGCGCTGAATGAGGGGAAAATGCTGGTTGTGGATCAGTACAGACAGGCAATGGGCCGCTGTGAGGTGGAAATCCCGGCAGGCAAGCTTGAGCGGGGCGAGGACCCGATGGAAGCAGCGGGACGCGAGCTGAGAGAAGAGACAGGCTATACTGCCAAGTCACTGAAGCTGCTTCACTCCTTTTATACTTCCCCCGGATTTGCGGATGAAATCATTCATCTGTATGTGGCTGAAGAGCTGGAGTTGGGAGAAATGGAACCGGATGAGGATGAATTTCTGGAGCTGTTCGAGGTGACGCTGGAGGAAGCACAGGCGCTCATTCGTGAAGGTCGGATTAGTGACGCCAAAACGATTCTGGCTGTCTATGCGTGGCAGCTTTACCAACATACAGGGAGCTTTTAAGCGGTATGAACGAAAATACGGTTGAACTTACAGATTACTATGCTGATCTCCATATTCATATCGGCAGAACGGAAAAGGGAGCTCCGGTCAAAATCAGTGGCAGTCGCGATCTGACCTTTGCCAACATTGCCAAGGAATCATCCGGTCGCAAGGGCATTGGACTGATCGGGATCATTGACTGCCACGCACCGAACGTGCAAGAGGATATCCACGCTTATTTGCATACGGGTGAAATGACGGAAATCAGCGGTGGTGGTATCGCGTACCGGGATACGGTTGTGCTGCTGGGAACGGAGCTGGAAATTCGGGCGGAAGGTCGTCCCGAGGCGCACATTCTCGCCTATTTTCCCCATTTGGCGGCGATGGAGGATTTTACGCAATGGATAGCTCGGCACATGAAAAATGTCAATCTCAGCTCGCAGCGTATCTATGCCCCGCCACGCGAGCTACAGCAGCAAATTTACGGCCGTGGAGGCATTATGGTGCCAGCGCATGTGTTCACCCCTCATAAGGGCATATACGGAAGTTCTGCGGCCCGTATGGAGGAACTGCTGGATATGCAGCTCATTAGCGGAGTGGAGCTGGGGTTAAGTGCGGATTCGTCTATGGCCGGATTGATCTCGGAGCTGGATCGTTTCAGCTTCCTGACCAATTCCGATGCCCATTCGCTCGGCAAAATTGGACGGGAGTACAACAAATTAACCATGGCAAGGCCGTGCTTTGATGAATTCCGAATGGCTTTGGAGCGTCAGGAAGGACGACGGGTGTCTGCCAACTACGGATTAAATCCAAAGCTGGGCAAGTACCATCGTTCCTACTGTCAAAGCTGCGGTACGATTATGGACGAGCAGCAGATGGCGGATGAACGCTGTCCTGCCTGTGGTCAAACCAAGCTGGTGCGGGGCGTACTGGATCGGATATGGAGTATTGCCGATCGTGAGCAGCCCGTGATTCCATCACATCGGCCGCCATACATTTACCAGATTCCGCTGGAATTTATCCCCGGTCTGGGCAAAGCCAAGCTGAACCATCTGCTGAATGCGTTCGGAACAGAAATGAATATTTTACATGAAGTCGCACAGGAAGAACTGGCGGTGGTTGTCGGAGACGCGTTGGCAGAGCAAATTGTCCTTTCCCGGGAGGGACGACTTTCTCTCGTATCTGGTGGTGGCGGAACATATGGCAAAATAGCTAGGCCATAGTAAGTCATGTCCTATTAGAGTCATATCGGGGTCTGCTTGTTCATAACCATTAAATATCTATGCCGTTGGCTTGGCACTCACTCGTGAATCTTCTTTTGCAGCGCAAGCTGCCCCGAACCCTAGCCATCAGCCGTCGGATTACGGTTGTTTTTTGGACAAACAAGCAGATGAAAGGGGCAGGACGTCGATGCAATGGTTTCGTCATACGTTAAAGGATCAGACGCCTTATTATGTTTTTTTGGCCGTGCTGTTTCTGGTGGGAGTCGTTTTTGGTGCACTGATGGTGAACGCGCTCTCGCTGGAGCAGCTACAGGATTTGTCGCGTTACCTGAAGGATTTTTTTGTGACGGTCAATCAAAATGAGCAGGGTTTTGCTGGTTTGCAAGCAACCTCAACCTTTTGGGATAGTGTGTCTCTACATCTAAAATGGGTCGGTTTAATCTGGGTATGCGGTCTTTCGGTCATCGGTCTTCCTGGCATTCTCGTACTGAATTTCCTCAAAGGTGTGTTGATCGGATTTTCCGTAGGCTATCTGGTAGGGCAATATTCGTGGAAAGGGCTGTTATTTTCCCTCGTCTCCGTGGCTCCTCACAATTTAATCGTCATTCCGGTGCTGCTCGTGTGCAGTGTGGCTGCGATGACCTTTTCCATTCATATGATCAAAACTAAAATACTCGCTACACGGCCATCTGTAGGCATGCTTCGTCCGTTGCTGTCCTACGCAGGGCTGACCGCTGCAATGATGTTGCTCCTCGTTGGTAGCGCGTCCTTTGAAACTTGGGTCACTCCAGTCATGATGCAGTGGGTTACTCCCATGCTGACTGCCTCCGTGTCTCCCTGACCCCGTTTCAAAATGTTTGACTTTATTTGTATAGACCCCCTATAATAATAGGAGTGAAAAAAAGTGCAGTGGGCAGTAGCTTTTGCAGGGGGAGGGAGACACATGGAAGCACGGATCGAAAAAATTAAGCAGCAGCTGCAATCCCAGGGCTACAAACTAACGCCTCAGCGGGAAGCCACCGTCAGAGTTTTACTTGAGAACGAAGATGATCATCTGAGTGCGGAAGATGTATTTATGCTCGTTAAAGAGAAAGCTCCCGAAATCGGTCTGGCAACCGTATACCGTACCCTAGAACTGCTAAGTGAACTGCACGTCGTGGAGAAAATCAATTTTGGTGATGGCGTTGCGCGTTATGACCTGCGCGGCGATACGACCAAGCATCACCACCACCATTTGATATGTGTGCAGTGCGGCAGTGTGGATGAAATACTGGAGGATTGGCTTGGACCGCTGGAAGAGCGTCTGGAACGGGAATATAACTTTACCGTAGTGGACCACCGTTTGGACTTTCACGGCATTTGTTATCGTTGCAAGACGAAGAACGATACGACCGCCCAGAAATTTTTGGGTAAAACCAAGAAAAACAAATCTCAGGATCAATAAGCTGACAACCCAAGCTCTCACCGGCGAAGACGCGTTCGGGGGGAGCTTTTTTGGTTCGGGATCTGCTATACGACATTAAACGGTATAAAAAGGAACAGCTTGTCATACCCTTCCATAGAGAGCCTTAACAAGGCCTATAATCTGGAAAAAAGGCGGCTGATTCACATGGTACTATCGTTGCGGAGAGGACTAAAATGGCTGCGTCTGTTCATACTGTTCGGGGTTTCGGCATGTATGTTCTACTATAGCCTCGGGTTGTTTAGGGATTGGATTACACCTGTGGATCATTACCGGATACCGGAAGGACATGCAGTCAAGGTATTCGGCGGGCAGGAATTATCCGACGTACCCGAGCATAAGACGGCAGTGTCGGAGCGTCTGCGTTTCTTTTACTGGTATGGAGAATAGCCCATGTAGACGCTGAGACTGATCCGACTGAACCGTTGTATGCAGGACAAGGAGACTTTTGGAACTCATGAAAATGTATATTCAACCTTTTGTTCGATATATGGAAGAGGAAAAGGGCTTGTCGCTCAGCACATTGGAAGCGTATCATCGGGACGTACAGAAGTTTGTCGAGTTTGCTGAAAGCTACGACATCGAGCAGCCGGACCATGTTCAACGCTCTCATCTGGTGCTTTATTTGGGACGCTTGAAGGAACAGGGAAAAGCCGCGGCGACAATTTCGCGCAGCGTAGCCTCTATCCGCTCCTTTTTCCATTTTCTCATTCGGGAGGGGATAACGGGTCATGACCCGTCTGTCTTGCTGGAGCTGCCTAAGGCCAACAAAAAGAAGCCTTCAGTGCTCACGCAGGATGAGATAGAGCGTCTGCTGGCAGCGCCGAATGTTTCCACCCCGCAAGGGGGACGGGACAAGGCGATGCTGGAACTGCTGTATGCGACAGGAATTCGAGTATCCGAGCTGATCGCCCTGAACATACGTGATGTACGCACCGATCTGCGTTTCGTCCACTGTGGAGGCGAGGCGGGCAAGGAACGTGTTGTGCCGATCAGCCGTGAGGCATCGCAGTGGGCACAAGCGTATATGGACGAGCAGCGTGCGTTGTTGCTGCGATCGGATGGGGAATCTCGGGTAAAACAGGAAGCCTTGTTCCTCAATGTATCCGGTCAGCGTCTCAGCAGACAGGGTTTCTGGAAAATGATCAAGAAGTACGGTCAGGAAGCAGGCATAAGTGAGGATATTACACCGCATACCCTGCGGCATTCTTTTGCGGTACATATGCTGGAGGGCGGAGCGGATTTGCGCTCCGTACAGGAGATGCTGGGCCATGCCGATCTGTCCACGACGCAGGTTTATGCGCAGACAGCCAAGCGAAGTATGAAGGAAGTCTACGAAAAGCATCATCCGCACGGCGGCAATCGTCCGTCCAGCGGCAAGGATCACATGTGACGAGACATTTACTAATGGTGATGATTATAGTCATTATTATAGTAATGATCACAGTGATAACGATCACAGCAACTATAACTAACGATTGTACAAGACAGGAGAGATGTTGATGTCAACAGCCAACCAAGCAACCATTCAGGAAGCAGCAGATTATATCCGTGCCAAGAGCGGAGTCCGTCCGGAAATCGGCCTTATTTTGGGCTCGGGTCTCGGCATTCTGGCCGATTTGATTCAGGATGGAATTAGTATTCCTTATCAGGATATTCCCCATTTTCCCGTATCGACGGTAGAAGGTCATGAAGGAGAATTGCTGCTAGGTACCATTGAAGGTCGCGCTGTAGTTATGATGAAGGGCCGCTTCCATATGTATGAGGGCTATGGCCCGCAGCTTACGGCTTTCCCGGTTCGGGTCATGAAGCAATTGGGTATTCAAAGTCTGCTGGTGACAAATGCGGCAGGCGGTGTCAATACGTCTTATGAGGCAGGCGATCTGATGGTAATCTCGGATCATCTCAATCTGACCGGACAAAATCCGCTGATTGGACCGAACGATGCAGCTCTGGGCGTTCGCTTCCCTGACATGTCGGAGGCATACAGCCGTCGCTTGCGCGAGATTGCCAAGCAAACCGCTGCTCAGCAGGGCTTCAGCTTGCAGGAAGGCGTATATGCCGGATTGCTGGGTCCAAACTATGAAACGCCTGCTGAAATCGTTATGCTGCGCACACTGGGCGCAGACGCGGTGGGAATGTCTACAGTGTCCGAGGTTATCGTAGCCCGCCATGCAGGCATTGAGGTGCTGGGCTTCTCCTGCATCACGAATATGGCGGCAGGCATCTTGGATCAGCCCCTGTCCCATGATGAAGTAATGGATACAGCAGAGAAGGTACGTGAGAAATTTTTAAATCTCGTTTTGGCGATCATTCCACAAATGTAGATTGTTATATCCCAAGAACCCCGTTTCCGAACGCCATCTAAGGCCGTAGGAAAACGGGGTTCTTTTTTTGCGTACTAATTCATTTGGTAGCCCCTAATGTGGCGGGGGTGTGCCGCATACTGTCGTGTTCGCCTTTTCTGCTATTAATAGTCTATGCCGTTCCTGTACCTTAATCACAATAACGATGAATATGATCCAGTAGATGGCCAGAGAATTTAGGAAGCGGCTGTCCGTAATGTTGTTTAACACGATGAATAAGAAGAATACGGCTGCTGTCAGCCATGTATACATATCGGTTTTACCGATTCTGAATTTAAATAAAGTGGTTATGACGAGTGTAATGGTTGCCAACAGTCCCGTAAGGCCAATATCGATCCACAGATCCCGAAATCCGCTGTGGCTGCTTGTCAGATCAAATCGAATTCCATTGGCATAGATGCTAGGCCGGTTTGCCCAGAAGGAACCGTAGCCATGACCAAACCAGTAGTGACTTTCAATGGCGCCTGCAATTCCCTGCCAGATTTCTGTTCTTCCAGTCAAGGTTGTTGTCTTGCCGAATTCCGATGCAATCGCATCCCCGTAACTAAAAGCGAACACAAGACCCAAAAGCACAAGCAGGCAGGAACTGCTAATGAAGAAACCACGCAGCGCAACACTTCGGATTCTTTTGAATAGCAATATAAAAAGGATGAACATGAACAGGGAAGAAGTCAGCAGCAACGAAGTAGTGGATTGGCATTTGATGAGCAGTAAGGCATTCAGCAAAATAAAGCCAACATGCAAAGCTTTGCGTGTTCCCCTGAAAAAATAAATGACATGTGAAACAAAACATAGCAGAGAGAGCGTTCCCAGTGTGTTTTTATGACCGGAAATACCTTTCCACAGCCCTGTATGTTCGACGCCCCCATGAATGGCAAAGGAGGGAATGAGCAATACCGCCAGTAGATTGAGTATGCTCAATATACTTAACGTAATGACCAACAGGCGGATGCAGCCTTGCGTCGTATAATGGGCAACCAGATAAAGTCCAAAGGTGGAAAAAGCAACGAATTTAAGCACCATCAGCATGGATGAGGTCTGTTCCTGTTCAGCCCATAAACAGGAGGCAGTTATGTACATAATGAGCAAGGTCAGCAACGGATTATCAGCCAAGGTTGCAATTAGCGGCTTTAGCGAGGGCAGCAGCATCAGATAGCTAAACAGCAGGATGAGCAGAGAAATTGCGATCACTCTGGGAGACAAGCCCTGACAGGCATAAGGAATCGAAAAAGCCAGTAAACCGGTCACTGTAAGGACAGTCTTCACACATTCACCACCTAGATACGATATGTATCTATTTTATACAAAACGTATCATTTTGTACAATAATAAAAATATATTCGCATATACTCAATCCATATTCAGAGAATAGAATCCTTCAGCCCTGTCTGAAAGAAGAAATTTTCGTTGTTTTCAAAAAGTGGAGGTGTTGGGGTGGCGGATCAGTATACAGATCATTTGAAATTGAATTTGAGTAGTTTGGGTGGTGTAAGCTTGACCCAACGGCAACTGGAAGAAAATTTTAAAAAGGTTGATAAAGAATTCAATCAACGTAGTGTGAATGCCAGTTGGTTTGGAGCCGCAGGTGACGGTGTTCAGGACGACACGGCCGCTTTGCAGCAAATGATCGATAGCACGCCTGACTACTGCATGCTTCGCATTCCCAGTGGTCGCTATAAAATAACGTCTACCTTGCATATCCGCAAACAGGGTATCCGCTTTTTTGGTACGCATAAGGGCAGATATCGACAGGGTAAGGGGGTTACTTCCATTGAATACTATGGTACGGGTCCATGTTTTCAAATTGGGGATGAGAGCCTCCCTACATTCAGTGGCTTTCAAAATGTACAATTCCACGATTTGTCGATCCGGTACGAGGGTGCCGTAAGAACCGCATTAAATAATCCGTTTTCACAGGCGGCGAAGCGTGGCTATTATGGCAAAGGTACTTTGGGGATTCAGGACTGGAAGGGCGGGGGAGTTGTACTGGATAATGTCTTGATCGAGCATTTCGAGACTGGTTTTTGGGGTTATGAAAGTGATGTGGATTTTTTGGAGAACGCGGAAATTAACTATAATAAAAGAGGAATTCATCTGGAAAACCGAAGCTCACAGTTTACGACCCTTGGGCTATTAACCATGGGCAATGATACAGCGCTCGATCTGAATAGCTCCAACGGGGCCAGATTTTTTGCCAGCCAGCACATAAAGGACGGAAGCTCAAGTGATATTCCCATTCGAATTGATGATTTTATGAATGCCGAATTTATAGGCTGCTGGTTTGAGGGGCTAAGCTTAGAACATAGGGTGACGGTTCCGTCTTTTATTCAAATTGGTGCCACGAAGGAGACGAAAAATGTTGCTCTTCGCGACTCCATTTTAGCCATCGCGGACAAATTCAGGGACAAAAACGACGACAACTACTGGTCAGTATGTGATTATTTTGTAGATGTGGTCATTGGTAAAAAAATTTTAGTAGATGAGGTGGGTGGATATCCACGCAATTTGAGGCATCTGGTTTCCTTCTCCGGCAACTCATCCACGCAGCAGGTGACGCTTCGTTCGCATTTGGATTTCAATTACATGGATAACCGTTATTATAAAAAGAACGGGACAGGGCAGGCTTTGCTACTAGTGGAGAAATATTCAAACAACGGAATCGAGCACTTGGATGAAACCTTTGTCAAGGCCTATCTGGGAGCAAGACAAAATATTCCCGCAGGCAGTTGGCAGAAGGTGAATTTTAACCAGATCAGCTATGATGAACTGACCGAGTTTGAGGCGACGGGCAACCGTTGGCGGGCCAAACAAGCAGGGAAGTACAGAATACAAGCCTATATTTCGACCGATTCTCAAGTGGATGGCAACCGTACACGGCTGGCGCTCCATGTGAATGATGAACAGGTTACTGGAGGGTCGGCGTATGCTTATCTTGATGATCGGGTGATTGGCGGGCTCAATTACAGTGCTTTGAGTGGATCGATTGAACTGAAGCTTGAAGCCGATTCTTTTATTGATATACGGGTGTTAAGCCAAAATAAAACGGATATTTTACCGGGTGGAGGTCTTACGTACCTCACGATCAGCCGAATGTAAGTCGCTTTCAAGTAGACGATAGACGTTCTTTCATTTTTGGGTAGTAATTGCTGTGAAACTTCCTTTAGATGTTTAATGCGCTCATGTTACAAGGATTTCATCTGCTTTGCATAATGATCGTAGATAGGACATTTATTATTGAATTTAGCGTAGCCAAACATCATTTGGCTGTGGCGCCTGAAAAGGCAGGAATTAAGCATTTTTCGATGAAATTGTGAAGGCTGGCTATGATCACACCAAGGAGTTGGTGCGTATCCGGTGGGATGGCCCGGTTGATTTCTCATTACTGAGAGAATGATTGAATTCAATAGTACGGAGAAGGCAAACTGTTCAACTTTTTGGCGGAAATAGGCATAGCGGATACCCTAAAAGAAAAGACCCCGCTCTCACATACAATGGAGAGCGGGGTCTTCGGGATGGTCATTCATCAATTGGTTTGGACATTGCACCGAAATAGTCTATAACAACGCTGCGAAACGCGATAGCTGCTTTCGAGATATATCTGTTTTTTTGCGACAATAAAGCAATCTCCCGCACAAGTCTCTGATCTTCTATCGGAAGATATGCAATGCGTTGCTGTGGGTTTCTTGCTGTACTTGGTATAAAGGCAAGCCCAATCTCCGCTTCCACTAGTGCGATTAATCTTGCAGGCTCATCTCCTTCATATACATACTTCGGTACAAACCCGACTGATTGGCATTTGGAGTCCACCAGATCACGAATGCCGTATCCTTTTTTCACACCCACAAACCACTCATCCTTAAGCTCTGCTAATGTGATGCTGCTTCGATCCGCATATCGATGACCAAGAGGCACCGCTACTACGATGGGGTCCTCGAATAGGATCTGACAGTCGATATCATCACCTTGGATCGGAGGAGAGGACAGGCAAAAATCGATCTCCCCTCGATGGAGAAGTGTAGACATGTCTTCCAAATTCACCATTTGTACATGAAACTGGGTGTTCGGCTTATTTTTCCGGAATTCCCGCAAGATACCTGGCAATGTGCTTGCTGTGGTGACTGCCAATTGGAGTGTACCGTGATCCGGGTTGGAGAGGTCAGCAATTTCCTGCTTTCCCTGTTCCAATTCGAATAGGGCTTTTTCGGTCCGGCGAAGGAATGTTCTTCCGAATTCGTTTAGCCGCAGCTTTCTGCCCAATCGATCAAATAACGGTGAGCCCAAGTCATCCTCCAATCGCTGTATCGTTTTGCTCAGTGAGGATTGAGTGACATACAACTTACCCGCAGCTTCCGTAACATGTTCACACCGGGCTAACGTCAGAAAATAGCGTAGCTGAAGAAGCTCCATTTCGCACCACTCTCTTATTCCTTTTAGTTCATCAAATCATAACATAAAATGCGTTGGAATAAATAACAGGATTCCATTAAGATGATCACAGAAGAAGGGGGTATATACAAAATGAACGCTCGAAATATATGGTTAATGATATCTGTCGGCCTGGGAATCATGCTGAATCCGTTAAATTCCTCCATGATATCTATAGCCATTGCAAGACTGCAACATGTGTATCAACTTGATGTTACGACCGTTTCGTGGATTATTTTTTCCTTTTACATTGCGAGTGCTGTAGCTCAACCGGTCATGGGCAAGTGCAGTGATCTGTTCGGCCGCAGAAAGATATTCCTTATCGGTCTGGTTGTTGTCTTCGTTTCCTCCATGTTAGCTCCGTTATCTCCCGGCTTTTCTTGGCTCATCGTATTCCGGATCGTTCAATCTGTCGGCACAAGCATGATGGTAGCCGTCGGAATGGCGATTGTAAGAATCCATGTTACTGAGAAACAGGCAGTCGCCTTGTCTGTCCTTGCGATGTTCCTATCCGGAGCAGCAGCGGTAGGCCCTTTTATTGGTGGTGTATTGATTCATTGGTGGGACTGGCCCAGCATATTCCTTGTTAATATTCCATTTGTAATCGCAAGCTTTATCTTCGCCTGGAAAACCATTCCCAAAGAGGAGTCATTCAAATCCACCTCTGGTGACATGTCCATCAGGAAATGGCTCCTGCTGATTGATGCGCCGGGCATACTCTTGTTCACAGTCGCTTTGGTGACTCTGCTAATTAGCTTGCTTTCAGTCAAATCAACCGGACATCTTTCAACATGGCACCTTATGGTAGGGGGGATCGGTTTGATTGCATTAGCAACTTTTATACGACATGAATTGAAAACACCATCCCCCTTTATTCCTCTGCGGGCATTTGCTATATATCCCGAAATGACCTGGGTGAATGTACAATTTATGCTGGTTAACACTCTTTTTTACGCTCTGTTTTTTGGAATACCGTCTTATTTGCAGCAGGTACGTCATCTCAACGAAATTCATACAGGAATAATTATGCTAACCCTCGGTTTATGTTCACTTATCAGTTCTCCTCTCGCAGGACGCTGGATCGACAAATCTGGAACGCGGCTGGCTTTAATCCTTTCTGCAGTGTTAATGACATTCGGGTCCGTATTAATCATCACCTTGAATGAAGCTTCGCCGATGTTCAGTGTAATCCTCGCCTTGGCTGTATTTGGTATAAGTAACGGATTGAATAGCGTCGGCATGCAGGCTGCCCTGTTCAAGAGCACACCAAAAGAAATGATTGGTGTCTCCTCGGGTATTTTTAATACTTCGCGATACCTCGGTACCATTTTGTCGTCATTGTTAATCGGAATCATCATGGGAGATACGTTCAGTGTAATGGGAATCCAGTTGCTAGGGGTCATCCTTACGGTATTTGCCACATCTTTGATCATCATGAACTTACGTCCCCAGCGATCCTCGGGCACGCAAGCGTTATAGTTCGGACATAATCAGGATTCAACGTCGAATTAGAACCGCCGCAATGGCGGTTTTTTTGTTTTGAGCTATTTAAAACATCGGATATTTCGTCCAACCCTTAGGTGTGGAAGGCAGTCACTTTTCACTTATGATGCCTGTTTAATACAAACAGCCACTTTTTTTAAACGAAATTTAAGATACGCATTAATACAGTGTAAAGTCGGACTAAAAAATATCATGTTTGCACCCAGAGAACTAGGGATATTAAATGAACGGGAAGTGCGCGATACAGCACTGCGTTTACTTGAGCGGGTTGGTACCAAGTTTGCTGTGCGTGCGATTTCTGAGGGTCTGCGTAAAGAGGAGTATGCCAACAATATTCGTACAACAATTATATCGCCAGGAATGGTTACGACTGAATTAACAGAATCAATCACAGATGTGAATTTCAAACCTGTCGTTGAAAAAATGTAGGAAGGCGCAATTGATGCAGAAAATATTGCTCGTTCCATTGCATTTGCGATTGAACAACCCTCGGATGTAGCTATTAATGAAATGATCATTTGCCCTACAAGTCAAGAGCGGTAATCTAAAAAGAATATTGTCTGCTTAGAGATGAGAATTTGTATAAACGGATAAAAAATCTTTTTGAAATAAAAGGGTACAGTTTAATTTTGGAAAATCCGCACCATGCTGACTCAGCTTGGTGCTATTTGATGTTTTCAGGCGTATGGAATATTTTTCTTCCATTCTGACGACAATGGTTAGCAGCACGCGAATAGGCTGGAGGACTACATAACGGGCTCCGGTGCTTTACGCCAATATGTTGAGGAGGGAACCGATTGTGAAGAAAAAAGTGGTAGCGTTCATCCTGGCTTGTCTGGTGGCCTTGACTGCTGTCCCCGTCGGCGGTTGGGCCGAGGAAAGCAAACCTGAAAGCAAGCCCAAGGAGGGTTCTGCGGCTGAGCTTGCTCCCGAGGCTCTCTCGGCGATCCTGATGGATGCGGATACGGGTACAGTCATCTATGAAAAAAATAGCCGTGAAAAGCTTCCTCCGGCGAGTATTACTAAAATTATGACCATGCTGCTGACGATGGAGGCTATTCAAGATGGCAAACTCAAGCTGACCGACAAAGTACGGGCCAGCGAATATGCGGCTTCGATGGGCGGATCGCAAATTTTTCTGGAGCCGGGAGAAGAAATGACGGTCGATGAGATGCTTAAAGGAGTCGCAATGGCTTCCGGTAATGATGCTTCCGTGGCGATGGCTGAGAAAATTGCGGGCTCTGAGCAGGCTTTTGTCGAATTGATGAATGCCAAGGCGCAGCAGCTTGGTTTAAAGGATACCCATTTTGCCAATTGCAACGGTTTGCCAGTAAAAAATCACTATTCTTCTGCGCATGATATTGCGGTCATGAGCCGTGAACTGTTGAAATATTCCCAAATTACGAAATATACAGGAGCGTATCAGGACTATTTACGCAAATCCTCGGCCAAGCCGTTTTGGTTGGTGAATACGAATAAGCTGGTTCGCTTTTATACAGGAGCGGACGGGCTGAAAACTGGCTACACAGGGGAAGCGAAATTTTGCCTTTCCGCTACGGCCAAGCGTGATGGTATGCGTGTAGTCGCTGTCGTACTTGGCGAACCGAATACCAAAACACGTAACAATGAAGTATCCTCCATGTTCGATTATGCATTTTCCCAATACACGATGAAATCAGTGTACAAGCCGGGTGACCTGCTGGGAAGCGTAAAAGTCGAGAAGGGAGTACTGCCGGAGCTGAAAATTCAGGCAGATCGTTCCTACAGTGTGCTGGTGAAAAAGGGTGGAACGAAAGATACGCTACGTCATGAGCTGCAACTCGCTCCAAGTCTGAAAGCTCCTGTCCGTGCAGGTGATCCAGTTGGCAAGCTGGTTGTCTATCAGGATGGTAAACGGCTCAAGGAGTTTAACATAACCTCACCCGTGGCGGTGGAGAAGGCTGGATGGTGGAAATTGTTTAAACGTACCATGTCGAACCTGTTTTCTTTGTAGATTTTAAGGGGTTTTCTTCTAGTTTTGTCGGAGGGCAGGAATCGTCTGCGGGTGCGTAGAAATCCTTGTCCAAGACCGGGAGGAGAGTGAGTAAGCATGAACCTGCAAATTGAAATGGAGCATCACCGGGGGGTGTTGATTGTAAGACTGTCCGGTGAGCTTGATCACCATACGTCGGATATGGTCCGTATGCAAATGGATGAAGCGATTCAGCGTCGCCAATGCGAGCATATCGTGCTCAGCCTGAAAAATCTCCAGTTTATGGACAGCTCCGGCCTTGGCGTTATCTTGGGACGTTACAAGCTGATTAAACAAAAGGGCGGCAAGATGGCTGTCTGCGATGTCAATCCGCCGGTACACCGACTGCTGGATATGTCAGGCTTGTTTAAAATCATACCTGTATATGAAAACGAGGGAAATGCGCTCACGGAACTGGAGGTGGTGTCATGAGAGAAAGTACGGGAAACAATTTCATGAGCTTGCAATTTGCCGCCAAATCCGAGAATGAAGCGTTTGCCCGCGTCGCTGTCGCTGCCTTTATTTCCCGGCTTGATCCGACCATGGACGAGCTGAGTGATCTGAAAACCGTGGTGTCCGAGGCGGTAACGAACAGCATTATTCACGGCTATGACAGCGATCCGTCCGGAGTCGTGACGATCAAGGTAGGGATTGAAATGGACGTGGTTACACTGGTGATTGAAGATGCAGGAAGAGGGATCGAGGATCTGGAGCTGGCGAAGCAGCCTCTGTATACCTCCAAGCCTGAACTGGAACGCTCGGGCATGGGTTTTACCATTATGGAAAATTTCATGGATGAGTTTGAAGCAGTCAGTGAGCCGGGCGGAGGCACGTCGGTCCGGATGAAGAAAAGGATTGAATCCAAGAAAGCTTTATATAATTAGGGGTTGATCCTATGGAAGCAGGAGGAAAAAAAACTTCGAACAGCTATTTGGAGGATGCGGAAGTCAAACGGCTCATTGCACTGAGTCAATCCGGTGATAATGATGCCCGTGAGACGCTGGTCAATAGTAATATCCGGCTCGTATGGTCTGTCGTGCAGCGCTTTATGAACCGGGGATATGAACCTGACGATCTTTTTCAGATCGGCTGCATCGGTTTGTTAAAATCGGTGGACAAATTCGATCTAAGCTATGAAGTCAAATTTTCAACGTATGCGGTCCCGATGATTATTGGGGAAATTCAACGTTTTCTGCGCGATGACGGCACGCTTAAGGTTAGCCGCTCCCTCAAGGAGACGGCCAATAAGGTCCGCAAAATGAAGGACGAGCTGTCCAAACGGCTGAACCGTTTACCTACGATCAAGGAAGTCGCAGATGAACTGGGAGTTACACCAGAAGATGTTGTTTTTGCCCAAGAGGCTAACAAGCCGCCAACCTCGATTCACGAAACGGTGTTCGAAAATGACGGCGATCCGATTACGCTTATGGATCAGATTGCAGATGAATCGCAGGAGCGGTGGTTCGACAAGCTGGCGTTGAATGAGGCTATCGGGGGGCTGACTGAGCGGGAAAGGCTCATTGTATATCTGCGTTATTATCGCGATCAGACTCAATCGGAGGTCGCAAGCCGACTTGGTATTTCCCAGGTGCAGGTATCGCGGCTGGAAAAAAAGATTTTGCAGTCGATTCGTGATCAGATTGCTCAATAATACGGTGAGGATTGCTAAATCCTTATGCTACGTAATTCAAAAGGGTATTCCCAAGCCATGTTCATGGTCAGGGGTACCCTTTTTTGCGTGGAGAAAAAGAAAGTGCACAGAATATGTTTCTTGGCTTCGCCTCATACTAACCAGTAATTACGAGGATAAGGAGGGGATCGGATGACTCATAATCCGGCTCCTACAGTGGCTCCCATAGTCTATTTACGTCTCCGCAGTCGTGTACGCATGTTAAAGGGGCATGACTTGCATTTGGGGGATGTAGCCCATCTGCTGGCAGATCCCGAATGGGAAAACGAGCTGCTGGAGCTTGTTCTCAAGCGGCCTCAGCAACAGGACGGCAATCTGATACTGGTGGACATGCTGCAAATCATATCGAAAATTAGAGAACGCATTCCGGGTGTTGTCGTGGAATCTCTCGGCAAGCCGCATGTGCTTGTGGAAATCGTGGAGAAACCGCGTAAGCCATCCAGAATATTGTTTGTTCTGGTGTGGGTGCTTCTGTTCTTTGGCTCTGCGCTCACGATTATGAATTTTCACGCTGACGTCAGCATGATGGAGGTGCAGGTTCGGATTGTTGAGATGATTACCGGACACAAGGATGAGCATCCATATCTGTTCCAGATTGCGTATTCGATCGGTATTGGCTTCGGCATGATTGTGTTCTTTAATCATTTATTCAAAAAAAAATGGAACGAGGAGCCGACGCCGCTGGAAGTGGAAATGTATCTGTATCAGGAAAATGTGGATCAGTACGTAGTGGCGGAGGAATATGAAAAGATGGCCCGCATGCATACGAAGGATAAGCGCCGATGATGATGTATGTACAGGGTGCACTTCAGATCATTTTAGGCATCGCCGGAGGCGTTGCGGTGGGTGGTGGCGTGATCGCACTTTTTATTGTGCTGGATATGATTCCTCGGCTTGCACAGCTTACCCGTACCTATAACAAATCACGAGCATACGAAAAATCTATGATTTTAGGTTCAGTGGTGGGAACGGTATCCGATTTTTGGAATATATGCTTGCCGTTGCCGGGCGTACTTACGTGGATACCGGGGTTGTTTTGCGGAGTGTTTATCGGTTTACTCGCCGCAGCACTGACGGAGGTGCTGAATCTCTTGCCTATACTCGCCAAGCGGCTCCATATGACCGTGTATATGTTTGGCCTGCTGATGGCGATGGTGCTGGGTAAGATGACTGGTTCGTTTTTTGACTGGTTCGTATACAACCGATAACAAGGAAAGTGAAGGGGGCAAGAGATATGGAGCATAGACCGGATCAAGAGCATCAGGATGAAGGAGCCATCGGAAGGGAAGGTTACACTGCTGGGGAGGAAGAAATGAGTCCGTGGAAAAAAAGGCAGGCACAGGAGTCAGAACGTTTTAAGCACAAAAAAGAGAGTGAGCGTTCTGATAACGTAGAGGAATCCGTCCGCTATTGGCAGGGTGAGGATGATATTTCGCCGAGAATGAAGGATAATCGGGATACGCTCAAAACAGTGATTGGTCTGGGGGAGACCTTTGATGTCGTATTCAGGGAAATGACGTTAGGCGGGCGCCATACCGGATATTTGTTTCTGAATACCTTCGCCAAAGACCAGATTATGCTTGAAGTGCTGAAGCGGCTCACCTATCTAACACCGGATGAGCTATCTACGGACGGATTGCAAGCATATTTTGAGAATTATATTCCGCATATTCAGGTGGAAAAGTCGGATAAAATGTCAGTTGTTATCAACAAAGTGCTGACAGGCTATAGCGCCTTCTTTATGGAAGGTGAGCGCTTTTCGGTCATTTTGGACACCCGTAATTATCCGGTACGCAATCCCGAGGAACCGTCACTGGAGCGCGTCGTACGTGGTGCCCGTGACGGCTTTACAGAGACGATGCTGACAAATGTGGGTCTGGTTCGCCGCCGCTTGCGGGACCCCGGGCTTAAATTTGAGGCGATGCAGGTCGGTCGTCGCACCCGAACCGACGTATGCTTGGGCTATATTGATGATATCGTGGATAAAGTCATGGTGGACACCGTACGCGATAAAATTAAAAACGTTAATCTGGACGGCATCCCGCTGGCGGATAAGCAATTAGAGGAGACGATTATTAATAAAGGCTGGAATCCATATCCATTAGTGCGGTATTCGGAGCGACCAGATGTTGTGGCTTCGCATATTATGGAAGGGCGACTCGTTATTTTCGTCGATACCTCACCCAGCGTGATGATCTTACCCACCACCTTTTTTGACCTGTGTCAGCATGCGGAAGAGAATCGGCAAACGGCTTTTATGGGGAGCTACCTGCGTTGGGTACGATTTTTGGGTATTTTCGCCTCGATGTTCCTGCTTCCGATGTGGCTGCTTATGGTCATCAATCCCGAACTAAAACCGGCGTTTCTCGATTTTATCGGTCCTCAAAAGGAAGCCCATCTGCCGCTGATCGCCCAGTTTATCATTGTGGAGCTAGGGGTCGATCTCATGCGCATGGCGGCTGTCCATACACCGACACCGCTGGCTTCCGCGATGGGCTTGATCGCCGCCATTTTGGTCGGGGATATTGCGGTCAAAACGGGACTGTTCGTCAACGAAGTTGTGCTGTATATGGCTGTGGCTGCTATCGGGATGTTCGCAACGCCGAGCTATGAATTGGGATTGGCGAATCGGCTAATCCGGCTGGTTTTGCTGATCGCTGTGGCTATCTTCCACGTTCCGGGTTTTATCGTAGGCACGACACTGATCATTTTGATGCTGACGCTGCACCGGTCATACAATTCTTCCTACCTGTGGCCGTTCATTCCTTTTAATGCCAAGGCGATGGCTTCCATCTTGTTCCGTATGCCTGTACTGAGTTCGACTAACCGTCCGTCATCTAACAAAACGCGGGACAATACACGCATGCCGGGTACGGATGCAAACACGGATTCGAACTCTGGCAACGGGCAGGAACATTAATATAAATGATCTGTATAAAAATCCATTCTTCTTAATGCTTTTTTTGCTATACTGGTGTTAACATTCGATGGAATATGACTTGCTTGTTCCAGAAAGAGAGGCGCCAGAACATGTATTTGCATGGAAGCAGTAAAATTAACAGCACTGGACATTTGGAGATTGGCGGATGCGACACGACCCTTCTGAAGGAGCGTTTTGGAACACCGCTATATATTGTAGATGAACAGTTAGTACGCCAGCGTTGCCGGGAGTTTATAGAAGCTTTTCATGAAACCGGGTTGAAGTTTCAAGTCGCTTATGCAAGCAAAGCATTTTGCGTAATGGCGATGTGTGCTTTGGCTGCAGAAGAAGGGATGTCGCTCGACGTCGTTTCCAGTGGAGAGCTGTTCACCGCACTGCAAGCTGGATTTCCGGCAGAGCGAATCCATTTTCACGGCAACAACAAAACACCGGAAGAAATTGAAATGGCGTTAGATGCGCAAATTGGTTGCTTCGTGGTCGACAGCGAGATGGAGCTGCATTTGCTTCAGGCCCTTGCCTCCGAGCGGAAACAGCAGGTAAATATTTTATTGCGGGTTACACCGGGGGTTGAAGCACATACGCACGAATATATGGCCACAGGCCAAGAGGATTCAAAGTTCGGTTTTGACATTGCGAACGGTACAGCAAGCCATGCGGTGGAGCAGGCTATCAGGCTAGATCATCTGAACCTGCTGGGGGTACATTCCCATATCGGATCGCAAATTTTTGAAGTGAACGGCTTCCAAATGGCTGCCGAACGGGTTGCCGCTTTTTCCAGAGAAATCAAGGAACAGCTTCAGTTTTCTTTCAAGGTTATTAATCTGGGTGGGGGATTTGGCATTCGTTACACAGAAGAGGACACACCACTGAAAATTTCCACCTATGTACAGGCTATCGGCGAAGCGGTAAAAACTCATTTTTCCGGGCTGTATGACGAGCTTCCTGAAATCTGGATTGAACCGGGACGGAGCATTGTAGGCGACTCCGGCACCACCTTGTATACCGTGGGCAGCCTCAAGGATATCCCACAGGTGCGCAAGTATGTCTCGGTTGACGGCGGAATGACGGATAATCCGCGTCCAGCGCTATATCAGGCGAAGTATGAAGCCATGCTGGCTAACCGGGCGCACGATGCGAACGAGGAGACGGTATCCATTGCGGGCAAATGCTGTGAAAGCGGCGATATGCTCATTTGGGATGTGGAGCTGCCGCGTCCGACCAGCGGGGATTTGCTCGCTGTTGCTTCAACCGGAGCCTACAATTATTCCATGGCGAGTAATTATAACCGGATACGTCGACCAGCGGTTGTATTTGTAAACAATGGTGAGGCCGAACTGGTGGTACGCCGGGAAAGCTATGAAGATATCGTTCGGAATGATGTCGTGCCACAGCGTTTGGTTCGTGACCAAGCCAGTTCATCGGTTCATCCCAACGCCAAGATTACGGTTTCTTCCTGATTTTGAATACGTGTGACGAAACAGGCCATTCATCCGGAGTGATATACCGGGGACAATGGTCTCTTTTTTTGGACAAGGCTTTGCTAAGCGCGGCAATTCATAGTAAACTGGAACTTGATGCTATTTAGCTTTCAAAACAGGTTGAAAAGGAGCTACAAACAATGAAAAAAGGTAGAATAGATCTTGAAAACGGCGGTATCGTCGAAATTGATTTTTTTCCAGAAGAAGCGCCAAACACGGTTGCTAACTTTGAAAAGCTGGCAAACAGCGGTTACTACAACGGCTTGAGCTTCCACCGCGTTATTCCAGGCTTTGTTGCCCAAGGTGGTTGTCCTAATGGAACAGGCACAGGCGGCCCTGGCTACACGATCGACTGCGAAACAGCTACGAACACAACGAAGCATGCCAAAGGCGTTCTGTCCATGGCGCATGCAGGCCGTAACACAGGCGGAAGCCAATTCTTCATCTGCTACGCTCCACAGCCGCATTTGGATGGAGTACATACTGTATTTGGTCAAGTGACCAAAGGTATGGAATTCATTGATGCTGTAAAACAAGGCGACAAAATGAAAGAGGTTAAAGTATTTGACGCGTAATATACCGTTAAATGCATGATCTTTTTCTTAACGTTACACCTAAGCCGTTCTGTCTTTGGACAGGGCGGCTTTTTGTTGTCTTTTGTTTGACAGTTTGCTGATTTTCGCATTCACGCAGGTCTTAAAGTGAAGAAGATCACATTCGAAAAGTAAGTGTTGTGATAGCCTTTTCATAAGAATGCATTTTCCATTTTTTTATATGAGTATTCAAGCTTAGTAAGGGTTGCAAAAGAAGGGGGTTTATCACATTGTCTATTTTAACGAGCACAAATCGACTCGGATTTTTTGAAATCCGGCTGGAGTCCATTGGTGGACTCGGCGCTAATCTGGCTGGTAAAATGCTGGCTGAAACCGGGGTGCTTGGTCTGGGGCTGAATGCTTCAAATTTTTCATCATATGGTTCGGAAAAGAAGGGAACCCCGGTCAAAAGCTTTGTCCGTTTTTGTGATCCCGGGGTGGATATCCGCGATCACAGTCCGATTGAGCAACCGCATGTGGTAGGCATTTTCCATGAAACGTTATACAAAACGGTAAATGTCATCAGCGGACTGCCAGCGGATGGGATTGTAGTGGTTAATTCTACACGTCCAGCAGAAGAAATACGGGCTGATTTGGGACTGGTATCCGGTACATTAGCGGTGGTGGATGCGATGGGCATCGCCCTGGAGGAGCGGACCAAGCTGAATACGTCCATGCTGGGTGCGCTGTTCCGCGTCTGTGATTTTTTAGATCCGGAGGCGATGAGATCGGTTATTCGCAGTACTTTTGAAAAGAAAAATCCACAGTTGGTGGAGCCTAATTTGCGTACGTTTAACCGTGGTTTTGAAGAAATGGAACTGCACGTATATCCGGTTACAGATGACGCGCAGGATCGGGTTTTTGAACGTCCGCAGCCTTTACTGGGGTACGAAACGCAGCCATTGGGGGGCGTTATTGCGACTCAGGGGAACAGCATGACGAGAGATGTTAGTGGTTCACGTCAGGGGTATGTGCCTGAATATGAAGCTGATAAATGTACCCATTGTGCCAAGTGTGATTCGATTTGCCCGGATTACTGTTTTGTATGGGAAGAGCAAGCAGACAAACGCGGAAGAATGATTCCATTTTTGCAAGGGATTGATTACCAGTATTGCAAAGGATGTCTGAAATGTGTAGATATTTGCCCATCGGGGGCATTAAGCTCGCGTCGCGAGCAATGGGGATGGGCGGAACAGAATCGAGTTGCCCACCAATTTCCGGTATATGAAGGAGGGCGTGCGTAATGGCAAAACTGGAGGAAGAACTCAAACAGACAGGCGCCGCGCAAGTGACAACGTTCGAATCCGGTAATGAAATGGCAGCTACGGCGGCTGCGCAGATCAATTATCATATGATGGGATATTTCCCGATTACTCCATCTACCGAGGTAGCGCAGTATCTGGATCAGATGAGAACGAGAGGTCAGCATAATATTAAGCTGGTTGCAGCAGACGGAGAACACGGATCGGCAGGGATTTGTTATGGAGCTGCCGCAGCGGGAGCGAGGGTTGTGAACGCCACTAGTTCGCAAGGTTTCCTGTACATGCTGGAGCAGTTACCTGTTCAGTCAGGTACTCGTTTTCCAATGGTTATGAATCTGGTGACACGAGCTGTCAGTGGTCCCCTGGATATTCGCGGGGATCATTCGGACCTGTACTATGGTTTGAATACAGGCTGGGTCATTTTGACGGCAAGTACACCACAGGCTGTGTATGATATGAACATCATGGCACTAAAAATCGCAGAGCATAGCGATGTACGGCTGCCTGTAATGGTTGCATATGACGGTTTTTATACGTCCCATCAAAAACGTAAAGTGCAATATTTTGCCGATGCTGAGACCGTGCGCGGTTTTGTAGGTCCTAACCCGAACTTAAATTATCCGAATATTACGGATTTTGATCATCCTGTTACCGTGGGCGCGCATATGAACGGCGATGACCTGACGAATAATCATGTTCAGCTGTCCGAAGCACTGAAGCTGTCAGAAGGAGTATATGAGCAGGTAGCAGCAGAATATGCCGCTTTATCCGGTCGGGAATACCCGATTTTGGATCTGTATCATATGGAGGATGCTGAGGTCGCGGTATTCCTGTTGAATTCGGCGGCTGAATCGGCCAAGGATGTGGCGGATCAACTCCGCGCGCGCGGGATTAAAGCTGGTGTGATACGTCCGAATATCATCCGACCGTTTCCTGCCGAGCAGCTTCGCGAGGCATTGTGCCATGTCAAGGCGCTGCTGGTGGGTGAACGTGCGGATTCGTACGGCGCCGATGGCGGTAATTTGACGCACGAAATCAAGGCGGCCTTACAGGAGGACCCGCTGAATCGGACACTCGTGTTGAGCCGTATCTTTGGCCTGGGGGGCAAGGATTTTTATGCGGAAGATGCAGAGGCGTTCTTCCAGCTTGCGATTGAGGCGGCAGAGGCCGGACGAGCGGAGAAGCCCTTTGATTATTACGGAATTAATCTGGGTTCACCGGACAAGGTGATGCCGCAAGTTATGCAGCCGCCACGGGGCGATGCGTACCGTACGGGTCTCATTCAGGTTACGCCGGATGAGGTGACCGGGAAGCTCAAGGTCAAGGTACCGCCGCTGCGTTCGCTGACGACCAAACCACGCCGTCTTACGCCGGGTCATGGGGCGTGTCCAGGCTGTGGAGCGCTGTCTGCGCTGGAGCTGTTTTTCAAAGGTATCGAGGGAGATATCGTCGTGCTGTTCCAGACCGGTTGTGTATACGTGGTCACGACAGGTTATCCGTATACATCACACAAACAGCCGATGATCCACAATCTTTTTCAAAACGGGGCCGCTACACTTTCGGGAGCGCTGGAAGCTTACATGGAAATGAAGCGCCGTAATGAAATTGAAATGTCGGACGATCCGACCTTTATCATGATCAGCGGGGACGGTGGGATGGATATTGGTATGGGTTCTGCGATTGGTGCGGCTCTGCGTAATCATAAGCTGATCATGCTGGAATATGATAACGAGGGGTACATGAATACAGGGTCGCAGCAATCATACTCGACTCCGGTCGGCCATATGACGAGCACCTCAGGTGTAGGGAAGATGCAAAAAGGCAAGCAGGGGCATCACAAGGATACGGTGCAAATTATGGCTGCCTGCAATATTCCATATGCCTTCACGGCAGCCGAGAGCCATCCGCAGGATATGCTGCGTAAAGCGGCCAAAGCACAATGGTATGCAAATAACGTGGGGACCGCCTATGGTAAAATCCTGTGCGCCTGCCCGCTGAACTGGAAATCCGAGGATAGACTGGGTACCAGCATTGTGGGAGCTGCTGTGGAGTCTTGCTTCTTCCCGCTGTACGAGATTGAGCAAGGCAGTACGACGATTACGTACAATCCGGAGGACAAGGGAAAACGGATTCCAGCCGCAGAATGGCTCAAATTAATGGGCAAAACAAAACATCTTCTTAAGGAAGAAGCCACGCTGGCTACCTTTGAGCAGGAGATTGAACGCCGATGGAATATTCTGAAAAAGAAACATGAAATTTCGGAGCTATAATCCAGTTTTTTGCATAATACACTTTGAACATTGTTATAAGATGTTGCGGTACCGGTTCGATCAAGATTCTTTGCGCTTGTTGCGCGAAGAATCTTTTTTGTCGTTTATGGGATGAAGCATAAAAAATCAGGTAATGATTTCCGATATAGGAGTGGAGGCCTACGTGAAACATGTTGAATTAGTGCTTTCTCTGAATTTTAAGATGCAATGAGGTGCAGGTATGATTAAGCTGAATACAGTTGAGATAATCGAAATTATAAAGAAGCAAATACCCAAGGTCATGAATATCACGCCAGTGGAATTGAAATTTACGGATGACTTTGGACGGACTTCGCTGGCAGCGACAGATCACAAATTTACGCTGACGAACCAGCACTATTCAGCCAAGGTGATGGATTGTGTGCTGGAAACGCAGGTGCGTCCCATTTTAATGTGCGAGATTATTTATTTTCTGAAATGCGAGTTTATCGACGGGCATGTTGATGTACGGCTGGATTACGATATATGCACGGAGGGTGGCCGCGGACCAACCGCTTCAGCGGTCATTACGTTCGATCATGCTACGCAGCTCGGGATCGAAGAACTGGCCGATCTGATTGATCTGGCGCTTCACATGAATGATAGAGCCTGGTTTGAAGAGCTTTCCAGCCAATATGTCAAAACAAAAGCAGAAGCGTCTATCAGATAACTTGCTTTTTTTAGAAGTCGGTGCTAATATACGTAACAAGTTTAATGCTAATTCAATTGAATAAAGCAAGATCCTTCGGGGCGGGGCGCAATTCCCCACCGGCGGTGATGACGTGTCTGTAAATCGCTTCTGCGATGAACAGCGCGGCTTAGTCCGTGACCCGGATGCTGAGCGATCAGCAGAAGGTGGACCTGGTGCAATTCCGGGACCGACAGTATAGTCTGGATGGGAGAAGGATACGAAGCGCATGTGCATGACATGACATGTGCCGATTTTTAGCATACGTAATGGTACGTACGGCTTATTTCGTTGCAGGTAGCAAACGGAAGATTGCTTGTTCTACAAGCTTTCGTTTTCGCACGCGCTCTGAGCGTATTTAGTTGTATGGTCAGTCATGCTTTCTATTGGCAAACTTATCATTCATGTGGTCTCAGGATGTATATGGACTGCGCTTGTATACTGAAAATTCGACTCTCATCACCCCCCATGACGGATATTATCCGGACTGGGGGGTTTTTGCGCTTACGCCTGATGAATTAGGGATAAACTGAACTTTAGATGGGAAGGAGTGAAGGCATGTTTACCGGATTGGTCGAGGAAGTGGGACGCATTCAGCAGATTTCCAGAAGTGGAGAAGCGATGGTGCTGGGCATTGCGGGTTCTGTGGTATTGGGCGATTTGAAAATAGGAGACAGTGTTTCCGTGAATGGTGTTTGTCTGACCGCAACACAGGTGGGTACTAAGGATTTTAAGGTTGATGTGATGCCTGAAACCTTCCGCAACAGCAATCTGAAAGAGTTGAACTCCGGTAGCCGGGTCAATCTGGAACGGGCTATGGCGGCGAACAACAGGTTCGGAGGGCATATCGTGCAAGGACATGTGGATGGAACGGGCACGATTCGTCGGGTGACATCAGACCAGAATGCGATTGTATACGAAGTTGCACCTACAGATCAGGCAATATTCAAATATATTCTTCTCAAAGGCTCGATTACACTCGACGGCATCAGCTTGACGGTTGCCCAGCGCACAGGAGATACCTTTGCCGTATCTATCATCCCCCATACCTTATCTGAGACGGCCTTGCAGGCCAAACGTGAGGGAGACACCGTCAATATTGAATGCGACATTTTAGGTAAATATGTGGAGCAGCTTTTGAATTACGGAAGATTAGCGGCGACGGAGGAAACGGAGAAAGCTCCTATGAGTCTGGATTATTTGGCGAAACACGGCTTTGCCTGATGCCACAAGAAATAAGGAGGAAAGCGTAATGGAAAGCGGAAGCAGTGAGAGCCATTCAAATATAGTGGCTGACGTAGTGGAATATGGTGTGTTGGAGCAGGAGGTGGAAATTCGTCTGGATTCCATTGAAGAAGCGCTGGAGGATCTAAAAAACGGTAAAGTCGTGATCGTGGTGGATGATGAGCAACGGGAAAACGAAGGCGATTTTATCGCTCTGGCAGAAAAAGCGTCCCCCGAGGTCATTAATTTCATGATTACCGAAGGCCGCGGGTTGGTCTGCGTACCGATTACAGGGCAAAGAGCCGAGGCACTGGAATTGCAACCGATGGTGGAGCAAAATACAGATTTCCACGGCACAGCCTTTACGGTGTCGGTAGATCATAGAGAGACCACAACGGGGATTTCAGCAGCCGAGCGTTCATTGACCGTGCGTGCGCTGACCGACGAAGCAGCCACAGGAAGCGATTTCCGCAAGCCCGGTCACATGTTTCCGCTGATCGCCCGCGATGGGGGTGTTTTGCAGCGTGCGGGTCATACTGAGGCGGCTGTCGATCTGGCCCGACTCTGCGGCTCCAAACCCGCCGGGGTCATTTGCGAAATTATAAAGGAAGATGGGTCCATGGCCCGAGTACCCGATTTGGCAGTGATCGCCAACCGTCATCATTTGAAGCTGATCAGTATTCAGGATTTGATTGATTATCGTCGTCGTATGTCATTGTAAATAATTTAAAAAAGAGAGGTTGATTCATATGGCACGTTTTCTGGAAGGTAATCTCGTATCGGATGGTTTGAAGTATGGTATTGTGGTAGGCCGGTTTAATGAGTTTATTACAAGTAAGCTGTTAAGCGGTGCAATCGATGCGCTTCAACGGCATGGAGCGAAGGAAGATGAGATTGATGTAGCCTGGGTGCCAGGTGCTTTTGAAATTTCACTGATTGCTCAAAAAATGGCTGCAAGCGGTAAATACGATGCCGTTATTACGCTGGGTACGGTGATCCGTGGTTCGACCTCCCATTATGATATCGTCTGCAATGAGGTAGCCAAGGGTGTGGCGGCAAGCAGTCTGAAAACAGGCGTGCCTGTTATTTTCGGTGTAGTAACGACGGAAAACATTGAGCAGGCTATTGAGCGTGCAGGTACGAAGGCTGGTAATAAAGGCTGGGATTCCGCACTGGCTGCGATTGAGATGGCGAATCTGGGCAAGCAGTTTTAATTTTGCGAATACCTGAATTGAACGACATAACTATAGCAGGAAAAAGGGATTGGATTGTTAAGCAAGGCGATGACGTATATACTACAGAAAGAGGGATTGATAAAGTCGAGCATAAGTGCTAACGGGGAAAGGTATTGTTGAATGATGATTGGAGTAAGGCAGGGGGAAGCACATTGACAGTCGTAAATTACAAGCTGGAAACATTCGAGGGTCCGCTGGACCTGCTGTTGCATCTGATTGATAAGGCCGAGATCGATATTCAGGATATCCCGATTAGTGATATTACTGATCAGTATATGGCTTTTTTGAACAGTATGCAGGAGCTGGAGCTGGACATTACGAGCGAGTTTCTGGTGATGGCGGCGACGCTCTTATCCATTAAGAGTAAATTGCTGCTTCCCAAGCCACCTGTAATGGAATATGATGATTTGGATTTTTATGAAGAAGAGGATTATGATCCACGGGATGAACTGGTTCGCAAGCTGGTGGAGTATCGTAAATATAAAGGGATTGCCCGCCATCTGAGTGAGCGTGAATGGGAACGAAGTCTGATCTATGGCAAGGAACCGGAGGATTTGAGCGCATACCTGCCCATCGAACCCGCCAATCCGGTGCATGGGCTGCATGCAAGCGATTTGGTCGCGGCTTTTCAGCGTGCGCTGCGCAAAGCAGAACGACGTACGACGGTAACCCGTATTCACCGGGATGAAATTTCGGTCAAGGACCGTATTCGGCAGGTCATCGGGGCGTTGGAGATGGTAGGAACGGGGGGACGGCTTCTGTTCTCCAAGCTGATGCATGAGGATATGTATCGGCATGAAGTGGTAGTCACCTTTTTGGCTATCCTCGAATTGATGAAAATGAAGCAGATTTTCTGCTATCAGGAGAAGCTTTTCGATGATATTGTAATGGAGTGGAGAGGGGATTTACGGGTTAATGGATTATCTGAAGCTGAAATCAATTATTGAGGGACTGCTGTTTCTCGCGGGAGAGGAAGGGTTGTCCGCCAAGCAGATCGCCGACATTGTAGAGCAGCAGCAAGAACTGGTTGAAAAGGGTCTGGAGGATATGAAGCAGGACATGGAGCAGGGAGGAAGAGGTCTGCAAATTGTCCGTATCGCCGGGCACTATCAGCTTGCAACCTTATCCGAACATGCACCTTATTTTGAAAAGCTCGCCTACTCTCCGGCACGTGCCTCGCTGTCGCAAGCGGCCTTGGAGACACTTGCCATTGTGGCCTACCGCCAGCCCATTACAAGAGTTGAAATCGAAGATATTCGCGGTGTCAAATCTGAGCGGGCCATACATACTCTGGTCAACAAGGAGCTTATTGAGGAAAAAGGTCGGGCTGAGGCTATCGGACGGCCAATTTTGTACGGTACGACGAAGTCATTTCTGGATTATTTTGGTCTGGGCTCTTTGGCGGATTTGCCGCAGCCTGAGCAGTTTGAGGACTCGGATAATTTGGAGGAAGAGACACAATTGTTGTTCGAACGTTTGGAGAGTAATCACCCGGATATGAACGATACGGAATCTTGATGCCTGACAGGAGCTTGTTTTACAGGTTTCTCTTCATTGTTAAAGGTTCGAAATTTAGAAAACAGCCAGTCCTTGCGTAATGGGGCTGGCTGTTTAGCGTTTCAGGATGCATGTTTTCCGGGTGAAGGGTCATACTATTTTTGCCATGGTATATCTATGTAGAAAAAAGGAAGGGAGGACTCGCCAGTGTGGAAATGGATCGGTATCGCCATCATCGTCGTCTTGTTACTTGTGCTGGCTGTTCTGCTCTCCCGTATCCGATTGAAGCTGGATATTGCCAAGCATGATAATGATGACCGGGCGCATCTGGAGATCAGATTTCTGTACGGGTGGATTAAAATAAACTATGACATTCCGGCTATTCTGCTGGCAAGTTTGCAGAAAGGGCTACTCTATCGACTCGATCGCAACAAAAACATACATAAAACCGATGCTTCTATTGACAGCGGCACCATCGATAAAGAGAAAATCAAGCTATTTATACACGATATTCGGATTCTGCTGAAAGGAACACGCTCCTTTCACCGATGGATACGTCATACGCTATCCCATGTGAAAATGTCGAAAATGGAATGGTCCACCAATATCAGTCTTGCTGATGCTGCTTATACGGCTACCTCTACCGGTATTCTCTGGGGACTGAAAACGTCACTGATCGGTTTTGCCTCCAGCTTTGTGCGCATGAACTGCACGCCCAAGCTGTTTGTTGTGCCCTATTGGGTAGATCGCCTGCGTTTTACTACCACTTTGACCTGTGAGGCAAGTATTTCACTAGGTTATGTCGTTTATTCGATGCTCATGTTGGCTTACCGCATATGGCGCGTACCGGGCGGTCCAGAGGCGTGGAAGCGCGTATTCTCCAAGAAACCTGAGAATCGTCAGGTCAGCAGTGAAGAGTAAAGAGCGATGGAATCCATCCTTCTCTGAACTTAGGGTAGCACAAAAATACTCTTGATAATATTGTCGAATTTTATCGAATATCTTGATTTATTTATATAATGTCGATAGAATTAGTCGTAATTATAGCAGAGAGATCGTGCGTAACAAGAGGAGGCAGTAAAGGTTGGGCGATTCATGGAGATTAGGGATTGATATTGGGGGAACATTTACGGATTTAACCATATTGGACAATCAGAACGGCAAGCTATGGGGAGTGAAAACTCCAACCATTCCGTTGGACCCTGCACAGGGGATTGCAAATGGATTAGCCTTGTTGAAAGAGCGTGGCATCAAGCCGGAGGACATACATTACTTCGTGCACGGCACTACAATAGGTCTAAATACGTTACTACAGCGTCGCGGTGAGGCGATTGCACTCATCGTAACCGAGGGATTCCGGGATTTGCTGGCTCTCCAGCGTTTACGGCTGCCGATACCATATGATTTTCGTTCCAGACTGCCTGAGCCGCTTGTGCCGAGAGAACGGGTCTTTACGGTAAAAGAGCGCATGCTGCATGACGGTACGGTACATACCTCATTAGATTCTGATAGTCTGGATCAAGCGATTCGCGGGGCGCTGGATTCCGGGGTGAGCGGGGTAGTGGTTTGCTTCCTGCATAGCTATAAAAACCCGCAGCATGAGCAATTGGCTGTTCAGCGGATACGTGAGATCGCTCCCCAGTTGGGTGTGAATGCGTCTTCCGCCTTGTGGCCTCAGATGAGGGAATACGAGCGGGCGGCTATGACGTCCGTTAACTTGTATATTCAGCCAAACGTCCAGCGTTACTTTGAAACGCTTCGTGAACGTTTGAATGAAGAAGGAGTTCAGACGCAACCTTTTATTACGCAATCGAATGGCGGTATTATGGATATTGGCACAGCTGCACAGGCGCCAGTACGAACTTTGTTTTCCGGACCCGCCGCAGGGGTAATCGGTGCAGTACAAGCCGCAAAATCTGCAGATATTGCCAATGTCATCACTTTTGATATGGGGGGCACGAGTGCCGATATTTCCATTATTGAAGCCGGTAAGCCCACATTCACACAAACCAATCAGTTGGCAGGGATGCCGATTATGCTACCTTCCGTTTCGATGTATTCGGTAGGGGCAGGCGGCGGTTCCTTTGCCTGGATTGACAATGGAGGGCTGCTTAAGGTAGGACCGGAGTCAGTCGGTTCGTCTCCGGGGCCTGCCTGTTACGGCACGGGGGAAAGAGCTGCTTTGACGGATGCGTTTCTTTTGTGCGGATATTTGAATTCGGATAGGTTCGCCGCAGGGCATGTACAGCTTTTCCCTGAACGTTCTGCGCAAGCAATTCGTCCCATTGCCGAGCACTTGGGAACAGATGAACGAATGGCCGCCGACCGAATGATTCAGGTAGCTGTGGCGAATATGTATGCAGAGCTAAGCGCGGTGATGGAGCAGCACGGCTTTGATCCACGGGAATTCAGTCTGCTTGCCTTTGGCGGCGGCGGACCGGTAACGGCTAATTTTTTGGCAGAGGAAATTCAGGCACAGAGTGTTCTGGTTCCACCGAATCCCGGTACGTTGTGTGCGCTAGGAGCACTGTCGGCTGATTTTGCCTATGATGCAGTATTATCTTTACAGCAGCGGTTTGATGAGTATCCTTCCGATTCGCTCGCGCGTGAATTTGATGTTTTGGCAGAACAGGCGCGGCAGTGGCTTGATCAGCAGCAGGTGGAGGGGCTGGAAGGGATCGCACTTCATTACTCGATGGATGCACGTTACAGCGGACAAGCCTTTGAAATTGAGCTTCCGCTGGATCGCTCCATGCTGGAAGACGGAAACGGTGAACGGATTGTCACCGCTTTTCACGAACTGCATCATCGTCAATACGGGCACAGTGATCCTTCTGCCGTATTAGAGTTGATTAACCTGCGGGTACGGTTGGCAGGCCATACGATTAAACCTCAGATTGCCTCCATTCCAGAGGCGACGGATCAAATTCAGCCTTCGGGAACACGACGTATTGTCTATGGCGGAACGGATTATACCGCTGATGTATACGCTCGTACCGAGTTGCGTGCAGGCCATCGGTTCGAAGGACCAGCTATCGTCGAACAGGATGACACAACCGTTCTTGTGCTGAACGGCTGGTATGGCGTGACGGATCCGTCCGGCAACCTGATTTTGAAACGAAAAGAGGTATGCGGATGAAGACAGATCCGGCAACACTGGAAATCATGCGAAGTTATTATAATGCGATTGCGGCGGGAATGGGCCACATTATTGAACGGACATCGTTCACGACATTTGTGAAGGAGTCAGCGGATTTTGCCACTGCCTTAGCGACGCCGTCGGGAGAGTTTTTTGTTTACCCAAAAACTGTTGGTGTAACTATATTTTTGGGTTTAAGCTTACAGCGTGCAGCAGAGGCGTGTGAGCCGCTGGAACCGGGCGATATTATCATTACCAATGAGCCGTATTCCACTGACGGATTGGCGACACATTTGCCAGATGTTCATGTATTCAAACCTATTTTTGTGGACGGTGAGCTGATATCCTACGCCTGGGCATTTGTTCATTGCAGTGATGTAGGCGGTCTGGTACCCTCCAGTATTTCGCCCGAGGCCACGGATATTCACCAGGAAGGTTTACGTATACCTCCGGTGAAGCTTTATAAGCGTGGTCAAGCCAATGCGGACGTCCATTTGTTTCTGAATGCGAACAGCCGGGCGCCACAGCTCAATCTGGGTGATTTTAATGCGATGGTGGCTGCTGTCAATACAGCCGAACAGCGGATGCATACGCTGGTGAACAAGTTTGGTGTTCAAGCCGTGAAGGACAGTATGCAGGACCTGATGGATCAGGGGGAGCTTCGTGCCCGCAAGGTCATCGAACAAATTCCCGACGGCACTTACAGCTTTGCTGATTATCTGGATGATGATATGGTTTCGGATACCCCTGTGCGTCTGGCCGTGTCGGTTGTGGTCAAGGATGGAAGCATTACGCTTGATTTTTCCAACTGTGATCCACAGGTGAGAACGGCATTTAATCTCGTGACGAACGGGAAAAAGCATTCGTTTCTGTTCCAGGGATTAATCAACTATATTATTAGTTCTGATCCGTTTATTCCGGTTAACGGAGGTATTACACGACCCATTTCGGTCATTGCACCGGCGGGTACGCTGGTTAATCCGGTATATCCGGCTGCGGTGGGCGTGAGGCATACGATTACGATGCGGTTGTATAACGCTGTGCTTGGGGCGCTTGCAAAAGCTATTCCAAATGAAATCCCGGCGGCGGGTGCCGGGCAATCTGCGATTGTGGTGTTGTCCACCCCTGACGTTTTGAGTGGTTCGCGTAATATGGCTGTAGTTCAGCCGATGGGCGGTGGAGGCGGAGGTCACAGTGACATGGAAGGAGCGGACGGAATCGATCATGCTTCCGGTTTTCTCCGAAATACCCCGATTGAAAGTCTGGAGCAGCACATTGAAGTGCTGGTTCATCGCTATGAATTGTTGGAAAACACGGCAGGTGCCGGACTGCATCGCGGGGGTCACGCCATCCGACTTGATTTTGAGATTCGGGAGGAAGGTTCGATAGTAACGGCTAGAGGCATGGAACGTCTCCGCTTTCATCCTTGGGGACTGGCAGGCGGACAAGCCGGTTCCTTGGGACAGGTCACATTGAACCCCGGCCGTGCGAATGAACGAAAACTACCCAAAATTAGTGTACTTCATCCGGAGCCAGGCGATGTGGTCAGCATTCAGTCTCCAGGTGGGGGCGGCTGGGGAAGTCCGTTCAAGCGCGATCCCCAAGATGTATTGGAGGAAGTGCGCGCTGGTCTACTCGGGGTGCAGCAGGCAGAGAACTTATACGGCGTTACCGTTCAAATACAAGATGGTGCGTGGGTAGTGGATGAAGCATTGACGCGCCAGTACCGGGCTGGCAAGACTGCGGAAGTCACGGACTTGTGGGATTTCGGGAGCGCAAGAGAAGCCTATGAAGCTGTCTGGACATCCGAAGCAAGCGACCGCCTAGCGCAGTTGCTCCAACAACTTCCGCCGACTCAACGTGCTATTCGCAAGCAGTTGGTTCATGAACGTGCTGAACAGATTTATCCGCAGCAGAAGCTGTCCGCCGAGTCGATTGAGCAATTGTGGCAGGATTTAATGTAGAAGGTATTTTATTATTCATAAAAGGTGGTTATGTCCATGAAAAACAAGAGAAAATTCACATTTGCTTCCCTATTCCTTAGCTTGGCGGTCCTCATTTCTGCTTGCGGCAATCAACAGAGCGGAGCGGGAACCGATAATCAAGCCAGCGGCCAGCTGCCGAAAACGAACAAAGTGGTCATTGGTGTGTCCGGTGGAGATTGGGAAAAAAATATCCGTAAAGCAGCATTGGATCAATTTCAAAAGGATACCGGGATTGAAGTGGAGGTTGTCACGGGTACGGATGCCGAATGGTATCCAAAGCTGAAAGCGGGCAATGGTAAAAATGCAGCTTATGACGTGCTTGTTCTGCAACCGGACACCATTCAACGGGCAGCAGATTCCAATTTGTTGCAGCCTTTGGATACTAAAAATGTTCCTAATCTGGCTGATTTATACCCTTCTGTTGAGGAACGGTTCACGAAAGACGGCAATGTATACGCGGCAGGCTTTAGTATGGGGCAATTAGGACTTATTTATCGTAAAGATTTAGTTAAAACCCCGCCGACCAGTTGGCTGGATTTGTGGAATCCGGAATATAAAGGCCATGTTGCAATATCCTCGCCGACTTATTCTGCTGGTTTGCAGTTCTTCTCCGGTCTTGTTAATGCCTTGGGTGGCAAGGAGAGCAACCCTGCTGACGTCGATAAAACCTTTGCCAAACTTGCAGAGCTAAAGCAGAATGCTACCGCGTTCCCGGATAACTCCGGTTCCATTCAAACCTTGCTGGAGCGTGGGGATGCGTGGGTTGTACCGTTTTGGGACGGTCGCGCGTTTGCTATGCAAAAAGCTGGCTTGAATGTTGGCTTCACGTATCCGAAGGATGGACCGGTTGCTGCTGTGGCGAGCTGGGTTATTCCGAAAGGAAGCCAGAACCTGGCAAATGCCTATAAGCTGGTTGACTATTTGTCCAGTCCTGATGCACAGAAATCATTCTCTGATCTGTCTCTGTACGGTATGACCAACAAAAACGTAAAGTATAGTGATGACTTGAAAAACAAAGTACAAGTCGGCGAAGAAGCCTACAAAAAGCTGAAATGGGTTGATTATACGACAGCTACCCCTAACTTGGCAGATTGGACCAATCGCTGGACACAGGCATTGGGGGGCAGCAAGTGAGTGGGATTCACATTGATGATGTGAGCCGCCAATTTGGAGATTTCACGGCTCTGGAAGAGGTCCAGCTACAAGTTCGGGAAGGGGAGTTCTTCTCCCTTCTCGGACCTAGCGGTTGTGGTAAAACGACGCTGCTGAATATGATTGCGGGTTTTCTGGACCCCTCCACGGGACGAATTCTTATTGGAGAACAGGATGTGACTGGACTGCCTCCTTATCGACGGGGTTTGGGTATCGTATTTCAGGATTATGCGTTGTTTCCCCATCTTTCGGTGTTTGATAACGTGGCCTACGGCCTGCAAATACGCAAGCTGCCTAAAAAAGAAATAAAGCGCCGTGTCGACGAGACACTGGCACTTGTCCAGCTCTCATCCTTGGCAGACCGCAGACCTCATCAGTTAAGCGGAGGACAGCGGCAACGGGTGGCGATTGCGAGAGCCTTGGCTATTGAACCCTCTGTATTGCTGCTGGATGAGCCGTTAAGCAATCTGGACGCAAAGCTGCGCAAGGATATGCAGACAGAGCTGCGGACGATTCAACGCCGGACCGGAATCACTACTATCTTGGTCACACATGATCAGGAAGAGGCGCTCAGCTTGTCCGACCGTATCGGTATTTTGGGGCATGGACGTCTTCAACAGGTTGGTTCTCCACTGGAAATATATCGACAGCCAGCTAATCGGTTCGTAGCAGATTTTATCGGACAGGTGAATCTGTTTCATACCTGTTCAATGGGGGATGCAGCTTCGGGAGGCAATATACGCCTTCAGGTCGAACATTATGAGCTGGCCAATGGTTCTCCGTTAATTCTGGAAACGGCTGTGCCGGATTCTGTGGAGGCAGCTACGTATATGCTGCGTCCAGAGAGGATACGGATTTCCTTCATACCCGGAAGTGAAGCTCAGCCCAATCGCACACCGGGAATCATTCAGCATGTCAGCTATGCGGGAGATCAGGTAAGGTTAAAAGTAGCTCTTCCCGGTAAAGGAGAGCTGCTAGTCGTTGCTCCTGATCCTGTATTCCCGACTCTTCCGGTACAGGGAGACCGGTGTGAATTATACTGGGCTGCTGAGGATGTCATTCCTCTTCCAACGGAAGGAGGGTAACCATGGCACGTACAACTGCTGTTCGACGTACGAACTCATTTTATTGGCTTTTGCTTACCCCGGCGCTGCTCTTTCTGACAGCTTTTCTGGTTGCGCCGTTCATTATGCTGATTGTACTCAGTTTTCGGGAAGTAGATAGTTTATTAAATGTGCTTCCTACGTATACGTTGAATCAGTATATCCAGGTGTTTACGACAGGCGCATATATGACAACCATCCGGTCGACATTGGGTGTTGCGTTGCTGACGACAGTCATTTGTATTGTCCTGGCTTATCCGGCGGCATATCTGCTGGTACGAACCGAGAAACCGGGCATACGCACATTTTTTTATATTCTGCTGATTTCGCCCTTGTTGACCAGTGTGGTGATTCGTACGTTCGCATGGATTGTCATTCTGGCTCAAAATGGCCTGCTGAATGCGGTGCTGCTCAAGCTGCACCTGATTGATCAGCCGTTATCGCTTTTATGGAGTATGAAGGCTGTCATTATCGCTTATGTGCAGGTTATGCTGCCATTCGCAGTACTGCCTATTGCAACGTCCATGGGAGATATTCAGCCCAAGCTGCGGCAGGCATCCATGAGTCTCGGAGCTGGGCGGATTCGAACCTTTTTCCGGGTGACGCTTCCGCTTACGTTGCCGGGAATGTTGTCTGGTGCGGCTATTGTTTTCTCGCTTGCAGCGGGTAGCTATATCACGCCATTGCTTGTAGGCGGTCGTCTACAGCCCCTCCTGCCGCTGGCGATTTATCAGCAGGCCGTGCAGGTATTCAATATGCCATTCGCTGCCGCCCTGTCTGTAACGCTGTTGCTGCTGGTCGGTATTGTGGTTGCCCTGATCGGCTGGATATCGAAGAGATGGGAGGCCAGGCTGCATGACTGATTCTTCAAGCAAGGCCTCAGCTCCTGTCGTTAACAACATGAACAAGGCCGATCGACCGCCGCAGCGAAAACGCAAAATATCGGTGCTGACAACTCTAATTTGGGCGGCTGGTATTCTGGTGTATCTGTTTCTGATTTCACCCATTCTGGTTATTTTCCTGTCTGCCTTTAGTCCGACGGAGTATCCGCAATTTCCGCCGACCTCTTTTTCAGTAAGATGGTTTCACTCGTTGTTTACAAACAGCGACTGGGCATCGGCATTACAGGTGAGCGGTTTGCTGCTACTTATCGTCACACCGTTAACCGTCATTTTGGGAACGGCTGCTGCTTATGCTCTGGGTCGATTAAAGTTTCGAGGTCGGGAAGCCATTCAGTCTCTTATGCTGTCACCGCTTATGATTCCGCAGGTTGTGCTGGGGATTGCGTTGCTGTATGAGTTTACATCCCTGGGGCTTATTAACTCTTTAACAGGGCTGGTCATTGGGCATATGGTTGTTGCCTTTCCATACGTAGTCCGCACGGTGAGTGTCAGTGTATCCGGGCTTGATCCCAAACTGGAATCGGCTTCGATGAGCTTGGGAGCGGGAAGACTGAAAACTTTTGTAAGAATCACGATTCCGCTGATCAAGCCGGGGATTATCGCAGGTACGGTGTTCTCCATCGTGGAGTCTTTCGGGGAAGTGTCGATCAGTTTATTTGTATCCTCACCTGGAAATATAACCGTGCCTGTGCGGATTTTTAACTATATTGATCAGACATTTGATCCATCCGTCAACGCCATCTCCGTTTTGTTCATAGGAGTTGCCGTGCTGGCTATTATTATTATGGAGAAGACAGTCGGATTAACGAAAGTGATGTAAGCATGAAGAAAAGGAGGGCAGGCGAAGGGCGTAAAGCCCTTGAGCTTGTCCTCTTGCTATGTAGAAATGAGAAATGAACAGTTGAAGGAGTGGAGAAACTAACATGGAACATGAAACATGGATTGCACAAGCAGAAGCCATAAAAGAACAGGTTGTGGAGTGGCGCAGACATTTTCATCGTCACCCGGAGCTTTCTTTTCAAGAGGTTCAAACGTCTGCATACATTGAAGAACAATTGAGAGGCTTTGGAAACCTGCAAATTTCACGTCCGACTCCAACAAGCGTCATGGCCCGACTTAAGGGTGAACAGCCTGGCAGAGTACTGGCACTGCGCGCTGATATTGATGCATTGCCCATTCATGAGGAGAATCAATTCGAATTCGCCTCTCAGACCGACAATGTGATGCATGCCTGCGGACATGATAGTCATGCGTCCATTTTGCTGGGCGTGGCGAAAATTCTTTCAGGGGAAAAACAGTCTATCCGTGGAGAAGTGCGCTTTATATTTCAGCATGCGGAAGAACAAGTACCAGGTGGGGCCGGGCAGTTGGTAGAAGCAGGTGTCATGGACAATGTAGATGCCATATTTGCCCTGCATCTGATTTCCTGGCTGGATACGGGAAAAATCGGGCTGCTGGCAGGCCCGGTCATGGCGGGTAACGATGCCTTTGATATAACGATTACGGGCTCGGGGGGACATGCGGCTTATCCTCATCAAGCAATTGATGCGATTTCGGTAGCAGCACAGGTCATTGTCAATCTTCAGCATGTGGTGGCCCGCCA
This sequence comes from Paenibacillus sp. 23TSA30-6, assembly GCF_014858585.1. NCBI lineage: Bacteria > Bacillati > Bacillota > Bacilli > Caryophanales > Paenibacillaceae > Paenibacillus > Paenibacillus sp. 23TSA30-6. The sequence continues at coordinate 156,751 of NZ_SLTL01000004.1, read as the reverse complement.
TATTGATCCGCTGTGCCCTGCGGTTTTGTCGCTCACACAAATTCATGGGGGTTCCGGCTACAACTCATTTCCCGAGCAGGTGAAGCTTGGGGGTACATTCCGCTCCTTCGATCAGTCAGAACGGAACCGTATGCCGGGATTGATTCATCAGATTATAGATGGGGTAGCAACTGCCCATGGAGCAACCTGTGAGCTGGATTACCAGCCGGGGTATCGGCCACTGTATAATGACACGAAACTGGTGGAATTCGTGCGTGAAGCGGCTGTCGATTACTTTGGTGCTGATGTGCTGGAACAAATACAACCTACACTGGGAGCCGAGGATTTTTCTGCCTATTTGCGGAAGGCACCGGGAGCCTTTATTTACATCGGATCACGCAATGGGGCAAAAGAAAGTGACTTCCCGCATCACCATCCGCGATTTACTGTGGATGAGGACGCTATGGAAACGGGATTAAAGATGCTCCTGTTGTTGGTTGATCGGTGGCAGAACACACAGAATCTTCTTGACTAAGGGATTACGAATCGAATGACATGACGTACATATTTCCTTGAACCCCTGCGCACACTAGCGAAAGAAAAGGCAGTCTACGCTTGAACAAAGCAGAGGAGGAATAATCATGTCAGATCACCCGATTCAAGGGCTCATGCAAATCGCGATGGAGAACATCAAAGCCATGGTGGATGTGAATACGATTGTGGGAGACGCGGTGGAAACACCCGATGGTTCCGTTATTTTGCCAATCAGTAAGGTAGGATTTGGTTTCGCAGCTGGGGGAAGTGATTTTAACGTAGATGAAGAGGCGCTTCATACTTCCTCGGCGTCGGGTAATCATAGCGGGAAGGAAGGACATCCTTTTGGTGGCGGTAGCGGTGGTGGTGTATCTATTCACCCGATTGCTTTTCTGGTTGTCGGCAAACAGGGGGCACAAATCGTTCCATTGGACAATCAAACGCATCTGATTGAGAAACTCATCGACTCCACACCATACCTGATTGATAAGGTTCAGTCTATCTTCCGGAATGCAGGCGGAGACTTGCATACTCCACCCCCACAGGTACCTGTAGATGTCACTACTGATCACAGTCACTCTGGCCCGGCTTATTTGTAACAGTTATTGAATATGATTATTTGCACAGGAGGGTATTCCAAAGTCAGCTATTGGCTAAGGAACACCCTCTTTTTTTACATACACCCAGCCATCATAATTTTATGCACGAATATACTGTCTTCCACCGATGCTCGCATGTATACGAGGAGTGTGCACGTGTAAAGGGCTCAGCTCAAGTTCTTCTTCCCGGTTTCCCTCAGGGGCAAACTGTGACAGATAGACAAAATCGGGGTAGATCACTTCATTTGTCAAATAAGCAGAAGTGGTGGACCCAGGTCGCCGATGATGATTGAGGGAGTCGATGATGCCTTCCGCTGTGTGGATGCCAATCCCGTGACCATAAAACGAGTTTTCCCTTAGCTTGATAACGTTTTCTCCTTTCCACTCCGGCGTTTTGGGTGATACATCGGGATTGTTAAAATACAGGATATCACCAGGAACGGCCTTGTGAATCCCCTGCTCCTGTATGAGTCTGAGATCACTGTCATAGTGCCAATCATACAGCAGCATATCGGCAAAAATCCGGTTAAATTCACTTTCCAGAATGGAATCCAGCACTCCTTTGTAGAGCACAATGACCATAGCTGTCGCACACTCAAAGGCATATTTATGCCCATTTACAAAAATATCCCTGATCCCCTGCGCTGGTGTAACACCTGCTTTAATCTGAAATCCGCCATTTTCCGTCAACTTCCAAAATTGCGCGTTGCTGCGTGCGGTATCAAAGGTGGCAAAGGATACACCGCTTCGATTCAAGGCTTCCGCTGCCTCGACAATTCGGCTTCTTAAGATCGTTTCAAACTGTTGCCGCTGCATGTTGTACCTCCATTCATTCATTCATTCATTCATCATGTTTAGTAACTATTATATATATGTAAGCAGGAGTGGAAGTTGCCTAGTTTGCTTCAAAAAGTATGCGGAAGAGAGGGACGATACACCATATCCCTAGAGGGATTTTCTGCTATAAAGGTGGACATACTTTGAACAGCTTGGACATAGAATGGTACAAGACTTGTTCAAAACCGGAGGAATCCAAATGTTTAAAAGAATGCCAAAAATCCACGCGGGTAGCATCCGATTTTTTTCAAAAACACACACATTTGTGTTGCCGCTGGCACTGCTGCTCGTCCTGACATTGCCGCTCACATTGCTGAATCCTCAGCCTGCTCGGGGAGCAGTGAAGAAGGAGGAAGTTCCACCAGCTTTGACTACACATGCTCAAGCTTCCTCTCTTATTGATGTCACATCAGGAAGAATCATATATTCCGCCGAGGGTGACCGGGAGCTACGCATCGCCAGTCTAACCAAAATCATGACCGCGATCGTAGCCATTGAACATGGACGCTTGCAGGATCGGGTAAAGGTGAGTCCGACGGCTTATGCCAAAGAGGGTTCCTCGCTTTTTCTCCAAAAGGGTGAACAAATGACACTGGAAAATATGTTGTACGGCTTAATGCTTCGTTCCGGTAACGATGCGGCTTCCGCCATTGCGGAGCATGTGGGGGGGACGGAAGAAGGATTTGTTCATTTGATGAATGAGAAGGCGGTTCAGCTTGGACTAAGCCATTCTCACTTTGCTAATCCGCACGGACTGGATGCCGAGAGACACTATTCCTCTGCCAATGATATGGCCCGGCTTACCGCTTATGCACTGCATAATCCAACCTTTGCTCGCATTGTGAAAACGGAGTTGAAAAAAGCACCCAATCCGAATGAATCTTGGGATTATTCATGGCATAACAAGAACAAGATGCTGAGGCTCTATGAGGGAGCTGATGGTGTGAAAACGGGTTTTACGAAAAAAGCGTTTCGCTGTCTGGTCAGCTCAGCCACACGGGACGGTCGCCAGCTTGCCGCTGTTACCTTGAATGACGGAGACGATTGGAATGACCATGCCCGCATGCTTGACTACGGTTTCCGATACTATCCGCTCATTCCGATTACGGACAAGCAACAGCCGATTGATGGTTACCCGCTGCTTACAGGCGCAAGCTTTGCCTATCCTTTGCATGATGGGGAGAAGGTGCAGCTGCACAAAAGACTGGTCCTGTATAAAAAGTCCAAGTCTAACAGAGCTGACGTATCCTTCGGTTTGCGGGGACGTGTCGAGTTCCTGCTGGAAGGTAAGCTTATTGGCTCCGTTCCTGTGTATGAAAAAGGCAGTAAGCTGCCCGCCCGGAGCACAGTACAGCCACAACAGGAAATTCCGACGGCACAAGCTCCTGCAAGCCGTGGTAACCAAGAGCGCACCTGGGCGAGCGGATGGAGCGATATTTTAAGAAAACTGTTCAGAGCATAGGGATTGCGTCACATTCATCGGTGAAAGGGAGGGATCGGTCTTGATTCATCTCATATGGGTGGCCCTGATTTGTATTGGATTTGTGTTTGCCGCCGCACAGGGAAATATTGAAGTGGTGACCAAGGCGGCATTTGACGGGGCGGCTACGGGTGTCACGGTATGCTTTGGGCTGATTAGTGTGCTTGTGTTCTGGATGGGCATGATGAAGCTGGCGGAAGATGGGGGGCTTTTGCAGAAAATATCCAAACTGCTCGCCCCGCTAGTTGCTTTTCTGTTTCCTGATGTCCCGCGTAATCATCCGGCTATGGGGTATATCTTGTCCAATATGAGCGCTAATCTGCTCGGCTTGGGAAATGCAGCGACCCCGATGGGCATCAAGGCGATGCAAGAACTGCAATCGCTCAATCCCGACAAGCAGACCGCTACGCCCGCTATGTGTACGCTGCTCGCGTTGAACACGGCCAGCATTACGCTTATTCCGACCACACTGATTGCGATTCGTCTCAATTATCATTCCGCCAATCCGACCGAAATCGTCGGGACGACGCTGGTGGCGACTGCGATAGCCACCTTTGCCGCGATTGCGGCGGATCGCTGGTACCGTAGCCGGGAGTTGCGCCGCCCTCCAGCCAGTCCACCGTCCACATCATCATTGCCGTCGCAGAAAACACAGGCACCACAAGCTACGCCAGTATCTGCGTCCTCTCCGGCTACGCCGCCCGTTTCTTCACCTGCCGTTCCGCGATCAGGAATGACGGCTGCCAAGGGCAGAAACACCACTTGGAAAGGATGAGGGAGGCATGCTTTATTTCATTAATCTCGTATCGACTTGGGCCATTCCGGTTATTCTTGCCTTTATTCCTTTATATGCATATGCCAAAAAGGTGCCAGTCTACGATTCCTTTGTGGATGGAGCCAAAGACGGCTTCTCCACGGCCATCAGCATCATTCCTCATCTCGTAGGCATGATGGTGGCTATCAGCATTTTTCGGGCGTCCGGCGCTCTGGATTACTTGATATCCTGGGTAACGCCCTGGATCAAAAGCTGGGGCGTACCCGGTGAGGTACTGCCATTAGGACTGTTGCGCCCGTTGACGGGCACCGGCTCGCTTGCGTTTACAACGGATCTGATCCGCACGTATGGCCCGGATTCCATGATCGGTCGTATTGCCTCCACGATTCAGGGCAGCACGGACACGACACTCTATGTGCTGACTGTATATTTTGGCGCGGTAGGTATCCGAAATGGACGGTACGCCTTGAAGGTGGGACTGTTTTCAGACGTAGTCGGTTTTGTGGCAGCGATTGCGATTTGCCTGCTTGTATTTTGATTCCCGCATTGATTTGTGAACGGGGCTTGTGATTTTGTTCATGGATGGGTATCATTAGCATGAGGTGAATTAGCGAACATGGAAAGATTGCAGAAAATATTGGCTCAGGCTGGCGTAGCTTCCCGACGTAAATGTGAGGAGCTTATTCAGGCGGGCAGCGTGGAAGTGAACGGGGTTACCGTAACAGAGCTGGGAACGAAGGCAGACCCTGATCAGGATATAATTACGGTAAAGGGCAGACCGATCAAAACCGAGAAAAAAATCTACTTAATGATGAACAAGCCTAAAGGCGTAATTACGAGCGCTTCCGATCCGGAAGGCCGTAAAATCGTGTCCGACTATCTGAAAGGCGTTAAGGAACGCGTCTATCCGGTAGGTCGTCTTGATTACGATACTGAAGGGCTGTTGTTGCTCACCAATGACGGCGAGTTCGCCAATCTGCTCACCCATCCGAAGCATCATGTGCCCAAGACGTATGTGGCGACAGTCAAAGGCGTTCCACACGGAACCGAGCTGGACAAGCTGAAAAAAGGAATCGTGCTAGAGGACGGTATTACCGCGCCTGCTGAGGTGGAATACAAGGATGTGGACCCGAACGGCAAGGAGTCTGTGATCCAGATTACTATTTATGAAGGCAGAAACCGTCAGGTCAGACGGATGTTTGAGGCCATTTCCCATCCGGTTATCAAGCTTAAACGGATTGCTTTCGGCGATCTTCTGCTGCAAAACCTGAAGCGCGGTCTGACGAGACCCCTTACTAAGGACGAGATCAACCGTCTCATTCAACTTGCACAGTCAGACAACACGAAAAAGAAACGGACAGGACGGGGGTCATAACCCCGGCCTTTTTGGTGTAAAGAGAGCTGAATGAACAGAGTAAGGTTTGACCGGACACGGGAAAATAGTAAAATAGAGAGAATGCTTTTTTTAGCGAAGGGGCTGGGAATATGTCAGAACATAGCAACCGCATATTAATTGTAGATGATGAAGAACGCATTCGCCGCCTTCTGCGGATGTACCTGGAAAAAGAAGGATACGAAATTGATGAAGCTGAGGATGGCGAAATTGCGCTCCAGAAAGCGACTGCAAGCGATTACAGTATTATTCTGCTCGATGTGATGTTACCGGGCATGGATGGAATTGAAGTTTGCACACGTCTGCGTCAGACCAAAGCTACACCTGTAATCATGCTGACCGCCAAAGGCGAGGAAGTAAACCGCGTACAGGGCTTTGAAGTCGGAGCCGATGATTATGTGGTCAAGCCCTTTAGTCCGCGTGAGGTGATTTATCGGGTGAAGGCGATTTTGCGCCGTTCGTCGGAAACTGCTTTTTTGACCAAGGAGACGGTGCCGAGCAACAGCATTGTTTTTCCGAATCTTATTATTGAGCATGATGCGCACCGTGTAAGTGCAGGCGGGATTGAAATCAGTCTCACACCTAAAGAGTACGAGCTGCTGCATTATTTGGCTGTGTCGCCGGACAAGGTGTTTTCGCGCGAAGAACTGCTGAAAGACGTATGGAATTATGAATTTTTTGGTGATCTACGAACGGTGGATACGCATGTCAAACGGCTTCGTGAAAAGCTGAACAAAGTATCGCCGGAGGCAGCGGCTATGATTACGACGGTTTGGGGCGTGGGCTACAAGCTGGAGGTTCCAAAATAACGTGAGCTTCTGGAGATCGCTGGTAGGCAAGCTATGGATCACCATCATTTGTCTTGTAGGCTGTGTGCTTATTTTTCTGGGACTTTTTTTGTTGCCGTATATCAACAGGAATTTTGCGGCGTATGAATCGACGGAAATTAAGCATTTGTTCACCTATACATGCATTGTTGGATTTTTACTGACGACTTTTTTTGCTCTGTTTCTTTTTACTAAAATTACGCAGCCCATGCAGCTATTGATTCAGGCGGCGAATGCGATCCGTGAGGGAAGGTATGATACGCGGCTTTCGCTGGTAACGAGTGACGAGATTGGCGAACTGGCGAAAACTTTCAATCATATGTCTACGGAGCTGGAGGCGACGATCCGCAGTCTGAATGAGGAGAAGAATCATCTGTCCAGCGTGCTGAGAAGCATGTCTGATGCTGTTATGACCTTCGACAGAAGCGGGCAAATCATTTTGACGAATCCGCCTGCGCAAAGTCTGTTGGATAGATGGAAAAACCTGGAGTGGCAAGAGCACGACCAGGAGGAATTCGGAGTGTCTGTACCCGGGCCATTGCTGCCGTTGTTCCATACCGTTATGGACAGGGGAGAGGACGGCGGCGACTATATTCATGTAAAACAGGGCTCCTGGTCGGTGCAAATGGCACCGTTGTACACAGATAATGTAATTCGTGGCGCTGTGGCTGTGCTCAGAGACATCACGGAGGAGGTCAAGTTGGAGAAAATGCGGAGCGATTTTGTGGCCAATGTATCCCATGAAATCCGTACACCGCTTTCCATGATGCAGGGCTACAGCGAGGCCTTGCTCGATGGAATGGCTGGCTCACCGGAAGAATCCGAGGAACTGGTACGCGTCATCCATGATGAATCGTTGCGTATGGGAAGGCTGGTCAAGGATCTGCTTGATCTGGCCCGAATGGAGGCAGGTCATACAGACATGCATCGTCAGGAAGTGGATGTGAATGAACTGATCGAGCGTGTTCATCGTAAATTTACGGTGCGCTCTAAGGAACAGGGGCTGACGCTCGATTATCATGAGCAAGGACAGCATTTACTGCTGCCCGAAGCAGATGAAGACCGATTGGAACAGGTACTGACCAATTTGCTGGATAATGCGTTCAGGCATACGCCCGGTGGAAAAAGTGTTACCATTAGTGCCGATCGGATTTTGGGGGAACGGCATGAGCTGATCCGCATTCGGATTAAGGATGAAGGTGTGGGCATTGCCAGCGAGGATCTGCCTTATATTTTTGACCGCTTTTATAAGGCGGACAAGGCCAGAGTGCGGGGAGTGGACAAAGGAACCGGTCTGGGGCTTGCGATTGTCAAAAATATTGTGGAGGCTCACGGAGGCTCTGTCACTGCTGCCAGCGTATTGGGAGAAGGGACGGAGTTCACTATTTTGCTGCCGACCTCCAAAAAATAAAGTCGGGCTCTGCAACAGGGCTTATAAGCCAACAGCAGAATAACCCCGGTTCGCAGGCATCCTCGGAAGAGGGTGCTTTTTGTTGAAAAATCAACATTTATCTTGTTCAACGTGGAACATTCAGCTTCTCAGAACAGGTAGGTCTAATGCTGGTCACGGATATGGATCGTGGATATATAAAAAAAGACGCCCGGTTCGCCGGGCGCCTCTCTGATTAGGCAAAGCATGTTAACATTATTCAGCATTGCTGATAGCTTAATCGAGTACCACCTCTTGAGCGGTATTCAGTTCCGGCAAGCCAACCAGTTGGATTAGCACGTCTTTAGGAACGGCTTTATCAACAGTCAGAATCATGATGGCTTCACCACCGACAATTTTACGTCCTACCTGCATGGAGGCGATATTCACGCCGTTCTCCCCGAGCAGAGTGCCGACACGGCCAATAATGCCGGGTTTGTCATTGTGGGAGATAAGCAGGAAATGCGCTTCTGGTGCCACGTCCACCGGGAACTGGTTCAACCGGACGATACGTTCGCCATAGCCTGCGAGCAGGGTACCCGCTACACGTTGCTCCTCGCCGCTTTGCGTTTTGAGCGTGACGGTAATCAGGTTGGTAAAGCCCTTGGTAGCCGGAGCCTGAGACACGACAAGATGGATGTCACGTGTTTTGGCAAGGTGGACCGAGTTTACAATGTTAACATCGCTGCCCAGATGGCGACTGAGCACACCTTTCAAAATATAACGTGTCAGCGGCTGTGTATCTACAGAAGACAGATCACCTGCGTAATCCACCTGGATTTCACGTACAGCCTGATTTGTCACTTGAGCGGCAAAGCTGCCCAGCTTCTCGCCAAGCGAGAAATACGGCTGCAATTGCGTCATCACGTTGGATGGCACCGGAGGCATGTTGACCGCATTTTTGAACGGCTCATCACGCAAAATGTGCAGCACCTGCTCGGATACGTCGATCGCTACATTTTCCTGAGCCTCTACTGTGGATGCACCCAGATGCGGTGTAACGATAATTTTCGGATGGCTCAGGAAAGGGTGATCCTGTGCTGGCGGCTCCGATTCGAATACGTCAAAGGCTGCGCCGGCAACGATGCCTTCATCAATGGCTTCAACGAGAGCCATTTCATCGACAACGCCGCCGCGGGCACAGTTGATGATACGCATCCCTTTTTTCATCACTTCAAACTGCGGACGGGCAATCATATGCTTCGTTTCCGGTGTTAACGGTGTGTGTACCGTCATGAAATCTGCATTGCGGATAATTTCGTCCACACTTGCCAGCTTGATGCCCAGCTTCTCAGCGCGCTCTTCCGTCAGAAACGGATCATAGCCGAGAATGCTCATGCCGAAGGCTTTGGCACGTTTGGCTACCTCGCTGCCGATGCGTCCCATACCGAGTACGCCAAGCGTCTTGTTACGCAGCTCAACACCGAGAAACGTTTTACGATCCCATGTACCGCCGATGGTTTTAGCATACGCCTGTGGAATATGACGCGCCAGAGCCATCATCATGGCAAAAGTATGCTCACATGTCGTAATCGTGTTGCCGTCAGGGGCGTTAATGACGATAATTCCGCGTTGTGTTGCTGCTTCCAGGTCGATGTTATCCACTCCGACACCGGCACGTCCGACAACCTTGAGGTTCTTGCTTGCTGTCATGATACGTTCGGTTACCCGGGTTTGGCTACGAACGAGTAGTGCATCATAGTCACCAATAATTTGAACCAATTCGTCCTCGCTAAGACCTGTGTTCTTGTCCACCGTGACATCGTCTGCATCCATCAGTTGCTGGATGCCCAGGTCACTGATCGGATCGGATACTAACACTTTAAACATTTTGGTTTCCTCCTCAAAGTTAACTTCTTTTATGGACAGGATGTACTTCAAACTGAAATACATTCCATAAAGAACGTGGAAAAACTTGAAATGCTTCTGAAAAAAACAGAAGATCGCGGACAGCACTAACGTGATAACGCATTGACGCAGAAAAGGGATGAAATAGCATTATGCACCTAACTGACGGTTAAAAAGGTCATATGCAGAACCGCTTGGCGGTTTCCGGGCATCAAAAAAACTCCCGAATCACATACTATCTCCATAGTAAGGGACGAGAGTTTATCGTGGTACCACCCTAATTCGCAGCCGTTTCGCAACGGACTGCCTTCAGCGGTCATAAATATGACCGAAAGGATAACGGTTTTCTGCCGATTGCATCTAATGCCGGGATATCATCCCAAGGCTTCGGTGCAATAACTCAGGAGCGCTGAAAGTAGTTACTTCGCCACCGGCTTCCACCCAAGCACCGGCTCTCTGAGGACGAAATCAATACCTTTTCTCCATCATTGTTGTTGTCGCTAATAATTTTTTCATAATGTATCATGCCTTACATGGACATGTCAATAGGACATGTGACATGTGTGGACACCGGGCTAGATACATAGCTATAGAATGCAGAATAATAAGTTTTAAGCCTTCTTGAATCCGTTCGACTTTTTGGCTATGATGCTTAAGAAGACTATGCAGAGGACTAACTACTATGAAAAAGCTTAAAGTGAAATGGAAAAGAGCGCAAATTCATGAATTGAATGACCGCTTGCTGCTTTACAATTTGTATCTAACCCAGGGATTGACCCTGATGGTCGGCGCAATCTGGATTATTTTTCAGAAAAGAAATGTGCTGGAGTTGTTTGCGTGGCCGAACAGTCTGCATGTTTTATGGTGGGGGTTGGGACTGGCTGCGGCTATGCTGCTGGTGGACCTGCTCCTGTCGCGGGTTATGCCCGAGGATGCTATGGATGACGGGGGCATTAACCAGATGCTGTTTCAAAACCGCCCCATCTGGCATATTGTATGTATAGCAGCCATCGTTTCGATCTGTGAGGAACTATTGTTCAGAGGGGCGATTCAGTACAGCTTTGGGCCTTACTGGACAAGTATCTTGTTTGCGGTCATCCACATCCGGTATTTGCGGCATTGGATTCCAACAGGCTGGGTTTTTCTGAGCAGTTACGGTTTGGGCTACATATACGTGCAGACCGGTAGCCTGTGGGCGCCGATTATTTGTCATTTTGTGATTGACCTCATATCCGGTTTGGCGCTACGTTTTCGGAGGTATGAAGCATGAATCAGGAACTTAGCAGAGTGCAGACTTATGGCAGCCGCCGAAATGGACGCAAGAGCAAGGAAGAGAACAGTCCAAAACCGGCTCGCTCCCGTGCTTCACGGCCCGCACCGGAATTGGCTCACGTTGCTGCTGCACCGGAAGTTGCTGCTGCACCGGAAGTTGCTGTGACGATGGAGGAGGATGCTCCTGTCAGCGAGTACCGGACACGGGCAGAAATGTTTCCGTCCCGCCGTATCCGGGTGAGCAAGTGGTTTTTAAATTTTTTGAGCACACTTTTTGTACTCATTACAGCAGCATTGCTGTGGTGGGGCATCAAAGGGGCACCTTCCATTAGTGAAATGTTCTGGTAATGATAAGCCTGTGTCATCGCTTGTACTTACGCCAAAAGAGCCTCCTTACCCGCTTGTGACTTGCGGGAAATGGAGGCTCTTTTGCAATCGTTCAGGATCGAAAATAGAAGTACGAACACAAGGGCCTGTTAGCTGGCAGGGACCTCAATGCTTTGGGGATCGACAAATTGGTAACCCTTTTGCTCCAGACGAGTCAACAGACTATCCAGCGCTTCTACGGTCCAAGGTAGCTCATGCATCAAAATATTGCTGCCCGGATGTAATTGTTCTGTCACATTTTTGAGAAGTGCATCGGTTTTATTCGGCTGACTCTTTTTCATCGTCCAATCAAGCGAACCGACGGACCATGTCATGTACAAAAGTCCGTTTTCTTTGGCAACTTTGCGGCTGACATCCCCACCTGCGCCATGAGGAGGACGGAAGAACACCGGCGTTTGCCCCGTTGTATCCTTAACAATTTTTTGCACCGATTCAATTTGTTTCTTCACTTCGGCCTCGGATTTGTTCTTTAGCACGATGTGATCCCAGCTATGGTTGCCGATGGGCTGCCCACGGTCATGAATGAGCTTGAGCAGCTCAGGGTGCTCCTTCACGCGGTAACCGTTTACGAAGAAAATGGCTTTCGCCTTGTGCTTGTCCAGTATGTCAATGATTTTGTTGATCATGACCGCTTCCTTGGGTCCGTCGTCAAAGGTTAGTAAAACAACCTTTTTCTCCGCCCCTTGTTGGTTAGGAACCACGTTGTAAGCCTTGTCCAAATGATACGTTTTGTTAACGGTAGCCGTTGAATTTGTAGCCTCGTTGCTGTCGGCGACGGTCTTGCCAGTTTGCGGCGTTGTTTGGGCTGTTGAGTTATTACCATGATTACTGCCTGCTTGCTCACTGCTGTTGGTTGGGGAAGAAGCTGCGCCCTGCCCTTTGTCTGTGTTGTCACTGGTTTCAGACGTTGCCGGGGTCTGGTTATTGCTTGTGGCTGCCGATTCTGGCTTGGCCGCAGTGCAAGCACTTAGCAGCAGACATGCGGTCAACAAAATGGCTGCTGTTTTTGTACCCATTAATTCATCTCACCTTCCTGTATTTATACCGTATGAGTTTGTCTCTGCTGACGAACACTATGCTTGATTCTACCACAAAGGGAGGTTCTAATTGTGAAAACATCTTCATTTTTCCTGGGAATCGTTTTGGGCGCAGTGGCGAGCACTATGATCTCCCGTAACCGCAGTATGTTAGGCTTATCTATGGACATGGATGGGAAAAAAGGCGGTAATCTGGTTCAAAAAGCCCGTACCAAAATGATGGACGCGGCGTTCCCCGGAATGGGTGATATTACGCTTAACAAGCAAGACACCCATAAGGATCACGATCACCGTTCCACAACAGATAAAACAGCTCACAGCGCCCATACAGCCCAAACTAAAGAAGAAAATATGAAGCTGATTAAAGATTTTATCAGCACCAGTCCCGATGTTAAGCGTGAGGTCGAGCAAATCCTGAAAGAAACTCATACAGCCGTACCGGGTTTGTAACCCGGAACCTCTATCTCGAATCATTTTGCGGCTTTTTTGTAAAAGCCGTTCAAATGATTCTTTTTTTTATCATTTTTATTTCGTGCATTTACGATTATAAAATGATAACATGATTACATAGAACCATTTTCATCACAGGCACCATAAATGCATCATAATCTGTTAATAACACTCGGCTGCCAGGAGGAGGGTCCAGTATGAAAATAGAAAGATTAAGCCAGGACAAGATACGGATTTTCCTTACCTTTGACGATTTGAGCGAACGCGGTATTCAAAAAGACGACATGTGGCAAGAAATTCCAAGAGTCCATGAGCTGTTCACCGAAATGATGGATCAGGCATATAGTGAGCTGGGCTTCGACGCCACGGGACCGTTAGCTGTCGAAGTATTTGCGCTTCCTGCTCAGGGCATGGTAGTTATCGTCACTCGGGGGAAATACGACCACCAACAATATGGCTCGGGTCCCGATGATGAGCTTCCGGAGGAAGTCTACGAAATGGAAGTTACGCTGGAACACAGCGATTCCATCGTCTACGCGTTTAGCGATTTCGAAGTACTCATAGAAGCGGCTCACATGCTCCGTAGCAACACCACGGATGCAGGTAAGCTGTATCATTATAGAGGAAAATGGATTCTGCATTTGGAGCCGGAAGAAGTGGAAGAGCCCAAGCTTGCGGCCTTGATCGCGGTTCTTGCTGAATTTGGGGAAGGCTCATCCGTAACACCGGCAATGCTGGAGGAGTATGGCAAGCTGGTCATTCCTGAACAGGCGATTGACGTCATCTGCACTCATTTTGACAGCCGCTCTTAATGAGGCTTAAAAAAAGTAATATCGAAGTGACTTTGTCGGCTCTGCGCTGAATGCAGGGCCGACTCATTTTTATGGAGGGATGATCGGTGCTTCTGTTTTCTGTTTTAGCGGCAGCAACTGCGCCGGGTCTCGCCTTATTAATGTATTTTTACTTGAAGGACAGATATGAATCCGAGCCGCTGCACATGGTTATCAAAGTGTTTTTGCTCGGCTTTTTGGTGGTACTGCCTGTCATGATTTTTCAACGTGGGTTGCTGCTTTGGCTGGGGGACAACACGTTAATTCAGGTGTTCGGCATTTCGGCCGGAGTGGAAGAGTTTTTCAAATGGTTTTTGCTGTACCACTTTATATATAATCACACCGAGTTCGATGAACCTTATGACGGTATATTGTATGCCGCCGCAATCTCGCTTGGATTTGCAACCGTTGAAAATCTGCTGTACGCATGGGCGGGCCACGCTTCTGTTAGCATGATGCTGATGAGATCATTGCTTCCGGTATCTGGTCATGCAATGTTTGGAGTCATGATGGGCTATTACATGGGGAAGGCCAAGTTTGCAGAGGACTGGAAAAGCAAATATATGTTGCTTCTGTCATTGGTGCTTCCATGGTTCTGGCATGGAATGTACGACCTGATTCTGACGACAATTTCGCATGACTGGATCTGGTTTATCATTCCTCTGATGGCATTTCTCTGGTATGGAGGGATGGCGAAAATCAGTCGGGCCAACAACCGATCTCCATTTCGACTATTCAAACGGGAGGAAAAGGTTAATATGTAACAATTTGGGGCACACTGATCTGACAAACCTGTTAGAGAAAGAGGTGTCTTTTTTTTGCGTATTAAAGTGAGAATACATTGTAAAAGGTGTGGTGAACGTTTCGTGCTGAGAGGACGGATGGAGCAAGGGCGTGTTCAGACCGGCTTTAAGCGCTGTATCTGCGATAACTGTGAGTTTATTGTCGAAGTTATGGAAAACCATGCATAAGAGAGCATTCTTCTTGTCACACTATCGGTAGTGTACTTGAAGAAAGGAGACTCCCAATATGTATAGACGACTTAGTACTGTAATGTTTCCGATTGTTACCCTGATTATGATAGGAGCATTTGTGTGGGGTTATCGGGAAAGCCAGATGAGAAAAGAGGTGTCTCTTCAGGCGAATAGCATGTCCATTAAAGCGGAAAATCAATATCAGCGTGCGTTTCATGATTTGTCGTTTCATATGGATCAGTTGCATTCACAACTCGGGAACGCTATTGCAGTTCACAACACGTCACACGCCATGCACCGCAAATGTCTGATGAATGTATGGAGAATTACGAGCGAGGCTCAAAATGAGGTCAACCAGTTGCCGCTCAATGTGATGCCTTTTAATCATGCCAAGGATCTGTTGTCGCATCTATCTGCATTTGCGTATCAGACATCTGTCCGTGATTTGGATCACGAGCCTTTGAATGAGAAAGAATTATCGAATCTGAAAACGTTATACACTAATTCCAAAGAAATTTCGAAAAATATGCACGAAGTACGGCAAAAAGTCCTCAGCAAAAATTTGCGTTGGATGGATGTCGATACAGCGCCAGGCTCCCAGACCGGGCCTAAGGACAACACCATTATTGACGGCTTCCAATCCGTAGACAAAAAAGTAGAGAATTATAAGGAGCTGGATTGGGGACCATCCGTGGCTAGCATCTATGATAAACGCTCTGTGAAGAAGCTGAGTCTTCCTGCTGTGAACGCAGAGCAAATTAAGCGGAGTGCGGCTGAATTTACCGGGAAACCGGAAAGCCAGATTCGTGTCCATGAAAATGGTAAAGGCACGGAATGGGCATCTTATACAGCTACCCTGTATAACAAACAGAAACCTGTAGCCACTATGGATTTTACCAAAAAAGGTGGCAAGCTTATTTCCTATCATGATATGAGAACGGTTGGGCCGAAAAAATCAACTCGCAATGAGGCGGTACGCTATGCAAGTGAATATCTCCAACGTAAGGGATATCCAGGGATGAAGCCTGTTTCTTATGATGAAAGTGGAAATTTAGCCAACATCACATTTGCCACTCAAAAAGGGGATGTGATTATCTATCCAGAAAAAATCACAGTTAGATCCGGTCTCGATAACGGACAAGTGACCGGTTTTCAGTCGAGTGACTACGTGTTCGAGCACAGCCATCTCCGCCGTATTCCGAAGGCCAAGCTGGATGTGAAGGCAGCACGTGCGAAGCTGAATCCTGAGTTTCGTGAAACTTATCACCGGAAAGCACTGATTGAAAATGAACTGTCCAAAGAGGTTCTGTGCTACGAATTTGGTGGAAAAATCAACGGTTCCATTTACCGAATCTACATTAACGCTGATACGGGGATGGAAGAAACGATTGAACAAGTTAAAGATTCGGACGAACCGGCTTCAGCAAGTCATGTTTAATTGCAAATAGGATAAATACGTAAAAATGAACCATTAGTCACGCTAAACCTCCTTTATGAAGGAGGTTTTTTGTGCTTTTGACATAGGTATAACAAATATAATGTTTAAAATGGGTACAAAGTCGTGGTATTATATACCTTATTACAGCTTTTAAATGGACAAGGATGGTGGGCGGTTTGTTTCCTGAAATTAATGATGTGCTATACATACAAGTGGCTGGTACCGATCATACGGACGAACATTTTGAATTTAAGTCGCGTATTGCGGAAGAGGAGTCCCAGAACTTTCTGATAGAAGTACCTATGTCTCAAACGAGCGGCCATCTGAAAAAATTGTTTTTGGGAGAAGAACTGTCGATATTTTTTATGAGCGAGGGCGGGATAAAAAACTATTTCAATACCCACGTTACCGGCTTTAAAGAGGATGTGCTCCGGATGGTCCGCATTCACAAGCCTGCCCCAGACAGTATCAGTAAAATTCAGCGTCGAAATTTTCTACGGGTCCAGGCCAACCTGGAAATAGCGGTGAAGTATGGATCAAACGAATCAAGGTTTGTAGCTGAGACGCATGATGTCGGCGGTGGAGGCGTTTCTTTTCAGACTCAAGGCTCGCATCATCTGGAAGAAGGTGAATCATTGTCCTGCTGGATTCTGGTCCCTTATAAAAATGGAACTCAGGAGCATGTCCCGTTCCAATCCGAAATTGTACGTATTCAGCAAATGGAAAACGGTCGCAGGATGATCATGCTGAAATATGAGGAAATTGCTGACCAGGAGCGTCAAAAACTGATTAAATATTGCTTTGAGCGTCAGTTGGAATTCAGGGGGAGATAGCATTCATCCCGGTTTATTCTTTTTTTTGTTAACCTGCCGTTCATTTTGCATCAACTCTGAATGTGTGGTATAATTTTCACGTCGCAGGCAATGCCTGCTTTTTTCTTGAGGTTAGGTTAGGAGGAATTACCCGTTGGCAAGGCAGCATGGATCTTCAAGTAATAAAATAAATGTAGCCATTGATGGACCTGCTGGTGCAGGGAAAAGTACGGTGGCCCGCTTGGTAGCGAAAGCACTTTCTTATGTTTATGTAGATACCGGAGCGATGTACCGGGCAGCAACGTGGTACATGATGTGCAAGGAAATTCCGGCGGAAAATGTAGAAAAAGTGCTTCAATATGTGCCTGAGTTGGTGATTGAATTAGTACCGGACCCTACAGGCCAAAAGGTTTATTGTAACGGGGAAGATGTAACG
This sequence comes from Paenibacillus sp. 23TSA30-6, assembly GCF_014858585.1. Classification (NCBI taxonomy): domain Bacteria; kingdom Bacillati; phylum Bacillota; class Bacilli; order Caryophanales; family Paenibacillaceae; genus Paenibacillus; species Paenibacillus sp. 23TSA30-6. The sequence continues at coordinate 139,414 of NZ_SLTL01000004.1, read as the reverse complement.
ACAGTGATTCGTTCGATGGAAGTGACAGGCAAGGTGTCACAGTATTCGAGTATTGCGGGGTTACGTTCGCGTTTGACTGAAAACCAGCGTGAAATGGCCGCACGTAAAGGTGTCGTTATGGATGGTCGCGATATTGGAACTACTGTGCTTCCTGATGCTGAAGTCAAGGTGTTTATGACCGCAAGTGTTCAGGAACGTGCCTCTCGCCGGTTTAAAGAACTGAGCGGAGCTGATGATATCACTCTGGAGCAGCTCGAACGTGACATTGCGGCGCGTGACAAGCTTGATGAGGAGAGGGAGGTATCCCCGCTTCGTTGCAGTGACGACGCTATCGTGCTGGATACGACCCATATGGGCATTCAGGATGTCGTCGATACCATTGTATCTTACTGCACCACGGCGAAGGATGGAGAGATCAGACAATGATATATGCTGTATGCGTCCGTATTTTGCGTCTCATATACCGCTTTCTGTTCAGACTTGAGGCGGTAGGCAGGGAAAATGTTCCTGCTGAGGGTGGAGTACTGTTGTGTTCTAATCATATTAGTAATCTGGACCCTCCTACAGTTGGCATTTTGCTGGATCGAAAGGTTCACTTTATGGCGAAAGCCGAGCTATTTAATACTCCTGTACTTGGTCCGTTAATCGACAAGCTGGGAGCTTTTCCGGTCAAACGCGGTGGTGTGAGCAAGGAATCCATTAAGCTGGCTTTGACCATTTTGCGTGACGGCAAGGTTATGGGGATCTTTCCCGAAGGCTCCAGAGGAGCCGGGGGAATCGGTAAAAAGGGTGCTGCCAGCTTTGCGCTGCGTAGTGGAGCGGCTGCCGTTCCGGTCGCCATTGTTGGTGATTACAAGCTTTTCCGTAAAACGAAAGTGATATACGGCAAACCTGTTAATTTGGATGCTTACCAAAAAGGTGCCGTTATCGAAGGAGATCCGCTTGAGCTGGCAACAGAAGAGATTATGTCTCGTATTCGTACAATGCGAGAAACCGGTGAGCCTACGAATAACTGAAAGGCTTGCATGAATTGTGGCTAATCTCGGAAAACTAGAACAGAAGTTTAACAATGTTTTGAACTCTGCCATGCGCAGGTTTAAATAAATGGTTTTTTTTGAATTGAGGAGGGTATTGACATGTCGGAAGAAATTAAAAATCAAGAAGCTGCTGAAGCGGCAAATCAAGACGAGCTCGATCAAATCGTCTCCCTGAAAAAAGGTGACACCGTTAAAGGTACAATCGTGAAATTGGAAGATAACCAAGCGGTAGTAAGCATTGGATATAAATACGATGGAATTATTCCAATTCGCGAGTTGTCTTCTGGTTTGGATAACGCAGAAGAAGCAGTACAAGTAGGCCAAGAGGTTGAAGCTAGAATTATTAGCATCGACGATGGCAAAGAAAAACTTGTCCTGTCCAAACGTGCAATCGACAGTGAAAATGCTTGGGAAAAGCTGGAGCAACTGTTTGAAAGCAAAGAAGTATTTGAAGTGGTTGTTAATGATGTCGTTAAAGGCGGCATCGTTGTAGACGTGGGTCTGCGCGGATTTATCCCTGCATCCATGGTAGAACGCCATTTCGTTGAAGATTTCAGCGATTATAAAGGCCGCACATTGCGTGTTGTCGTAAAAGAGCTGGATCGTGAGAACAACAAAGTGATCCTTTCTCAAAAAGACGTTCTGGAAGCAGAATTCGAAGCCAACAAGCTTAAAGTAATGGCTGAGCTGAAAGAAGGACAAGAAATCGTGGGTACGGTTCAACGTCTCACTCAATTCGGTGCTTTCGTTGACGTAGGCGGCGTGGATGGTTTGGTTCACGTATCTGAAATTGCGTGGACTCATGTCGACAAACCTTCCGATGCGGTTTCTGAAGGAGAACAAGTAAAAGTGAAAGTCCTGAAAGTGGACCCTGAAAAAGGAAAAATCAGCCTGAGCATGAAAGCTGCACAGCCTGGTCCTTGGGAATCTGCTGCTGGACAATTTAACAATGGAGACGTTGTAACAGGCGTTGTTAAACGTCTGGTTAACTTCGGTGCATTCGTTGAAATCGCTCCTGGCGTGGAAGGTTTGGTTCATATCTCCCAAATTTCCCACAAACACATCGGAACTCCACAAGAAGTTCTGGAAGAAGGACAAGAAGTTAAGGTTAAAGTTCTTGAAATGAGTCCTACTGAAAAACGTGTTAGCCTGAGCATTAAAGAAACTGAGGAAGCTCCAGAAGCTGCTCCAAGAGCAGAAAGAGCGCCACGTGCATCCCGCGCGCCTCGTGAGGAACTGAACAATCCGAACGTTTCTTTGAACAATTCCGGTCTGAGCATTACGCTTGGCGAACGTTTTGGCGATAAACTGAACAAATTTAAATGAGTTTGAATCAATACACTTTATAAGCATAACGTACACCATCGGCGGACCCAGAGGGTTCGCCGATTGTTGTTACGTGACAATATCGCTAACAGGCATGTTTTTTGCTATGATGATAGCGGAAGAATTGACAGGAGGAGTGAATTTATGGCAAGACCCGTTGTGGCTATTGTCGGTCGTCCGAATGTGGGTAAATCCACGATTTTTAATCGGATTATCGGGGATCGTTTATCCATAGTGGAAGATAAGCCTGGAATCACCCGTGACCGTATTTACGGTATATCGGAGTGGAACGGTAAATCCTTCAGTATTATTGATACTGGCGGCATTGAGATTGATGGAGAAGATGAAATCTTGAAATCCATCCGGATGCAAGCTGAACTGGCTATAGAAGAAGCAGATGTGATCGTATTTATGAGTGATGCGAAGGCAGGGATTACGCAATCTGATGAAGAGGTAGCCCAAATGCTGTATCGTTCGGGCAAGCCTGTTATTGTGGCTGTAAACAAGGTGGACAATCTGGAACGTGCGGATCTGATTTATGAGTTTTATTCCTATGGATTCGGCGACCCCATTGCCATTTCCGGTAGCCACGGTATAGGTATTGGTGACCTGTTGGATGCGATCACGTCCAATTTGCCTGAGCTGGAAGAGGACATTTATGATGAAGATGTTATCCGTGTTGCCTTGATCGGCCGCCCGAACGTAGGTAAATCCTCGCTCGTTAATGCCATTCTTGGAGAGGAACGGGTTATTGTTAGTGACATTGCAGGTACAACGCGTGATGCAATTGATACGCCTTTTGAAAAAGACGGTCAGAAGTATGTACTGATCGATACGGCGGGTATGCGTAAACGTGGTAAAGTATATGAGACAACAGAAAAATATAGTGTGATGCGTGCCATGCGTGCTATTGAGCGTGCAGATGTCGTGCTGGTCGTTATTAACGGCGAGGAAGGCATTATTGAGCAGGATAAGCACATTGCCGGTTACGCTTATGAAGCGGGTAAAGCTTCGCTGTTTGTTGTGAACAAATGGGATGTCGTGGACAAGGACGACAAAACGATGCGCCAGTTTGAAACAAAAATTCGCGATCACTTTCTGTTCATGACCTATGCTCCGATTGTGTTCTTGTCTGCGAAAACAAAGCAGCGCTTGCAAAAGCTGCTCCCTGTTGTCCAGCATGTGGCGCAGCAGCATGTCTTGCGTATTCAGACGCATTTGCTGAACGATGTTATTTCCGATGCGGTTGCGATTAATCCTCCGCCAACTGACAAAGGACGCCGTCTGCGTATTAACTATGTGACTCAGGTTGCTGTTAAGCCGCCTACGATGGTTGTATTCGTCAATGATCCGGAAATGATGCACTTCTCTTACGAGCGTTATCTGGAGAACAAAATTCGCGCCGCCTTCAACTTTGAGGGAACTCCAATTCGTATCTTTACACGGCGCAAGTCTGACGAAAGTTAGGAGCGAATAGGTTGATTTTACAGATCATTGCCATCGTACTCAGTTACTTGCTTGGCTCTGTCAGCTTCAGTCTGCTGTATGGGAAATTAAAAGGAATCGACATTCGCCAGCATGGAAGTGGTAATGCCGGCGCGACGAATACGCTGCGTGTGCTAGGAAAAGGCCCTGCCATTCTGGTACTGCTGCTGGACGTACTTAAAGGGATTGTTGCGGTGCTGATAGGGCATTGGCTTGGCGGAAATTCATCCTGGTTACCGGGTTTGTGTGGCATTGCGGCGATTGCAGGCCATAACTGGCCGGTATATTTCCACTTTCGCGGAGGAAAAGGTATTGCTACCGCTATTGGTGTATTGGTCTCAATTGCCTTAGTCCCCGCATTGTGTGCCGGAATTATTGCGATTCTTGCAATCGTAATTACGCGCTATGTATCCCTTGGCTCGCTGATTTTTGTCATTTTGACACCTTGGATTTTACTGGTACTTGGTTATGCATGGCCGCTCTTCTGGACGGCTCTGGTCATTTGTGTGTTTGCTGTGTGGAGACACCGCACCAACATTGCCAAGCTGGTACGGGGGAAAGAAAACAAGCTTGGCTCCAAAGGAGGAGATCGTCTTGTCTGAGAAAATAGCTGTGCTGGTCGCGGGCAGTTGGGGAACAGCTCTGGCTTCCGTCCTTGCGGCCAATAACAACGATGTCTCTGTCTGGACGAGAAACGAACAGCAAGCTGCTGAAATCAATGAGAAGCATACAAATGAGCATTATTTACCTGGTTCTGTCCTGTCTGAACGGATTATGGCTACAACTGATATGGAAGTTGCGGTGTCTGGTGCTAAAGCAGTCGTGATCGTAGCTCCTTCCGCTGCTGCGCGTCAGGTAGCGCGTAGTCTGAAAGCATTCTTTACCAAGGATATGCTGATTGTCCATGCCATTAAAGGCTTTGAAACGGAAACACTCAAACGTATGTCCACGGTAATTTCAGAAGAGCTGGAGGTCGCGGAAGGTGATATTGCCGTGTTGTCCGGTCCGAGCCATGCGGAAGAAGTGGTGCGGAAATGCCCCACGACGGTTGTAGTAGCCTCGTCAAATGAGAAGGCAGCACAGGCTGCACAGGAGCTGTTCATGAACTCCTATTTCCGCGTATATACGAACCGGGATTTGTTGGGTGTAGAGCTGTCCGGGGCGTTGAAGAACATTATTGCTTTGGGTGCGGGTATGTCGGACGGACTAGGCTTCGGAGATAATGCAAAAGCGGCTTTGCTGACCCGTGGGTTGGCAGAGATTACCCGTGCCGGAGTGGAAATGGGAGCCAATCCTTTGACCTTTGCCGGGCTTGCAGGCATCGGCGATTTGGTTGTTACCGCAACAAGCCGTCACAGTCGTAACTGGCGTGCAGGCTCACTGCTTGGGCAGGGGCGAAAGCTTGATGATGTGCTAGAGTCTATGGGCATGGTGGTAGAAGGCATTCGGACGACAAAGGCAGCCTATGCGATCTCGCAAAAGCTGGGCGTTCAGATGCCTATCACGGAAGTGCTGTACGGGGTACTGTTTGAAGGGCGTGATGTCCGTAAGGCCGTCGAGGCGCTCATGGGTCGCGACCCGAAAACCGAAATGGAAGTCATGCCCTTGCAAACATGGGAACAGTGGCATTCGTAAGGGCTTAGATGCACATATAAAACTTACAAAAGGCTGTCTCGAAAGTAGATTTTATCTACGATTGAGACAGCTTTTTTCAGTTAGGCATAAGGCATGTCTTTTGTAAGCTTAATCACCTTTGACCTCCATCATTCATACACTGAGTTGAGTAATGGCGGAGGAGGGGAGAATGTGAATAAAAACTTTCCGAAAGATGCGTTGAAGGCCATTAACAAAAAAGGTGGCAAAAACATATCTGAAAATGCGGTGAAGAAGCTGGCAGGTACCGTGAAGGCGGACACGCTTCAAAGTGAAGCGCAGTTGCGTCAGCTGATAAAGCAGGTATCTGCGATGGCCAATATTCCGGTGTCGGAAGATACAGTAAGGGATATTGTCGGTGCCGTCAAAAAGAGCGGAATGAATCCTTCCAATATGGAAGCGTTGATGAAAATGATGATGAAAAAATAAAATTCACACTCGTTTACCGGCTGGTTGTATTCTCCGTGAACCGGACAGGTTCACGGCTTTTTTTATTATTTCAGCAGATTCTCGGCTGTTCTCTTATGCATAAAATGTCGAACTGCCATACGTAACATGTTATAATGGTGCCCAACAGGAAACGGGATGATGGACTGAAAGGGAGGAAACAATGTGAAGGAGGCTATATCTTCGCTGCGATTGAACAAGCTACCTCACGAGCTGACAGCTGCGCTGAGCAGCTTGGCGGACGGCTGGGCGTCTATTGCTGTTCCGTGGATGCTGGGAGGAAGCTGTTCGCTGCTTGTGCAGGAGGTTGAGCTGGATCGACTGCCCCGAGATATTGATATTTACGCAGATATTCACGCAGCGAAGCAGCTCCATGCGAAACCACCGGGTGTAATGATCGACCGACAGCAGGTGGATCGTAGTGGTTCGTACGTTTCATTGCTGAGCCATTATGAACTGGAGGGATTTCCAGTTGAGCTTGTGGGCGGTTTCGAGGTGCTGTGTGATGGAGCTTTATATCGATTGGAGGTCGAACGGTTGCTGTGGTCGGCTGGAATCCGGCTTGATCTGGGGCACTCTTCACTGCGTCTGATGCCACTCAGTCATGAGTTGTTATTTAATCTATTACGAAATCGCTCCGACCGATATGAGGCGATAGCGGACGCCATGAAGCGTGATCCGCAGCGACATATAGCGGTGCTGAATCAACTGCTGATCAGCAACATTTGGACAGATGACCAACTGGGTAAGCTGCAAGAGCTTTTGCCTTGGCCCGAGCTGCATTCCAAAAGCTGAATAAGGCTAATTGGCAGATTTCGTGGTTGCTACAAGAATGGAGGACCGTTCATGGATGTGCATATTACGTTTAAGCCGTCAGGCAGGCGCGTACAGGTCGGTCAAGGCACGACATTGCTCCAGGCCGCACGTAAAGCGAACGTGTATATTCCAACCCGTTGTGATGGAAAAGCGGCCTGTCTCATGTGCAAGGTGCATATTTCACAGGAACGGGCTGTACACGCAGGCCAGCCAAGTGATGCAGAGCGTCGCAAGCTGGGACCTTTGCTGGATGAAGGCATCCGCTTGTCCTGTCAGGCTCGCGCCCAGAGTGATGTTGAGGTGACGATACCGGAGGATAGGCTCAAAGCGGCTGTTCGGCGACAGCTTGAGCGTCAGGCGCAGGAAGACGAACTATGGTGAAGCTTTCATCCTAAAGCCTAAACTCAAAAGAATAAGAAACAAAGGATGTTATCCGACGACTTTGATGCTTATACCCCTAAGTGAACGCTCAAAAAAGTGTTCTCAAAATGGGTATGAGTTGCTTAGAGAGTCAGAGAAACATCCTTTTTTTATTATAAATCTAGCGTCGAAGTCATGGGGAAACCCTGCTACGCATATATTAGGTGAGTGGACCCAAACGTAAAATATCGTTTTGCAGTAATCGCTGTGACGAACTCTATTTTTTTCAAAAACCTGAACATATTTTACGGAGGGGATACATATGATGGTATCAGTCCAAATGCATGTACTAGTTTACGCCGTTTCGCCGATTCCATCAGTCTCCTGAATCTCGGCGGCGGACGACTTCCGGGCATTTTAAAGGCTGTTCTGCCGCATCTGGGATCAAGCAGTTGGTTGAACACGAAGCGGATGCTCTTTAAGCATTTTTCCTTCGGAGACTTTTGAGGAGGGGATTTCATTGGAGAAAGTGGACATTTTTAAAGATATTGCCGAACGCACCGGAGGAGATATTTATCTAGGGGTCGTCGGCGCAGTCCGAACAGGTAAATCAACTTTTATCAAGCGGTTTATGGAGACAATTGTTCTGCCGAACATCACAAGTGAGGCGGACCGTGCCCGCGCCGTAGATGAGCTGCCACAAAGTGCGGCAGGGAAAACAATCATGACGACGGAGCCTAAATTCGTACCGAATAATGCTGTCCAGATCAAAGTAACGGAAGGACTGGATGTGAATGTCCGTCTGGTCGACTGTGTAGGATACGCAGTAGAGGGTGCGAAGGGGTACGAGGATGAAAATGGCCCACGGATGATCTCCACGCCATGGTTTGAAGAACCGATTCCGTTTCAGGAAGCGGCGGAGATTGGCACGCGCAAGGTCATTCAGGAGCATTCGACGCTCGGTGTTGTCGTTACGACAGACGGCACGATTGCGGAAATCCCGCGTAGCTCTTATGTAGAGTCGGAAGAGCGAGTCATTGAGGAGTTGAAAGAAGTAGGCAAGCCGTTTGTGCTGGTCATCAATTCCACGCATCCGCGCAGCGATGAAACACTTCAACTTCGCAGTGAGTTGGCGGCCAAGTATGATATTCCTGTCATGACGCTCAGTGCGGCTACGATGACAGAAGATGATGTTACAGGCGTGCTTCGTGAAGTATTATATGAATTCCCGGTGCATGAGGTGAATGTGAATTTGCCGAGCTGGGTTATGGTGCTGAATGAAGATCACTGGCTGCGCAGCAATTATGAGAATTCCGTCCGCGATACGGTAAAAGACATTCGACGCCTGCGTGATGTAGACCGGGTGGTCGGCCAGTTTATGGAGTATGAATTCATCGACAGGGCCGGTCTGAGCGGGATGAATATGGGTCAGGGTGTGGCGGAAATTGATCTGTTCGCACCGGATGAACTGTACGATCAGATTTTGGTTGAGGTGGTCGGGGTAGAGATTCGCGGCAAGGATCATTTGCTGCAAATGATGCAGGATTTTGCCCATGCCAAACGGGAGTATGACCGCTTCGCCGAGGCGCTGGAAATGGTCAAGACAACGGGATATGGCATTGCTGCGCCGTCGTTGTCCGAGATGGCACTAGACGATCCGCAGTTGATTCGTCAGGGTACAAGGTTCGGTGTGCGGCTCAAGGCAACAGCACCTTCCATACACATGATCCGTGTCGATGTGGAATCGGAATTTGCTCCGATTATCGGAACAGAGAAGCAAAGTGAGGAGCTTATGCGCTATCTGATGCAGGATTTTGAGAATGATCCAATCAAAATTTGGGAGTCAGACATTTTCGGACGTTCTCTGCATTCCATTGTACGGGAAGGCATTCAGGGCAAAATCGCCATGATGCCGGACAATGCACGCTACAAGCTTCAGGAAACGTTGGGCCGCATTATTAACGAAGGCTCAGGCGGTCTGATTGCCATCATTCTTTAAGTGTAAGTAAATAAAAATCGTGTAAGAAACAATAACGCAGAGAGCTAACCGCTCTTTGCGTTATTTTGATATGTAATTGTCGTATTTTGTCATAATAGATCGGAAAATATTTTTATATTCATAAAACCTATTTACATACTTGGTTTAACGCGATATATTAAGTATCAAATTTGAATCATTTTGTTGAATGAACGAGGGGGAAACGAAACATGAATATCCAAAAAAACAAGAAGCTAGGACTAGGAGCTATGATGCTGCTGGTGCTGGTTTTGCTGGTCACTGCATGTGGCGCGCCGAAAACAGAGAGCGGTGCTCAAGGGACAAGCAGTACAGGCTCGAACACAACAGATGCCAAAACAGACAGCTTAAATTTAAAAGGCAAACGGGTTGCATTAATTATGGAGTTTAACACAGGCACGTTCTCTCAGCAGTATGTTCAGGGCGTGGAAGAGGAAGTTAAGAAATTTGGAGGCACACTGACCAAGTTTGTAGCAGACAACGACAAGGCAAAAATGGCCTCCTTGCTTGATAGCGCGATTAACCAGCAGTTTGATGTCATTTTGACAGATCATGGTGATGCGTTACTGGAAACAGGGTTGAAAAAAGCGGTTTCCCGCAATATCCCGGTTATCGTCTTCGATGCTGCGGTCAACGTTCCAGGGGCTGTCGTGCTTTCACAAGATGACCAAAGCATGGCCGAGCTGACGCTGGAGCAAATGAAAAAGGATATCGGCGGCAAAGGTAACATTGTAAAAGTGTGGGTTGCTGGGTTTGCACCGATGGAGCGTCGTCAGGTTGCTTACGATAAGTTCTTAAAAGCCAATCCGGATATTAAAGAAATTGCAACTTTTGGCTCAGCTCAGAATCCGGCTTTGGACACACAAGCCAAAATGGAGGCTGTATTGAAACAATATCCTAAGGGTGAAATTACAGCGGTCTGGACTGCTTGGGATGAATTTGCTAAAGGGGCAGCACGCGCCATCCAGCAAGCTGGACGCACGGAAATTAAAGTCTACGGCATTGATATGAGTGACGAGGATCTGCAAATGATTCAGGACCCGAAAAATCCTTGGGTAGCTTCGGCGGCTGTAGATCCGACAGATATCGGACGTGTACAAGTTCGCTATGCATACCAGAAGCTGCACGGGGATACCCCGGAGGAGCAAGTGGTACTGAAGGCGGTATACGTGCAGCGTGAAGCATTGCCAGATAAGCAAATTTCCACATCCGAGCTGTCTCAATATGTAAAGGGATGGGGCCAAAGCGAGCAAGGCTACAAGGATTGGATGAAAGAATATGAAACGGCCAAATAAACTTTAAGATAAAGCACAAGGCGCGCTTCGGCGCGCTTTTATCATAAGCAGGCGTGAGGGAGGTACCATGAGTTCACAAGTGTATACACTGGAAATGAAGAAAATCAGCAAACAGTTTGCTGGTGTGGATGCGCTACGGTCCGTGGATTTTACGGTGCATGGCGGCGAAATTCACGCTCTGCTGGGCGCAAACGGAGCAGGTAAAAGTACACTGATGAAAATTTTATCCGGCGCGTATCGTTCCGATCAGGGGAGCATTGTTGCAGGAGGCAAGGAACTGAGCATTGGTTCGCCGTGGGAGGCGAAGAGAGCGGGAATTCACTGTGTCTATCAGGAAATTGATTCAGCGCTTGTGCCGCAACTGAGCGTTGCGGAGAACATTGTCCTGGATGATTTGTCTGCACCTGAAGGACGCTGGTGGGCTGCGCCGGGTTCCATGCGCAAACGTGCGCGCGAGGCGTTGGAACGGCTGGAGGCAGATATTGACGTAAGGCAATACGTATCTGAGTTGACGTTGGCAGAAAAGCAGCTTGTGCTTATTGCACGTATTTTGACTCAGCAAGCGAATACGATCATCTTCGATGAGCCTACAGCGCCACTCAGTGAAGAAGAAACGCGGCGTTTGTTCCGCACTATTCATACGCTCAAGGCAGAGGGCGTTGCATGTATTCTTATCACCCACCGATTGCCAGAGGTCATTGAACACAGCGACCGCGTTACGGTGATGCGTGATGGAGAGCGAGTGTTCACCGGTGCATCCTCCGATTTGAATGTAGGCGACATCGTTACCCATATGCTTGGTAAAACATTTGAGGAAGAATTTCCGAAAACAGATGCTCCTATCGGTGAAACGGTGCTGGAAGCCAAAGGGCTTCACAAGGGATTACGTGTTCACGGTGTCGATTTGGAGGTCAGACGCGGGGAAATCTTGTCTATCGTAGGTTTGGTCGGTGCGGGCAAAACGGAGCTGTCCCGGCTTCTTACAGGCGCGGATAAGCCCGATAAGGGGAAACTGGTCTTCAAAGGCCGTTCCATTCGTCTGAGAGAGCCTGCGGACGCGATAGTTCAGGGGATTGTGTCCATACCTGAGGAACGGCGCAAGCAAGGTGTATTCATCGAAGAGACGGTAGAACGAAACCTTAGTCTTCCGCTATTAGGCAAGTTGAGTGTACTTGGTTTTATCAGTCGTCGCAAAGAACGTACGAACGGTAGCGAAGTCGTTGCTTCCCTTGGCATTAAGACGCCATCTCTGCGTCAGAATGTTAAATATTTGAGTGGCGGGAATCAGCAAAAGGTTGCGATAGGTAAATGGTTGCATTCCGGGGCAGATGTGTTTGTTTTTGACGAGCCGACCAAGGGTGTGGATATCGGGGCGAAAAGTGATATTTTCCGTATCATTGGTGAATTGGCTGCTCAGGGAAAAGCGGTCATCTATTTAACCTGTGAATTTGCTGAGGGTATCGGCATTGGTGATCGAATTGCAGTGATGTATGACGGAAAAATAATAAAGGAATTTGCGCGGGGCGAAGTGGAGCAGGAAGAGCTTCTGTTGTATGCCAGCGGCGGTGAAGAGGTGCATTCATGAAGGAAAAATGGTTAAACGTCTCATTTCGTTATGGGGCTGTAGTCGTAATTATGGGTGTGTTGGCGTTTTTTTCAGCCACATTGCCCTATTTCTGGACGTACGACAATTTGATGGACATTCTTGGCTCTATTGCGATTGTGACTTTTGTCGCAATTGGTGTGACATTGTCTCTCATCGTGGACGGTTTTGATCTTTCCGTCGGTGCTACGGTATCTCTGACTACCATTGTTTCAGCTTCGCTGATGGTCTGGTATGAGCAGCCCGTTGCGGTGGTCATTATTGTATCTCTGGTTGTCGGTGCAGTCGTGGGACTACTGAACTCATTACTGATCGTAAAGCTTCGTATTCCCGATTTGCTGGCAACCCTTGCGATGATGTATATTGTAAGCGGGATTCATAAAACGTACGCTCAAGGCTACACCATTTATAATCATATGCAGTTTCCTGATGGCAGCAAGGCGCCAGGGGAAATATCTCCTGCTTTTCTTATTTTGGGACAAGGCAAATGGTTGGGGATCCCGATTTCGGTTATATTGCTTCTACTGGCGGTAGCGGCGGTGCATATTTTCTTAACTTACACAAAGCATGGGCGTCAAATGTATGTGACCGGAGGGAATGAGGAAGCTGCTCGTTTGTCGGGCATACGGGTAAAAAAAGTTCGTACACTAGCCTACGTCGCTTCAGGCGTATTTGCAGCCATTGCCGGTATTTTGTATGCTTCGCGGGTAGGATCGGGTCAAATAGATGCAGGTTCTCCCTTGCTGATGGAGGCGGTGGCGGCAGTTTTTGTCGGTTTTTCGGTTTTTGGAGCGGGGAAACCGAATGTCATCGGTACATTTATCGGTGCGGTTTTGATCGGGGTATTGGTGAACGGTCTGACTATGATGAATGTGCAGTATTTTGCTCATGATATCGTCAAAGGAATTGTGCTGGTGCTCGCGCTGGCCGTCACTTTTTATGTGCTAAACCGTCGCCGTACTTGAAATTGTCTGTGGACTGTATTACTATAAACCTTGTTCCACGCAAGAAGGGTGCCATAAAACGCCAGTTTCGGCGATATTGTCTCTATATTGCGGAGGTTAGGTATATTCTATGTATATTTAACGGCGAAACGGAAACAGATGATAACATTATGGAAGGCATATGCCGCCCGGGTTATTTTATACAGGCGACTTCATATCGGTTCTACAACACCGATAACCTTAATGCTGGACTACACTTGAATTGGGAGGTGAATATTATGAATAAAACGGATTTGATCAATCAGGTTTCCGAAAGCACTGAATTGTCCAAAAAAGACGTAACTAAAGCCGTTGACGCTGTATTCGAAGCGATCTCCGGAGCGCTGCAAAGTGGAGACAAGGTGCAACTGGTAGGTTTCGGGAACTTTGAGGTTCGTGAACGTTCCGCACGTAAAGGACGTAACCCGCAAACAGGAGAAGAAATCGAAATCCCTGCGAGCAAAATTCCGGCATTTAAACCGGGTAAAGCGCTCAAGGACGGAATTAAATAAGATTTCTTACATATTCCCATTGCGCTGAAAAGACCGTGAATTTGATTCACGGCCTTTTCTTTTTGTCCTGTTATTCCATAGCAGATGCAATGCGGGACGAAGCAGGGGAAGCGGTTCTGTCGTTCCGTGAAGCATAGGCGATCAGCACCAGCGGTTCACCCGCCAGCTCGGCAAATTCTTGCTCAAGCTGCTGAAGCCGCTCTACTTGGGCAGGACTCAGATTAGCGGGACTATAGTTTTTCATCAGATTCGCTCCTTTCGTTAGCGGATGGGGCTGCACGGATAGTATGGCTCGGGACGCGGTAATTGTTGCAGTTTGTGTCCGAAGCATGTAGTTGACAAAACAAGCTCGAATCTCCATCATAAAAAGTATAGCTTTGGCTCTCAGGGGGGAAATGGATATGGAAGATAATGTGACGGGTAACAGTGATTACGTTGTGATTAAAGCAAAAAGCAACGGATGTCAGGTTTTTGGTCTGACAAGAGGCCAGGATACACGCCTGCATCATTCAGAAAAATTGGACAAGGGTGAGGTGTTGATCGTTCAATTTACAGATCATACCTCTGCTATTAAAATTCGCGGCAAGGCCGTTGTGATGACCAAACACGGAGTCGTGGATACGGAGGATTAAAATGCAGGCATAGCCTGCTTTTTTTTGTTGTACAATGAGAGTGAGGACCTTTACCGTAATAACCCATAACAGGGTAGGGGTCAGGGGAGGCTCTGAATGAAACCTTGGATTGTGCTAAGCGGCTCAATTCTCATAACCACTGCCGCTGCTATACTGCTGCCATCCTTACAGGCGCTGGATTCTGGAACCGCTGCTGTTCGTGAGACACAGGCGACGGTATCGTCGCAGCAGCGGGTGCTGCTGACCGATGACAATCTGGTGGATACGCTGAATGAGCTTCCTTTGACGACACCGATTGCCAGCGTAAGCTGGGAACATTCAGTCCTGACTCTGGATGTAAAGCTGTCCAAGGAAGAAACCGCCCCGCTTGAAATCTATCAAAATATGGCAGAGATTACCACCTTTAGTTTTTATGGAACGACGAATGTAAGGCAATTACTGCTTCGGGTAGTGACGCAGGACGAATGGTCAGGAGAACGTCATCTGCTGCTGGCATCTGATATACGCCGGAACGAGTGGACGAGTGAAGCGCTGGATCAGTTGAGAAGCCGGGAAGGTGCGGACTTGCCGGAGGAACTGAAAGTCCGCTTCCGTATTACGGTAACTCCAATGTGGCAAAGCAGGTTTAACGGTGTATATACAGATTAGGTGTTTCTGTCATTGGACCTACACTACTTTAGTCGCGAATCATTTTAAATTGTGATATAATATAAGGCATTGCAATTATTTGAGTACACCAGAAAGTCATGGCTCGGAGGCTTAGGATGAAACCGTATCGCGTACCCCAATTAGCAAGGAAATATGTGGAATACGACATGATTCAACAACATACGGAAATGCCGGCTTTTCCTGACAGCCGTACCCGCCTGTTGTTTATGTTTTTGAACCGGAATGCGCAGGAGCTACATACAAGCGAGGATGAACTATACGCACTGGTCACCTCACTCGTGCAGATGGGGCTGGATACGCATGATATGATTGA
The DNA here is from genome assembly GCF_014858585.1 of Paenibacillus sp. 23TSA30-6. NCBI lineage: Bacteria > Bacillati > Bacillota > Bacilli > Caryophanales > Paenibacillaceae > Paenibacillus > Paenibacillus sp. 23TSA30-6. Next base: position 124,266 of record NZ_SLTL01000004.1, on the reverse strand, counting down.
TACTTTATCCGGCATACGGAGTCCGGAGGAAATGCGTTCCAGACAGCTTAAAGTGTTGGCCGGGGACTATTTTAGCAGCCGTTTTTATCAGTTGCTCGCATTGGCAGGTCGCATTACAGCCATTTCGAAGCTGAGTGATGCGGTGTGTGAAGTGAATGCAGGTAAAATGAGCCTGTATTGGGAGATGAAGCATTTTCGTCTGAATGCGGCACAGTATTTAACTCATATGGTTCGTTTTAAAAAGGAGCTTTTTCTATCCTTTACTTCACTTGTGGCAGAACAGGATCGGGAAGTTTGGGAGCAGCTTCTCAACGAATTTGCCCTCTGTGATACGTTGGCAGAGGAATGGGACAAGCGTGCAGAACCGGACAAATCCCGTTTCGGATATATGTTCTGGCATGTTTACGGTAAAGGTGACCAGAACGAACGGGAGCTGCTCTCAGAGAATAGTCCAGACGCGGATGCATGGCGCAAGCTTGTTCTGAAGTACAAGGCCGAGGATGCGGTACTGGACAGGCTCCGAACGGCTATTACACACATCCGGCAGATCCTGTCAGATGATCAAAATACGGGGATTGAGGAATTCGAACGCATGCTGGAGCCTTTCCTGAAGCTGCTGAATAGTCCACACCCGGTTGTGAGGGAAGGTTAGGTGAACGTCATGGGATCAAGCGACACCAAGCCGAAAGAGCAATTCGTTCACGGCGTGTTTGAAAGCATCGCAGGTAAATACGACTTGATGAACGATATACTGAGCTTTCGCAGACATAAGGCTTGGCGTAAATTTACGATGAAAAAAATGAATATGCACCATGGGGATACGGCAATCGACCTATGCTGTGGTACATGTGACTGGACGCTCGCGATGGCGCGTGCAAGTGAAAGTGGTCACATCGTAGGGCTGGATTTTAGCCAGAACATGCTGAATGTAGGCGAACGCAAGATTGCATCGGAAGCCCGTGAAAAGCAAATCACGCTTGTTCAGGGTAACGCGATGGAACTCCCTTTTGAAGACAATTTTTTTGACTACGCAACGATTGGCTTTGGTCTGCGTAATGTGCCTGATCTGCGCCGCGTTTTAGAGGAAATGCAGCGTGTCGTCAAACCGGGCGGGCAGGTCGTATGTCTGGAATTGTCCAAGCCTACATGGCAGCCGTTCAAGGGGATTTACTATTCATACTTTAAACACATCTTGCCCATGCTCGGCAAATTGTTCGCCAAACGTTATGAGCAATACAAATGGCTCCCTGATTCGTTGGCGCTTTTTCCGGGAAGGGATGAGCTGGCTGGCATCTTCCGTGAAGTCGGACTAAAGGATATACAGGCTCATTCTCTCACTGGAGGCATTGCGGCATTGCATATTGGAATCAAGGAGAGTCAGCATGTTTAAGAAAATTGCTATTTTTTTGGAAATGATTAAAATTGAACATACGTTATTTGCGCTCCCATTTGCATTTATGGGGGCTGTATTAGGGTCAGTTGTCGTGACAGGCACGCTTCCTTCATGGTCACAGATCGGATGGATCTTGCTGGCTATGGTCGGCGCACGTAGCGCTGCTTTTGGCTTCAATCGCATGATTGACCGTGTAATTGACGGGAAAAATCCGCGTACGGCAGGGCGTGCCATTCCGGCGGGGCTGCTCAAGTCGAGCGAAGTTGTGATTTTCATCATCGTCAGTTTGGTACTGTTGTTCTGGGCATCGTTCAAGTTAAGTCCGCTGGCGTTCAAGCTGTTCCCGCTGGCCTTTTTTATGCTTGTTTTTTACTCTTATACCAAGCGTTTTACTTGGCTTTGTCATATCGTACTCGGTCTGACAATCGGATTGGCGCCGCTGGGCGCGTGGGTCGCCGTGACGGGACAAATCGATTTAATCGCTATCGTATTATATCTCACGATTGCATTTTGGACGGCTGGATTTGACATTATATATGCTTGTCAGGATATTGATTTTGATCAGAACGAGGGCGTTTATTCCATTCCTGCCCGCTTTGGTGTGTCGGGTGCCCTTAATATGGCTCGGGCATTCCATGTCATTACGGCGATCGGATTTATTGTGCTGTTCTTTATTACAGATTTAAGCTGGTGGTATCTGGCGGGCATGATTATTTCGTACATTATCTTATTCTATGAGCACTATATCGTATCTCCGAAGGACCTGAGTCGTTTGCAGACGGCGTTCTTTACGATGAACGGTGTACTAAGCATGGTCGTATTTGCTTTTACACTGATTGATTTGGTGGTGCGTCAATACTTATGAATCATAATCAGGTGAGCAACCATCAAGGCAAACGAATCGTTATTGGCATTACAGGCGCGAGCGGAAGCATTTATGGAGTACGGCTGGTAGAAACACTGCTGGATTTGCAGTACACAGTTCACCTGATTGTTTCCAACGCCGGCTGGCGGGTACTGAAAGAGGAATTAGGCTGGAACGTAACTGACCGGGAGGGGGCTCTGAATGACAAATTCGGGGGCCGTCCCGGTTCTCTTGTATACCATCCGTTCACGGATATTGGCGCTTCGATTGCGAGTGGCTCTTACCTGGTGGATGCGATGGTTATCATGCCCTGCTCGATGGGAACGTTGTCCGCAGTGGCGCACGGCTCGTCCGATAATCTCATGGCGCGAGCAGCAGACGTGATGATGAAGGAAGGCCGTCCGCTCATTCTGGTGCCTCGTGAGACGCCGCTACATGCCATTCATTTGGAAAATATGCTTAAGCTTGCAAGGCTCGGGGTCAAAATGATTCCGGCTATGCCGGCTTTTTACTTTCATCCTAAGACGCTGGATGATATCGTACTGTTCCTCGTAGGCAAAGTTTTGGACAGCTTGCGTATCGAACATCAACTGTTTACGAGATGGGGGGATTCCGATGCCGACACCGGACACCAAGACAATCACAATCGGAAAAATTAAATACACAAACGCTTGGCCCATTTTTCATTATTTTAATCCTTCACAGCTTCTCTATCCGGCGGAACTGGTTTCTAAAGTCCCGGCGGAACTGAACCGAAGTATGCTGAAAGGAGATCTGGATATCAGCGCGATGTCCTCCTTTGCTTATGCATCCGGTGCCGAGGATATGCTGCTGTTGCCGGATCTGTCTGTCAGTGCGGACGGTCCTGTGCAATCCATTTTGCTGTTCTCACGCAAGCCGCTGGATGAAATCAAAAACGGAACGATTGCGTTGACGAATACGTCTGCTACATCCGTGAATTTGTTAAAAATTTTAATGGAGAAGGCGTGGGAAGGCCAACCTTCCTATTTCGACTGCGAGCCGGATCTGGATTTGATGCTGGGGCAGGCGGATGCAGGGCTGCTGATTGGAGATCACGCGATCAAGGCATCCTGGCGGCGTGATGGCCTGTACGTTACCGATCTCGGAGAAGAGTGGAAACGCTGGACAGGGTACAGCATGACCTTTGCCGTATGGGCAGTGCGCCGTCCTTTTGCTACACAGAATCCTGATGCGGTGGCTGAAGTAGCAGATGCGTTTCGTGCAAGCAAGCAGCGCAGCCTGTCTGATCTGACGTCTGTTATTTCCGAAGCCTGCAAGGAAATTGGGGGCCTGCGGGATTATTGGGAGCGCTACTTTACTAATCTGTGTTATGATTTTGGAGAGAAGGAACAAAAGGGCTTAGAGCTTTATTTTCAGTATGCACATGAACTGGGGCTGCTTGACCGACGAGTGAAGCCGCTTCTCTGGAGTGACAATACGCTGACACGGGTGAAAGAATGAAACGATTGGAATTGTTCGGTTTATTAAAGAAGGATATGAACTTCATAGAAGAAGAGCTATACCGCAGCATCGACAGCACGGAGCCGTTGATTAATGATACGTCGCTTCATTTGCTCAAGGCGGGAGGCAAGCGTTTGCGGCCGGTCTTTGTGCTGCTGGGAGGCAAGTTTGGGGAATACGATCTGGACAAGCTCAAACGCATAGCAGTACCGCTGGAACTTATTCATTCTGCTTCCCTCGTTCACGACGATGTGATTGACGATGCGGAGATGAGGCGTGGCCAGCCAACTGTGAAGTCCAAATGGGACAATCGGGTGGCCATGTACACCGGAGACTACATATATGCACGTGCGCTTTCGATAGCCGCAGGACTGCCGAATCCGGACATTCACCGGGTATTGTCCAAGGCGCTGGTGCAAATGTCCATCGGTGAAATGGAACAAATCCGCGATTTTTTTAATGTCGATCAGAGTGTACGTAATTACTTGCTTCGCATACGTCGCAAAACGGCATTGTTGATTGCGGTCAGCTGCCAATTGGGAGCTATGGCTGCGGGTGCGCGGGAAAGAGTGAATTCCCTGTTGTATACTTATGGCTACAATGTGGGTATGGCTTTTCAAATTCAGGACGATTTGCTCGATCTGTGTGGCACGGAAAAAAAGATTGGCAAACCGCCAGGCAGTGATATGAGACAGGGAAACATTACGCTTCCGGTCATTTATGCGCTTGGACAGCCTGAGCTGCGCGACGATCTATTGGCTGAAATCGGTCGTATTCAGGCCGGGGACGGGCAGGGAGATGCACGCAAAGCGGTGGATATAATTAAAAAAAGTGAAGGAATCGCTAAAGCGGAAATTCTCGCCGACCGATATATTAAAAAAGCGCTACACGCGCTGGACTTACTACCAGATGTCAAAACGAAAAAGACGCTGCGCGATATTGCTCATTTTGTGACCCGCCGCTCCTACTAAAGTTGTGTTTTGGGTTTGCTATGACAAAATACTTTAACCGTTTCCAAGCTTTCTGTTACAATACAGTTTAGTACTGTATAAATACATTAGATTGGATTGGGAGTGAGCCGATGGATCGTACGTTTTTGATGGTTAAACCGGATGGAGTACAACGTGGACTAATTGGACGTATTATTAGTCGTTTGGAGGACAAAGGCTTCAAAATGACGGCTGGCAAACTTGTGCAGGTATCTAAAGAACAGGCGGAACGGCATTATGCAGAGCATGTGGGCAAGCCTTTTTTTGAAGAGCTTGTAGGCTTTATCACTTCTGGTCCTGTATTCGCCATGGTTTGGGAAGGGGATAACATCGTTACCCTGTCTCGCCTGTTGATTGGTAAAACACAAGTGACAGAGGCTCTTCCGGGCACGATCCGGGGAGACTTTGCTGCACATACACCGTTTAACCTCATTCACGGTTCAGATTCACCGGAGAGCGCGGAGCGCGAGATTGCGAATTTTTTCACGCCGGAGGAATCGGTTCGGTACGAAAAAAGTGTGGCGACCTGGGTGTAAGTATAATCTCGTATGAAGAAGGATGGTAGCATGACGGATATGGAACTGGGTCAGACGGACCCCGATTACACAGCGTTTATCCGCAAAATCAAGGACAGCACAGGTATTGATCTTGCACAATACAAGGAAGCACAGATGAAAAGGCGGTTAACGACGCTTCGCAACAAAAACGGGTTTCCCAGTTTTGTTTCTTTTTATGATGCCATGATGAAAGAAAAGCCCCTGTTCTATGAATTTTTGGATCGGATGACGATCAATGTTTCAGAGTTTTGGCGTAATCCCAATCGGTGGGAAGTGCTGCGGGATACGATTTTGCCACAGCTGCTTGCAGGCAAGCAGAAGCTCAAGCTGTGGAGTGCGGCCTGCTCGACTGGTGAGGAGCCGTACAGCTTGGCTATGGTGCTGGACGGCAAGGGAATTTTGGGGAATTGCTCCATAACGGCTTCTGACATTGATGACGGCGCACTGGCTAAGGCCAAGGAAGGCAGATATTTAGAGCGTTCGCTCAAGGATGTGCCTGAGCAGGTAGCTAGTAAGTATTTCAAGCCGGATGGTGCGATGTATCGAATTGATGATCGTTTGAAGCAGGCTGTGAAATTTCAAAAGCAAAATTTGCTGCTGGATCGGTTTGATGACGGCTACGATCTCATTATCTGCCGTAATGTCATGATTTATTTTACGGAAGAGGCCAAGCATAAGCTGTACCAGAAGTTTGCAGCCAGTCTTCGTCCCGGCGGCGTGCTGTTTGTCGGCAGTACAGAGCAAATTTTTTCTCCAAACCAATATGGTCTGGAATCGACGGAAACCTTTTTTTATCGTAAAAAAGCATAAGCCCGTACATACAGCCCATTGTTCGTAGCTCGTTGAGTTCTAACAATGGATACGTTGGCTATTGGCTTATCAGGAGCGCACGTTCTTTGGCTTTGACCAAAGGGCGTGTTTTTTGTTTATCTGCACTCTCGTGGCTTTTCTTGTCAAAGAAAGGTGCGTATACTATAATGAAGCACAGTTAAAGATTTTAGTGATGCACAGTTTAACAGTTTAAAGGGGGAACGCGTCATGAGTTTACGTTACTTAACCGCGGGGGAAACGCATGGTCCCCAGCTTACTGCGATTGTAGAGGGCATGCCGAGCAATTTAAAATTGGATTTTGAAGAATTGAATTTTCAGCTACACCGTCGTCAGAAGGGGTATGGACGGGGACGGCGTATGCAGATTGAAAAGGATACGGCCAACATTGCCGGAGGCGTTCGTCACGGGTATACCACAGGTGCGCCGATTGCCCTGATTGTGGAAAACAACGATTGGAAGCATTGGCAGAACATTATGAATATTGAGCCCATCGAAGGCAGTGACGAGGAAAAGCGCCGGGTTCACCGTCCGCGTCCGGGTCATGCAGATCTGAACGGCGGATTGAAATACAATCTGAAGGATCTGCGCAACGTGCTGGAACGTTCCAGTGCCCGTGAGACGGCAATTCGTGTTGCTTGCGGCGGTTTGGCCCGTCAATTGCTGGCAGAGTTCGGAATCAAGGTGGCTGGGCAGGTTATCCGCATTGGAGAAATCGAGGCACCTTACCGTGAGTTGCCTATTGACGAGCTGATTGCCGTGACAGAAGCCTCTTCGGTGAGAGTAACCGATCCGGAAACGGAAAAGAAAATGGAAGCCTACATTGACCTTATCAAGCAAGAAGGCGATTCAGTTGGTGGCGTAGTGGAATGTATCGTGGAAGGTGTTCCGATTGGTCTCGGCAGTCATGTACAGCATGATCGGAAGCTGGATGCACGCATTGCCCAAGGAGTCATGTCCATTAATGCGTTCAAAGGCGTGGAAATCGGTATCGGCTTTGAAGCTGGAGAGCTGCGTGGTTCGCAGGTGCATGATGAGATTTTACATGATGACGAACGTGGATATCATCGCCGTACCAATCGTTTGGGCGGTTTCGAGGGTGGGATGACCAACGGAATGCCTGTCGTGGTTCGTGGCGTGATGAAGCCGATCCCGACGCTGTATAAGCCGCTGCAAAGCGTGGATATTGATACGAAGGAAGCGTTCACCGCTCAGGTTGAGCGTTCGGATGCATGTGCCGTACCAGCGGCAAGTGTGGTTATGGAGCATGTTGTAGCCTGGGAGATTGCCAAGGCTTTGCTTGAAAAATTCGGCGGGGATTCCATTGAAGAGATCCGTGCGAACATTGCATCCTACGAAGAACAACTGGGACGGTACTGAGATGAGTACGCTGACGGTACAACTTGGGGAACGTTCCTATCCCATTCATATCGAACGTGGACTGTTACATCGGGCAGGAGCGTTGTTGAGCGAACGAGGAATTGCGCAAAAAAGTCCATTGTTGATTGTCTCTGATGAAAATGTAGCAGCTTTTTATTTGGCGACACTGGAGAGCAACCTTCAGGCAGCAGGGTACAAGACGGTTTCCATCGTCGTCAAGCCGGGTGAAAAGTCCAAATCGCTTGCTGTGTATGAGCAGGTGATTACAGCAGCTATCGAGGGCGGTTTGGATCGCAATTCAGCCGTTATCGCACTTGGCGGTGGCGTAGTGGGTGATCTGGCCGGATTTGTGGCGGCTTCTTTTATGAGAGGCGTCAAGTTCGTACAGATTCCAACTACAATCCTTGCGCATGACAGCAGCGTGGGCGGCAAGGTCGGCATCAATCATCCTTTGGCTAAGAATATGATTGGAGCTTTCCATCAGCCGGAATTGGTATTGTATGACGTGGATACGTTGTCTACATTGCCTCCGCGCGAGGTATCTGCCGGGCTGGCTGAAATGATCAAACATGGATTGATCTGGGATGCTGATTTTGCCCACTGGTGCCGCGATTATGCGGCTGACTTGCTGGCTTTGGACGCGGCAGCCCTGGAGTATGGGCTGGAGAAGGGCTGTTCTGTGAAAGCCGAAGTGGTGTCGCGCGATGAACGTGAAAACGATTTACGCGCTATTCTAAACCTCGGTCACACCATTGGTCATGCGATAGAGGCGATTGCGGGGTATGGCGAATTTTTACACGGGGAAGCGATTTCTATTGGTATGGTCGGCTCTGCACTTCTGGGTGTGAAGCTGGGGGCAGATCCTTCTTTGGTAACAGAAACGAGGGATATGCTGGCTTCGCTTCGTTTACCGACTTCTCTTCCCGCTCATCTCGAAACAGATCGTCTGCTGGATGCGATGATGCATGACAAAAAGTTTAAGGAAGGCAGTATTACTTTTGTCGTCCCACGCAGCATCGGGCGTGTGGAGGTAGTGAAGGATATTTCCGTCTCTTACATCCGACAAGTAATTGAACAGCTAAAAGAGGAGGCGTAACGATGTACAATCGTGGAATTCGTGGGGCGACGACCGTAGCGAACAATGAAGAAAACGAAATTTTGGAAGCCACATGTCTTCTGTTGGAGGAAATTGTGTCCTACAATGAAGTGCAGCCGGAGGATATTAGCAACGTATGGATTACGGTGACCCACGATCTGAATGCTACTTTCCCGGCGAAGGCGATCCGCCAGCTAGACGGTTGGGATATGGTTCCGCTTATGTGTTCGTTGGAAATTCCCGTAGAGGGCAGCTTGCCAAAATGCATCCGTTTGATGGTACAGGTAAATACCGTTAAAACACAGCGGGAAATCAAACATGTTTATTTGAACGGAGCGCAGGCGCTAAGACCGGATTTGGCTTCCCAAGGGAAGTAATCGCCTGTTTTTAAAGTTGATGGTTGCCAAAGTAACATCGTATGAGATATAGTGTTTGTAGCAGAGTTGAGTAGAGTTAGCCAGAGTTAAGTTGAGATGAGAAGAGTGCAGTTGAGCCAATTCCATATGAAGATTACAGAGACCAGCGGTAGCGGGTAAGCCTTTGTCCACGGAGAATGTTTCTGGGGGAGGTGCTTATTTGAAGTAACCCAGGTTATACAAAGGGATGAGTGTATACTTTGTATATTTGCTGTAGTCATTTTGTATATGGTAGCATTCTTATAATTTCAATAACTGACAGCCTCTACCTTCCGGGTGGAGGCTTTTTTATGTTCTCTCCTTTGGGTTCTGCGCCAATTTGGAAAGGAAGTGATCTCATGTTAACGCCGCATGTGGAGCAAGTGATAACGATGGCGAATGAATTTAACCTGATTCCTGTGTACAAAAAAGTGCTGGCCGATATGGAGACGCCAATTCGGATTTTCCGTCGATATGCTGAGCGGGACCGGGCCTTTCTGCTGGAGAGTGTAGAGGGAGGCGAGCAATGGGCGCGACATTCATTCATCGGGACCGACCCGTTCCTGATGGTTTCCGGCAAAAAAGGCCGTTTAATCCTGGAACAGCATGGTAAGCGACAAATATTAAACGACAAGCCGCTTGAAGCGCTCAAGGCGTTGCTTCGCAAGTACCGTAGCCCGAAGCTGAAAGAGATGCCTCCATTTACAGGCGGGGCCATCGGATTTTTTGGATATGATTTGCTGCAATACTATGAAAAACTGCCAGAACATGCAGTAGATGATTTGAATATGGATGATATTCGTTTTATGTTCTGTGATCAAGTTATCGTCTTTGACCACGTGAAGCAGCAAATTTTGCTGGTCGGCAATGTTCATGTAGGCGAAGGCTACAGTGATGAGGACATCCGCGCTGCTTATGCCGAGGTGGAACGCAAGCTGGAAGCAACGGCGCAGTATCTGCGTAAGCAGACACCGCCAGAGACATTGGGGGCAGCCTCGATTCCTGATGATGTGGAGCTGGGTGAGATTCAATCGAATGTGACGAAGGAGCAGTTTATTTCAAACGTGGAGCAGGCAAAGGAATATATCCGCTCAGGCGATATTTTTCAAGTCGTGCTATCCCAGCGCTTTCACATTGATACAGATGCCTCTCCTTTACAGGTATACCGCGTGCTGCGCACGATGAACCCGTCTCCGTATATGTATTATTTGAAAATGGATGACGAGATCATCGTGGGCACTTCGCCGGAGGCGCTCGTCAAGGTGGAAAACGGTCGGGTGGAAACCCGTCCTATTGCCGGAACGAGGCCGCGTGGCGTGACGGAAACAGAAGATATAGCGCTCGCCGAAGAGCTGCTGAAGGATGAAAAAGAACGTGCCGAGCATCTGATGCTGGTCGATTTGGGAAGAAATGATCTGGGACGTGTATCTCAGTTCGGTACGGTCAAATGCGATACGTTTATGGAAATTGAACGCTATTCCCACGTGATGCACATTGTATCCAATGTATCGGGTAAGCTGCGCGAAGATAAAGATTTTTTCGATGCGTTCCTGTCCTGCCTGCCAGCGGGCACGGTATCGGGGGCTCCGAAGCTGCGGGCGATGGAGATTATTGCCGAGCTGGAGCGGGAAGCGCGCGGTCCGTATGCAGGAGCCATCGGATATTTGGGCTTCTCGGGCAATATGGATACTTGCATTACGATTCGTACGATTGTGTTTAAAAAGAACCGGGCCTATGTTCAGGCGGGTGCAGGGATTGTGTGGGACTCGGTTCCGGAAAGCGAGTATCAGGAGACGGTGAACAAGGCCAAGGCGATGCTGAAAGCGATCCGCACGGCTGAAGCGATGTTCCCGGCGACGGTACAGCCCTACAACAGCGTCATCAACCAGGATTATTTGTACACTCCGTAACATACAAAAATCTGATTTTGAGGAGGAGACGACGATGGAACGACATGACATGATGCAAGTGGGGTTAAGCCGGGTCATTGAGGGACAGCATCTTTCACGTACGGAGGCCCGCGGCGTGATGGAACAGATTATGAGTGGGAGTGCCACGCAGGCGCAAATTGGTGGGCTGCTGACGGCTCTGCGCATCAAGGGGGAGACGGTGGATGAAATCACCGGATTTGCCGAAGCTATGCGCAGCTATGCCAGTCCGGTGCAAATCGGAGAAGGTGATACCCATTTGCTGGACACATGTGGAACCGGAGGTTCGGGTATTCACAAGTTTAATATTTCCACGATATCCGCTATTATTGCGGCTTCGGTATCTGTACGCGTAGCGAAGCATGGCAATCGCTCTGCAAGCGGACGTGCCGGGAGCGCCGATGTGCTGGAGGCCCTAGGGGTCAATATCCATTTGACGAGTGATCAGGCGCGGTCATGTCTGGATCGTATCGGCATCTGCTTTTTATTTGCGCAGTTGTACCATCCGTCTATGAAGCATGCTGCCGCTCCACGCAGGGAGCTTGGAGTACGAACGGTGTTTAACATGCTCGGTCCCTTGACGAATCCGGCAGGTGCGGATCGCCAGTTGCTGGGCATTTATGACGCGGGAAAAACGGAAGTGATCGCTGAGGTGCTGAATCGACTCGGCTCCAAGCGGGCCATGGTCGTAAGCAGTCTGGACGGATTGGATGAAATCAGCATTTCGGCACCGACACGGGTATCTGAGTTGAAGGATGGTCAGGTTCATACGTTTGAACTTAACCCGTCGGATCTGGGTTTACAGACGCACCGTCTCGATGAAGTGCTGGGTGGGGACGCCCATGTTAACGCCGACATTATAGGTCGGATTTTGAACGGGGAGCGGGGAGCTTATCGGGACGTCGTGTTAGCGAATGCCGGCGCGTGCATCTATGTATCGGGCGCAGCAGCTACCTTAACGGACGGAGTAGCACGAGCGGCTGAAGCTATTGACTCGGGGCTGGCCCTGTCCAAGCTGGATCAATTAATACAGGCAACGGGGGAATATCAATATGTATCTTGATCGAATTGTAGTGACGAAGCGACAAGAAGTGGAGCAGCTTAAGGAGTATTTTCAAATCAGTGAAGCCGAACGATTGGTTGCCGATTTACCTGCGACGAGAGGGTTCGAGGATGCTATAGCTCTGCGTCGCAACCGTCCGCTCGGACTGATTGCCGAAGTGAAGAAGGCTTCCCCCTCCAAAGGGTTGATCCGACCGGATTTTCATCCGGTGGACATTGCACGGGCATATGAGGAAGCTGGAGCCGATTGTATTTCTGTCTTGACGGATGTGACGTACTTTCAGGGGAGTTCTGAATATTTGCACCAAATTCGTGAACAGGTAAAGATTCCGCTGCTGCGCAAGGATTTTATCATTGATGAACGGCAAATTTATGAAGCTCGTCTGCTGGGAGCGGATGCGGTGCTGTTGATTGCGGCTATACTGGAGCCACGTGTTTTGGGGTCATTTTTACAGATTGCTAAGAACCTAGGGCTGGACGCATTGGTAGAGGTGCATGACAGTGAGGAGCTTAAAGCTGTGCTGGATCTGGGGACAGCTACCTTGATTGGCGTGAACAACCGAAATTTGAGGACATTTGAGACCCGCCTCCAGACGACAGAGGAGTTGATCTCACTGATTCCTAAAGGAGTTACGTTTATTAGCGAAAGCGGCATTGCCGGACCCGAAGATGTAAAGTATTTACATTCGGTAGGTGCACACGGCATCCTGGTAGGGGAGCATCTGATGCGCAAGGATGATGTAGGACAGGCTGTAGCCGATTTGATGGACGGGGTTAGAGCATGAACAAAACGGGCGTAAAAATTTGTGGACTTCAAAGCGTTGAAGTGCTAAAATCTATGGTAAACTTACCGGTCGATTATATAGGTTTTGTGTTTGCCGACAGCAAGCGCCGGATTGACGGCGCGCAGGCTGGAGAGCTGCTTCGCGTATTGGATGAATGGACCCCAGGCAGCAGACCGCGCAGCGTGGGCGTATTTGTGAACCCTGATGATGCACTGTTAAATGATGTCATGGAGAAAGCACCATTAGATGTCATTCAACTGCACGGGCAGGAGAGTCCGCAGCGCTGCCGGGAGATCAGGGAGCATTTTGGCGTACAGGTATTCAAGGCATGGTCTGTGGATAGTAAAGGGCAGACGGTGAAGGGCGAGACAGAACGCCCGACGGACGAATTGGATGCCTATGTCGGGACGATTGACGCTTTACTGCTGGATACATATGATCCCTTGTATGGTGGCGGCTCCGGCAAAACGTTTGCGTGGGATCGGATTCCTGCCTATCATGCTTGGACCCAACAACATGGAATTCCTTTGTTTGTAGCCGGCGGGCTGACTGCCGATAATGCGGAAAAGCTGGTTACCGAGTATCATCCCGAAGGGCTGGATGTGTCCAGCGGTGTAGAGACGGATGGAGTCAAGGACATTGCAAAAATCACAGCATTCGTAGAAAGGGTGAAGCAGGCATGACACAATTACCTGATAACAACGGACGTTTTGGAACATTTGGCGGACGTTTTGTACCGGAAACGTTGATGAACGCACTGATTGAATTGGAGGAATCCTACCGGAAGTATGCGGATGATCCTGATTTTAACGCTGAGCTGAACGGACTGCTAAAGGATTATTCGGGCCGGGAAACGCCGCTCTATTATGCGGAGCGTCTGAGTCAGCATTTGGGCAAGGCTAAAATTTACTTGAAACGCGAAGATCTGAACCATACCGGAGCCCACAAAATTAATAATGCGCTGGCGCAGGGACTGCTGGCGAAGCGTATGGGCAAGCAGAAGGTCATTGCCGAAACAGGCGCAGGCCAGCATGGTGTTGCGACGGCGACTGTCGCGGCATTGCTCGGACTGGAGTGCAAGGTGTTCATGGGAGAAGAGGATACCGTACGCCAGCAGCTAAATGTATTCCGTATGCAACTATTAGGTGCAGAGGTCATTCCGGTTACATCGGGCACACGTACACTCAAGGATGCCGGGAATGAAGCTTTGCGGTATTGGGTGAGCCATGTCCATGATACGTTCTATATTTTGGGCTCGGCGGTCGGACCACATCCGTATCCAATGATGGTGCGCAACTTCCAGCGTGTCATTGGCGACGAAACCCGCCGTCAAATTCTCGAAAAAGAAGGCAGACTTCCAGATGTCGTGGTAGCGGCGATTGGTGGCGGAAGTAATGCCATCGGTATGTTCTATCCATTTATCGAGGATCACGAGGTTGCCTTGCTTGGGGTTGAGGCGGCTGGAAAAGGCGTGGAAACGGAATTTCATGCAGCAACGATGAGCAAGGGAACGCAAGGTGTCTTCCAAGGCTCAATGAGCTATCTGCTTCAGGATGAATATGGACAGGTACAGCCTGCGCATTCCATCTCGGCGGGATTGGACTATCCGGGTGTTGGACCGGAGCATTCGTATTTGAAGGATATCGAGCGGGCCAAGTATGTTCCGATTACCGATCAGGAAGCGCTGGATGCTCTCCAATTGTTATGCCGCACGGAAGGTATTCTTCCGGCATTGGAGTCGGCACATGCAGTCGCGCAGGTCGTTAAACTGGCACCTGCCTTGACGGCGGATGATATTATTGTTATCTGTTTATCGGGTCGTGGTGACAAAGATGTGGACTCCATTATTAAGCATTTGGGAGGAAATCCGTCATGAATTTAATTGATCAGGTGTTTGGACGCCTCAAAAATGAAGGCAAAACGGCATTAATTCCTTTCTTGACGGTAGGCGATCCGGATGTCGACACGACGGTAGAAATCATTCGGCAACTGGAGTCGGCCGGAGCCGATATATTGGAGCTGGGCGTGCCATATTCGGACCCGCTGGCTGACGGACCTGTCATTCAGCGTGCGTCTGAGCGTGCGTTGAAACGGCAAATCTCGATCCGCACGTGTATGGAGACGGCTTCTTTGGCCCGGGCGGCGGGATCAAGCCTGCCTTTTATTTTGTTCACGTATTATAATCCTGTGTTGCAGATGGGCATGGATGCTTTCTTTGCAGGCTTGCAGAAGCATGGCATCAGCGGTCTGATTATTCCCGATCTTCCACTTGAGGAAGCAGAAGAGCTGGGAGGACGGGCGGCAGAGGTTGGTGTACATCTGATTCCGTTGGTGGCTCCAACTTCTGAACAGCGGATTGAACGAATTGTTCGTCAAGCACGCGGATTTGTATACTGTGTATCCTCCCTTGGGGTGACCGGGGAAAGAGCTTCCTTTTTTGAGGGTATAGAGGGCTTCATCGAGCAGGTCAAGCGGCATACGGATATTCCGGTAGCGGTTGGGTTCGGTATCTCCACCCGGGAGCAGGTAATTCGTTTTTCGGACATTTGCGATGGAGTTGTCGTCGGAAGTGCCATTGTGCGTCAGGTGGAGGAAGCTATCCCGTTGCTGGACGATTCTGCGCGCAGAGAAGAGGGGCTTTTCCAAATTCGCAATTTTGTGGCACAATTAAAGCAGTAAACTGGCGTCAATATAGAAAGCAGCAAATTTAGTTTTGAATGGATTAGAGGAGGTAGGGGCATGCGACCTAAACCGCATATTGTACATTTGCCGGTATATCAGCCTGGTAAACCAATTGAAGATGTGAAGCGCGAGCTGGGACTTGATGAAGTGATTAAGCTCGCCTCGAATGAAAATCCGTACGGCAGTTCTCCCAAAGTATTGCAAGCCATTCAGGAGGAATTTGCGAACATTAGTGTATATCCTGACGGCAGCGCGGTAGCTTTAACACAGGCGCTGGCTAAACATACGGGCTTGAAAGAGGATCAGTTTATTTATGGCTGTGGCTCTGACGAGATTATTGCGTTGATTACGCGTGCTTTTCTTCTTCCCGGGGAAGAAAGCATCATGGCGGATCAGACCTTCTCTGTGTACAAGAGCAATGTGGAGATTGAGGGAGCGGTTGCAGTTGAGGTGCCTTTGCGTGACGGGGTACATGATCTGGAAGCCATGTTGTCTCAGATTAACGACCGTACGAAAATGATCTGGATCTGTAATCCGAACAACCCGACAGGCACGATTGTACCTGAAGCAGAGCTGATCGCATTTTTGGATCGAGTGCCAAAGCATGTTTTGGTCGTGCTGGATGAGGCGTATTTCGAGTTTGTGACAGACAGCACGTATCCAGACGGTATTCGTTTGTTACCGGCCTATGAAAATCTGCTTGTATTACGCACCTTCTCCAAAATATATGGCCTAGCATCGCTTCGCATCGGATACGGAATGGGGACTGCGGCAACGATCCGTATGATTAATCAGGTTCGTGAGCCGTTCAATACTTCACGGGTAGCACAGGCTGCAGCGATTGCGGCGTTGGAAGATCAGGATTTTGTGCAGGAATGCCGTGACCGCAACGCGGAGGGCAGAGCCTATTTGCAAAATGAGTTGAAGCGCCTTGGACTGGAATCTTTTCCGGCACATGGAAACTTTATTATGCTGAATGTACGTCGCCCGTCGGGTGAGGTATTTCAGGAGTTGCTTCAAAAAGGCGTAATTATTCGCGCTGGTCATTACAAATATCCGACATACATTAGGGTGTCGGTTGGATCACAGCCGCAAAATGAGTGGTTTATCCGTGCGCTGGAACAGGTCCTGGGGGCGGAAGCGGCGAAAGCGCGTCTATAATTTCCGCAGATGGGATTTGATAATTGATGAAGATTGCCATTTTCGGCGTGGGACTGATTGGTGGGTCCCTTGCGCTATGTTTTAAAGGGAAGCCGGGCATTACCGTTGTCGGTCATGCTCATCTTCCCGAACTGATGGAGCCGATGTTGAGCCGTGGTGTCGTGGACACCGTGACTCTTTCGGTTGAAGAGGCGGCAGAGGATGCCGATTTTATTTTTTTATGCGTACCTGTCGGCTTACTGGAGCATTACTTGGAGTTGTTAAGCAGGCTACCGCTTAAAGAGGGTTGCATTATTACCGATGTAGGCAGCACAAAATCGTCGATTGCCAAAAAAGCGTCGGAAATCTCTTTACGTAATGCTTATTTTATCGGTGGCCATCCGATGGCCGGCTCGGAGCGTTCCGGTGTGAAGGCTGCTTCCGCATTGCTGTTTGAGAATGCCTACTATGTACTTTCCCCGGCAGAGGGTGTGCCTGAGGAAGCATACAGTTCGCTGGAGCGTCTGTTGAAATACACAGGAGCCCAGGTTGTCCGTGTCCAGCCTGATATGCACGATGACATTGTCGGGGCGATCAGCCATCTTCCGCATATTATTGCAGCAGCGCTGGTGAATCAGGTGCGCAAGCACAATGACGAAAATCCGTTGTACCGTACGCTGGCTGCCGGCGGCTTCCGCGATATTACGCGAATTGCTTCCAGTGATCCGATTGTATGGCGGGACATTTTGCTGAGCAATCGTGATGTTTTGCTAGGTCTGCTGGAAGAGTGGAACGGGCAGATTGAGCGTTTTACCCATTTACTGAGAATACAAGACGGAGAGGGAATTGCTGACGAGTTTTTGACGGCGGGGCATTTCCGCAGTGAGCTGCCAGAACGCCGCAAAGGTGTCATCGTCTCAACGTTTGATCTGTATATTGATGTACCGGATACCCCGGGGATTATCGGTCGAATTGCAACAGAGCTGGGGGACAACAGCATTAACCTGAGCAATATGCAAATCATCGAAAGCCGAGAGGATGTTCCCGGTATTATGCGGCTTTCCTTCCGCCAAGAACGGGACTGGGAGCGCGCCAAGGCACTGCTGGATTCAATGAGTTATAAAGTGGTGGTATAGAAAGGAAAGTGTGATTGTTGGTTAAGGAGGATGAGGCGCTTCGCGTTCCATTTGATCTTACGATTGCTACGCTTCTTCAGATCCAAATGGACCGCTGCGCTACTGACCGCCTTAAAAGCAATACACTTTCTGGGAGTTAAGTAGTAGAAAAGATTTAAAACGAGCGTGAGATTCTCTTCGCCCGTTTTTTTGTTATTTTATGGACTGAGATTAAGTTATAGTGATATAGATAGGATTAAACGAAGGGTGTTTCTTGAAAACAAAAAAAGACCACCCGGGTAAAGCCCCGGGTGGTAGCTGCTCTTATGGAGTAGCTGAGTAGGATAGGAGTGGAGAGAAACCATACTGTACTTTTATTATATGTATACGTTTTCATTTTGTCAATGATTTTTTAAAGCGTTTTCTTTTGGATAATTATTCTTACCAGCGTTTTCAAAAGGAATAGATTCAAGGTTATGTCACTTTATCTTGAAAAAACTTAAAATAGGTCGGAAATGCCGTATACCGGAAACAGTTGCTAGCGTTACGTAGCCTGTGATGGAAATCATGGGGATTTTGGACTTTTTTACTGACGACTATTTTGTGGTACAATGGGTAAGTCCATTTTGGATGTTGAGAAATGTTGGGGATAGCACCGTTATTGTTGGCACTACATAGGGTAAGAAAAAAATAAATGTTCCATGATGCTGTTTCATCCATTTGTGCGGAGTGCGCAACTTTTTTTGGCCTGTTCGGTATATATAGACAGAATCGAATGGGAGAACAGCACATGTATGGGCGAGGAGGGTCTCACTCGGATGATGACAGATTCCCAGATGATTCAGGAAATCAAACAAGGTAATGTTGAGGTTTATTCAGAATTAATGAGGCGGCACCAACGTAAAATTTTAGCTTTTGTTTATCATATGCTGAAAAGTTCGAACCTGGAAATGATCGCTGAGGACTTATGCTCGGAGACGTTTTATAAAGCGTACCGGAGCCTGCACTCTTTTCGCGAGGTAGATGCATCGTTCTCCACATGGTTATATACGATTGCACGTAATACGGTGCTGAGCGAGCTTCGCAAGCATCGTAGCGGTCAGGTTCCATTGGAGGAGAGCGGTTATGTGCCGGTTGCTCCATTGGATGTGATTCCAGAGCAGGCCGTCCTTCGCGGCGAGAAGGTAGAGATGGTTCGTGAAGCGATCAACAGATTGCCAGAGAAGCAGCGGTCTGCGCTGATTTTGCGCGAATACGAGCAATTGGATTATCAGGAGATTGCTACGATTTTGGGGCAGACGGTCAGTGCGGTGAAATCGTTGCTTTTCCGGGCCAGAACCAGTGTGAAGACGCAGTTGGAGCCTTATTTTTTTGAGCCTCTCTATGAGGAAAACGAAGGGATGAGCAGCCAATGAAATCCAGGGACGCTGAGGATTTGTTCGCTACAGGCAAGAATGTATCGAAACAAGACTCGGAGCGCAGACGGGCCAAAAGCTCGTCTGCCGGATGGGAGCATGGTTCGGAAGAAAATGAGTGGAATTTGTCAAAAGAAAGTCGATCCGCTATTCGTGATATTTCCTTTGAGATAACAGATGAGCAGGCGGAATCTATGAATCGCAGGGTCATGGATCGAATTTATGAAGAGTCACCGTGGCTTGTTCCCGGCGAGCATCGGCGTGCGCGTGTGAACCCGGCAGCCCGTAAGTATATGTCCGTATGGATCGCCGGCTTTTTGGCGGTATTTTTGTGTAGCTTTTTGTTTTTGAACTGGAATGGAAGCTCCTCTCAAGAAAATCCTCCTCAAGCGGCACCTGTCATGGATACGGGTATTTTACCGACAGGCTTGCTGGAAACTACAAGTACATCTTCACAATATCAATACCACATTAAAAATGTGAATAGTGGCATTATGGACCCGCTGGTTGCAAGCATTGTTCCTACTTACCCGCAATATTGGATGTTGTTGTCTGTGTTGGCACTTGCGCTTGCCTTATTTTCTTTGGGCTGGATTCATCGTGCGAAACGGGTTAGAAATTAGCAGCACGGCTGGGCTCCAATACGGATTCATAACAATGCCTGAATAACTAAATAGCGGAGGAAACAACACGATGCTTATTGGCTTGATCAGACATGGATTAACGGATTGGAATGCGGTAGGTAAAATCCAGGGCCACAGTGATATTCCGTTGAATGAGGAAGGGCGCCGGCAGGCACGCTTGCTGGCAGAACGATTAAAGGATGAGCCCTATCATTGGGATGGACTTATTACAAGCAGCCTTTCGAGAGCCAAGGAGACGGGAGAGATTATTGCATCTGCTCTTCATCTTCCTTTGCTGGAGCCGGACGATCGGCTGAGAGAACGTGCTTATGGTCAGGTCGAGGGCATGACGCAGGTCGAGCGTGAGAAGAAGTGGGGGAGCGACTGGCATCTGCTGGATCTGGGACAGGAGAGCGATGAAGCTCTTCAACTTCGAGGTTTGGCTTTTATGGAGGCCATTTGGTCGGAAAATCGGGACAAGAACCTGCTGGTCGTTTCTCATGGCGGTTTTTTGGCTAATTTGTATAAGGCTTTGTATCAGGAAAAGTTTACGGAACGAATTGGTAATCTGTCACTGAGTGTTCTCCAGCGTGAGGATACGGATTGGACGCCGCTGTTGTATAATTGCACCAGACATTTACAGGAAAAAAGCGATTGTAACTTAAAAGGTTGACGAAAGACCACGAATTTCTACTCAGCGTAGAAGCCGTGGTCTTTTTATTTTTTAATTATAGCTTTGAAAAAAAGAGGTTTAGAGTCTGAACATTCCGTCAAAGCTGTGGGTACAACAGGTAAGAATCAATTCCGGATGACAGTCCAGTGACGAGGCGATGGAACGATGAATCTGGCGGATATGCTGACATTTGCGGATATTGTGCATTTGAACAGAATCGCGGTGTATTACGAATGTGACTGTAAGCCCAATTCCAAACATGAGCTGATCCAGGGCATTTTGACAAAGCTCGGCAGCAGCAGTTTTTTTGAGATGCAAGTCAGGGAGCTAAAGCTGTCAGAGGTAAGGTTTTTGAACACACTGCTATTCGATGACCGACCTTATTTCAGTATGGAGGAATTGATTGCGGTTGCCAAACAATCTGCCGAGGAGGATGGGGATTCCGGTGAGCGACCGCGGGACATCGTGGCCCGTTTACGCAACAGTGGCTGGTTATTCAACGGTTCGACGCATAATACGAGGTATTTGTATCAAATTCCGTTGGACATGAAGGAGCGTTTCCGTCGTGTCATGGTACAAGACTTGCAAAACGGAATGATCCGGGTAAGTGAGCCAACGTCTTACCGGGATGAAGGACATCTTTTGGCGGAGGATTTACGACTTTTCCTTCAGTATATGGAGCAGCATGAAGTTCCGCTTAACCCCGAGGGGGCTTGGTATCGTCGCAATCAGCAGCAACTAATGGAGCATTTGCACATTGCGGAGCCACTTCTGGGTAAAGGAGGCTGGCGTTTCGGATATGGTTCCTCCTTTAAGTTTTATCCCGACCGAATGGCACTGCTGTATGATTATGCACGTCACTCCAGGTTTATTGAGGAAAAGGGGGATCGAGTTGTGCTGACGGCAAAGGGGGAGGCACACAGGGAGTACGCGATCGAGGATGAGATGATACAGCTATTCAGGTTTTGGTTAAGATTGTATAAGGGAGCCGTTCCCAATCTACTTTCTCTGGTCTACTGGATAGGAGAATGTGCCAGGCCCTGGACGTCCTCGGAGTCACTTTTTGTACATATCGGCCCGCTGATCAGACCGTTCTACTATGATACGCCCCGTTCGGTTTTTGATCAGAGAATTATACGAATGATGCTGCACTTGGGTATGCTTCGTCTGGGTGAGCATTCGACGGGGCCATCTGTACAGATGACCGCCTGGGGGCTGAATCTGGCAGGAGAGTACCGCATTGGGAGGAACGACCCGGGTATGCGGCTCCATTGACAAGCAGCATACATGTTGATAGAATTCACCCAAAATGAGAGGGTGAAGTTGATGCTGATTCACTATAACGGGAACATGCCACAGCTCCATTCATCTGTCTATGTGGCAGAAGGAGCAAAAGTTGTCGGAAAGGTAACGGTCGGCCAAGATTCCTCAGTTTGGTTCAATGCCGTACTGCGCGGGGATATGGCGCCTGTCATCATCGGTGAACGCTGCAATATCCAGGACGGAGTCGTGGGACATGTGAACACGGACCAGCCCCTGGTGCTGGCGGATGATATTTCGGTGGGACATGCTGCGATTATCCATGGCTGCATGGTAGGCAAAGGCACTTTAATCGGTATGGGGGCCATTGTACTCAACGGAGCTGAGCTTGGTGAATATGCTTTAATAGGAGCAGGGTCGGTCGTTACGGAAAATACCAAAATACCACCCTATACTCTTTCTCTCGGTACACCTGCCAAAGTGGTGCGAGAATTGACAGATGCAGATTTGCAGCGGATGTCACGGACGGCACTCAGCTATGTGGCGAAAGGAAAAGAATATAGGATCTCTTAAACTCATGTTGGAGGTGCATCCTATGGATAAAATGAAGGTTACTTATGAAGTAATGTTGGGCCTGTCTGCTGAAATGGTTTTGGACGAGGCATTACGTAAACACCGGAGTGAAAAGCTCTACAAGGATATTGATGAGGCGCTGGCCTCCGGAGATGAAGTAGCTTTTCGTCATCTTACGGATGAACTGAAGGCGATCAATTGAGCCGTTTCAGGAGATCTGGCCTTGGGTAACAGACTAGTTGGCAATACAAGACCCTAATCATCAAGCCTGACCGTAGCAGCGGCCAGGTTTTTTTGATACGCTTTTATATGATATAGTCTTTGTAGATGGAGCCTGTACGGGGCATCTATCGTATGAACGGAGGATGAGGACGTGTCGTTGTCTTATTTGTGGAGCCGGTCGTTCTTGACGAGCCGGCCTTTTTTGTGGCTGTTGTTCTGGTGTAACCTGGTTGGAACCGTGTATGGGTACATATGGTATGGAGGGCAATTGGAATACACGCTAAACTACCACCCGATATGGCAGATTGTATTTGTACCTGATAGTCCGACGGCCAGCCTGTTTTTTACGATTTCTGTATTATTCCTGCTTTACCCTCCGCGCCTGAAGGGCTTAAAGGTCATTCGCCAACTGATGGAGGCGTTAGCTGTGGTTACGAGTGTAAAATACGGCATCTGGGCCTCAGCTATTATTTTTTGGGGTGTCGCGCAGGGAGGGCATATGATATGGCAGGATTGGATGCTGGTAGCATCTCATACGGCAATGGCAGTCGAAGCCTTGCTGTTCGTTCGTTTTTTTACCTGCAAATGGGCGGCTCTGTGCGTAGCAGCTTTGTGGACACTGTTAAATGATACGGTCGATTATACATTTGGCATATATCCGTATCTTCCGAGGTCGCTAACGGATGATGTACCACAAGTGCGTACTTTTACCTATATGCTGACCCTTTTCAGTATCGCAGCTTCATGGCTTGCCATGTACGTGCGTGATCGAATGACTTCCTCACTTAATAAGGCCAAATCATTGGAATAGGTCCAATATTAATTTTATGATTTAATTTTTACGAATTGGAGAATTATTGATGGATATCGTTATAAATAAAAAAGAATATAGATTTGAAAAGGGAATTCGTGATGATTTTAAAATAAGAAAGAGCTTTAACCAATTAGCAAAACAAAGTTTTGATCTGAATTTTGAAGTTTGGCATCAATTAGGATTCTGGGATGAAAAATATATTCCTTATGTACTGTTAGATGGGGATTGCGTGGTGGCTAATGTATCTGTGAGTCTGATGGATTTTAGTTTGTCAGGTGAACAGATGAAATTTATTCAAATCGGAACCGTAATGACAGATCCTAACTATAGGAATCAAGGGCTAAGTCGCTTTTTGATAGAACGTGTGCTACAGGATTGGCATGGGAATTGTGATGCAATGTATCTTTTTGCGAATGATGATGTGAAGGAGTTTTATCCTAAATTTGGTTTTGCTGCTGCACAAGAGTATCAATGTATCCGGAAAGCACCAATTAAAAGCACGGACGTTCCAGTTGAAAAATTGAATATGGAGGCGACGTCAGATTTACAGCTATTGAAAAGAAAATGTTCCTCTTTAAATCCTTATTCATATTTTTCTATGGAAAGCAGTGAATGGTTAATTTTGTTCTATTGCACTTCTTTTTTTAAAGATAAGGTGTTCTATATCCCTCTGTATGACACGATTGTCATTATGGATTTTGAAGAAAATATCATGAATTGTTACGATATTTTTGGAACGGGGGATATTCCTATAGAATTGATTTTATCTGTAGTCATGGAAAAAGAAACGAAGAAAATTGTTTTCGGCTTTACGCCAGATCCAATGGACGGTTGCGAAATTTCTCTTCTGAATCAAGAGGATACCACACTATTTTATAGATCTAACAATGAAAGTATATGTACAGAATATACACTAATGTTTCCTATTTTGTCACGGGCATAACCTGCCCTGGCAGATAGCGGCACGCTAAAGCCAAGTTCTAGTCCATGTAACCTTGCCATACAGTAAGGTGAGGAGGGATGTCCCATGGTTTGGAGTCAGGCGTTGCGTGGTGTGCTGCGTGTTGTTTCGGGAGTTGTGTTATCTATGGTTTTGTTGCTTTCCCTATGTTTCCCTCCGGGCATTGCGGAAGCGCGGGATCAGCCCAAGTCCACCAGTAATGCAAAGGAAATAGAGGAACTGGATCGTACGGCTGCGATGTTGTACCGGGATGTAATGGATGGAAATATTGAAAAAGCCCGCGCCGATGTAGCGGAGGTCAGCCGATGGTTCAGCACGGGTCAGGTACAGGCTGCGCTGTCTGTGGAGGCCATTCATGCTTTGTCCGGCAGTATCCTTGAGGTACAGCAAGCTACACAATCCGTGCAAGCATCGCCGGATGAATGGGTGAAGGCCGCTGCCAATTTGCGGCTTGCGGCAGATGCGATAGCGCATCCGCGCCAGCCATTATGGCAGCAGTATTATAAAATTTTAAAAGAAGATGTCAGCGGCTTAAATAGCCAGTTTGCTAAAGGAAATATGAAGGGTTTCGCCGCCGGAGCAGCAGTGCTGGAGGATCATTACGAGACGATCCGAACGGCGGCGTTGATCAGCGGCAAAACAACCGAGGTTGTTCGAACGGATTCATGGATTTCTTACGTTAAGGGATTGGGGAACCAGCAAAATGCGGATGCTTCAGCGATAAGAGGGGCACTAGAGCAGGGAAACCCGACATTCAATGCCTTGTTTGGACGTGAAAAAGATGCTACCGCACTGGCTCCATTCATCCCGCATGAAAGCGAGCGCCGGGCAGAACTGGCAATCGGCTTGACGATCCTGCTGACCCTGGCTTATGTGGGTTACCGTAAGTATCGATCCGGTTTCTCTAGTTAAGGCTGAAATGCTGCCACCGACTTCGCTGTCATGGATAAAATGAATATATGCCCTGACTACTTGCCCGGATTTCCGGGCTATTCCTCTTTGAAGCCCTCCCCGTGTACATCATGCACATCCTGAATGATGATGAACGCTCGTGGATCAATCGATTTCACAATTTGATGCAAACGTCGTATTTCCTGACGGGATACGACACAGTAAGCAACATGCTTGGTCTGCTTGGAAAATGCACCCATAGCCGGAATAATAGTAACACCGCGATCCATATCCCGTGTAATGATATCCGCAATATCCATCGTATGGTCACTGATAATCATAAAGGCTCTGGCGGAGTAGGCCCCTTCCTGTATAAAATCAATGATCTTCGATGCGATAAACACAGCGACCAGCGTATACAGGATTTTTTCCTTAGGTATGTACAGCAGCGATGCGCCGATGATGACGATATCAATCACCAGCAAAATCCTTCCCATACTCCAGCCAAACTTCCGGTTCAAAATACGAGCGATAATATCCGACCCGCCGGTGGTACCACCAAACCGGAATACGATGCCTAGCCCGGCCCCGAGCGTAACCCCGGCATATAATGAAGAAAGTATAAAATCGTGCTCGGTCTGAAACGTGCCCATCCACCCGAGGTGAATCATTTTTTCAAACAACCACAGAAAAAAAGTGAGCGCCCCGATGCCAACCCCGCTATAAATAATTTGTTTGCCGCCAAGCATCTTCCATCCGATTAAAAATAGAGGAATGTTCAGGAGCAATGTGGAAAGGGATGGGGAAATCGAAAAAGCATAGTTCAGCAGCAGGGTGATACCTGTGATGCCGCCTTCCATCAGCTTGCTGGGTATAATGAAATAAAGCAGGCCGAATGCATAAATAGCAGTGCCGAGCACAATGGGTAAAATGATTTTAAGCTGTTCAATAGACCTAGATGTTTTCATATAATCCCTCACAATGGCAAATTGGGATGAACGATTTGATATTTGATTTTGGAGCAGATCGTAGATCCTTATGTTTAGTATACCTTTTTATGGTAGCTTTAAAAGACAGACCATTACAAGATGTGAGTAATTTCACATTAAAAAAATATTTGTTTTCAAATGTGCTTTACGATAACATATGAATAAACCTGCACATTAGAGGGGATTGTGTTTCATGGAAAAATCGCTTGATGAAATTCAACATGAGGTAGACCAATATATTTCCCAATTTAAAGAAGGATATTTCAGCCCGCTGGCAATGCTGGCCCGGATGTCCGAGGAAGTCGGGGAGCTGGCCAGAGAAGTCAATCATTCCTTTGGCGAGAAACCGAAAAAAACGGATGAGGCCAACAATTCGATTGAGCTGGAGCTGGGAGACATTTTGTTTATCACGGTCTGCTTTGCAAACTCGCTGGGTATTAATTTGACCGATGCCCATGATAAGGTCATGCATAAATTTAACACACGTGACGCGAATCGCTGGACCAAAAAGGACACCGATTAGGCGTTTTGTACATATGCTGTACCAAACCGGTTACCCGGAGGTGCGGTGTCATGAAGGCAGAGGAATACGTTCAGAAAGCTTATCAGTGTATTTTAAAGAACGATTTTGAGCAGGCCGTGGAATGGTTCGAAAAAGCAATTTCCGCTCAGCCTGATCATGCGGAGCATTATTTCCGCTGTTCGGTCACCTATGCCCGCAGCGGGCGGATAGAGCAGGCGCTTGCTTATGCGGGCGATGCGGTTCGTCTGGCCCCGCAGCAGGATGAATATGTGCTGCATTTGCATACGTTGGAGGCCAGACAGCAGACGGAGAAAGCCAGAAAGATGCTGGATGTCGATAAAGCTACGCCACAGGTGCGCAGAGATGCAATCCTGCTGCTGGAACGGGCAATTGCCCTTGATCCGCTATGTGGTGACGCTTTTATGCTGCTTGCATTGGTTTATGCTGAAATGAATGAATATAAGCTGGCTGTGCAGGCTGCTCGTGAGGCGGCCGCTTTGTTTCCTCACAATGAACAGCTTGCCAATCTCATGAAGAAGTTATGCCAGCAAATGAATGAACAGATCTAGCACGAATTGATGCGTAAGGAGTTGTAAGATATGCCAGAGCAAATAAAGGTGGTTGTCGTTGGAGCAGCCGGGCGTATGGGCCGTGAGGTTGTCAAATTGGTTCTCCAGGATGAAGAACTTCGGCTGGTAGCCGCAGTAAACAGAACGAACGCCGGCAGTGATGCCGGCCTTCTCGTCGGACTTCCAGAAGCGGGCGTTGCTATTGTGGAGGATGTGGAGCAGGCTTTGCTGGATAGTCGCCCGGATGTGATGGTCGATTTTACTGGTCCTCGTTTTGCGTACGCACATACAGCGCTTGCGATCAAACATGGCGTTCGTCCAGTTATTGGGACAACAGGATTTACACCGGAACAGATTGACGAACTGGACAAGCAGTGCCGGGAACAGCAAATTGGCGGTCTGATTGCGCCTAACTTTTCAATAGGAGTTATTTTGATGATGCGGTTTGCGGCTCAGGCTGCTAAATACTTCCCTCATCTGGAGATTATCGAATATCATGGCGACCAGAAATTGGACGCGCCATCGGGAACGGCAATTAAGACCGCAGAACTCATCGCTGAGCAGCGACAGGAGTTGCGTCAAGGGAACCCGGAGGAGGAAGAAACGCTCGAAGGATCACGCGGCGGCTACTACCAAGGGTTCCGTATCCACAGTGTCCGTCTTCCCGGTGTATTCGCACAGCAGGAAGTTATTTTCGGAGGATTTGGACAATCCCTCAAAATTCGTCAGGATTCCTACGAACGGGCAGGCTACATGCCCGGCGTCAAAATCGGCATTCAAAAGGTAATGGAGCAACCCGGACTTGTATACGGTTTTGAGCATTACATTGATTAAGAAATAACGCGAATGAAATGACGAACGGAATTATAGAATGAGGCAGGGGGAATTTGGAATGTTCAAGATTGCATTTATAGCGCATGACCGCAAAAAAGATGAAATGGTTAACTTTATAACCGCGTATGAGCATGTTTTTACAGGACATCAATTGTATTCAACAGGTACAACGGGTCTGCGCATTATGGAGCAAACGAAGCTTCAAATTCACCGCTTTATGTCAGGGCCGCTCGGAGGTGACCAGCAGATCGGGGCCATGGTCGCGCAAAATGATATGGATCTGATTATCTTCCTGCGTGATCCGCTAATGGCACAGCCGCATGAGCCGGATATTAGTGCACTGCTGCGTCTGTGTGACGTGCAGGGTATTCCTTTGGCGACCAATGTTGCGACTGCTGAAATATTGGTCAAGGCGCTGGATCGGGGCGATTTTGCTTGGCGTGAGCTGGTACATAAATATAAACCAGGCATTGATCAGCAGGATGATATAAAATGACACTGGACATATTGATTTTTGGAGCTCATGCCGATGATGCTGAGATTGGTATGGGAGGCACGATTGCTAAGCATACAGCCGCTGGTTTAAAGGTGGGCGTATGTGATTTGACGCGTGCTGAAATGTCATCCAATGGCGATGTAGATACCCGTATGGCAGAAGCCGAAGATGCTTCAAAAGTGCTGGGCCTTGCTGCACGGACGAATTTGGGACTGCCTGATCGGGGTTTGTATGTTACACCGGAGAATGTAGCCGCAGTGACCGCGGAAATTCGGCGTCATGCGCCGAAAGTCGTATTTGCTCCCTACTGGGAGGATCGGCACCCGGATCATGTCATGTGCAGCAAGCTGGTGGAGGAAGCGGTGTTTAACGCCAAGCTACGTCGATTTATGCCGGAACAGCCTGCGGTGCTGGTGGAGCAGTTATATTTTTATTTCATTAATGATATCGGCAGAACGGATCTGATTGTGGACATCACGGATCATGTTGAAGCCAAGGAGCAGGCATTACTAAGCTATGCTTCCCAATTTCAGGCTGCACCGGGTAAAGACACGGTATCCACGCCATTAAACCAGGGGTATGTTGAGCGTGTAAAAGCCCGGGATTCGCTGTTGGGTCAGCGCAAGCTGATTTCGTATGCAGAGGGCTTTGCGTCCAAAACGCCTCATCTGGTTAAGCTATTCACATAAGGGATTATAAAAATCCAGACACATAAACAATAAATAGAATCCGTTCGTGTAGCGGTTATAGATGCGCACTGATTGGTGTGGCACCAACATTGAAAAGTCATCATCGGTGGACGGAAGGGGGCAGCTTAACTTGAATGACAAATTGAAAATCGGAATTACCTGCTATCCGTCGTTGGGCGGTTCCGGCGTAGTGGCTACAGAGCTGGGCAAACTGCTTGCCGAAAAAGGGCATGAGGTCCATTTTATTGCCAACAGCATTCCGTTCAGATTAGGCGGGGAATTCCAGAAAAATATTTTTTATCATGAGGTTGAGGTTAACGACTATTACGTGTTCAGATATCCGCCTTATGATCTATCGCTGGCGACCAAAATGGCTCAGGTCGCACAAATGAAAAATTTGGATGTACTCCATGTTCACTATGCTGTACCGCATGCGGTATGTGCTTATTTGGCAAAGGAAATGGTAGGCGACCATCTCAAAGTGGTAACCACGCTTCACGGCACGGACATTACGGTGTTGGCGCAGGATGAATCGTTGAAGGATCTAATCCGGCTAGCGATCAACAAAAGTGACGCGGTAACAGCGGTTTCGAAAGATTTGATTCGGGAGACGATAGATGCGCTGGAGATTACACGCCCTATTGATTTGACCTACAATTTTGTGGATAAACGAGTGTATTATCCGCGGGATGCAGCTGCGCTACGGAGAGATTTTGCCCAGCCTAATGAAAAGATTATGATGCACATTTCAAACTTCCGTCCGGTCAAAAGAGTGGGAGACGTGCTGGATATATTTGAAAGAGTGCAACGAAAAGTACCTGCAAAGCTGCTGCTGGTTGGAGAAGGACCCGACCTTCCAAAAATTCGCTGCAAAATCGAAAGCTTGGGCTTGCAGGATAAGGTTTTCTTTTTGGGCAAGCAGGATCAGATCGCTGAAGTGATTTCTATGGCGGATGTGCTGCTGCTTCCATCGGAAAAGGAAAGCTTTGGACTGGTTGCGCTGGAAGCGATGGCTTGTGGAGTACCAACGATTGGTTCCGAGGCAGGAGGCGTGCCTGAGCTGGTTGTTCACGGGAGTACAGGTTATCTTGCTGAAATCGGCAATACCGAGAAGATGGCGGAGTATGCGGTGCAGCTATTATCGGATGAAGCGATGGCAGAGCGTTTTCGTGAAGCCTGTCTGGTGCGGGCTCGTACCGTATTCTGTGATACGCTGATTACCCGTGAATATGAAGAGATATATTACCGTGTGTTGGGACGCGAGGTGCCGGATCTTAAACCGATCAGCGTTTAAGAAGGCGGACTCGCGTC
The DNA here is from genome assembly GCF_014858585.1 of Paenibacillus sp. 23TSA30-6. Classification (NCBI taxonomy): domain Bacteria; kingdom Bacillati; phylum Bacillota; class Bacilli; order Caryophanales; family Paenibacillaceae; genus Paenibacillus; species Paenibacillus sp. 23TSA30-6. The sequence goes on along the minus strand of NZ_SLTL01000004.1, from coordinate 93,726 downwards.
CGTTTTTTATGATAAGTCATTTGTATAATAAGTCTTTTTGAAAACTTTATAAGCAAAGGGGGAAACCCTGTGAAAATAAACACTTGGCAATATGCTGACCCAGAAATGGCTCTTCATGGCAAGGAAGTCATACATATACTAACCACAGCCGGCTACGAGGCTTACTGGGTCGGCGGTTGTGTGCGGGATGAACTATTAGGCCGAGCTATTCATGATATGGATATGACCACATCGGCTGAACCTGAACAGGTCATAGCACTGTTCCCCCATGTCATTCCGACTGGGATTCAGCATGGGACGGTTACGGTGATGCAGGGTGGGCATCCGTTCGAGGTGACTACTTTTCGGACAGAAAGCGGTTATGCTGACCATCGCCGTCCGACAGAAGTCGCTTTCGTGAAGGATATCCGCGAAGACCTGATGCGGCGGGATTTCACGATGAACGCGATTGCCATGAATGAACATGGGGAAACGGTGGACCCGTTCGGAGGGGAAGTCGATTTGCGTGCCGCTATTGTTCGTTGTGTAGGACGAGCTGAGGAACGATTTGAGGAGGACGGGCTGCGAATGCTACGTTGCATTCGTTTTGCTTCCGTATTCCGGTTCCGTATAGCCTATAACACATGGAAAGGCATGATCCGTCGTAAAGAGGGACTTCGTTACATTGCGATGGAACGTGTGCGTGTTGAGCTGGAAAAGATGCTGGCTGGGCCGGACCCTTTGCGTGGACTGGAATTGCTGGGTCGAAGCGGCTTGCTCGCGTGTACGAAGGTTCCGGTTCCCTGGGAGCAATGCGAAGCTCGGGCGCTCAATGGAATGGTACAACTGCCGGAAGAACTGCGGTGGGGGTTACTGTTGCTGTCTTGCAGACTTACCTCAGAGGCAGCGGATGAGTTGTTAAGAGCATGGACTTTCTCCAACGGTGTACGCTTACGGTTGGTGCATCTGTTGGAATGGGAGCGCGTACTAACGGACAGTGCTATTTCGATAGCAGACAGTTCCACTTCGGTGGAAGGTGAAGGAATCAACGATGAGGCGTTACGCCGTAGCTGGATTCGACTGTTAATTAAATGGGGACGGGATATCTCGTCTGACTGGCTACAGCTTTATAAGTCATTGCCTGCTTCGTTTCGTGGATTACCCCCACGGGCAGAAAAGCATGTAGCGAGAATGGCTGAGCTGGCAGAGGCGTGGACTAAGGATGCCGCAGTTGTTCGTATCAAAGATTTAAATATTACTGGAAATGAACTGGTTCAGGCGATGAATCGACCGGGTGGTCCTTGGCTGGGTCAGACGATGGAACGACTTTTGCTGGCTGCCGCCTGCGGAGATATTCCAAATGAATTAGAAGCATTGCTTCAAGAAGCGAAACGGGTGATGAGTAGTGAATAATCATGAAAGACTATTAGGCATACTGGAGGAAGATTCATCCGATTACGTATCCGGGGAGGAAATCAGCCGTCGCCTTTCGGTTAGCCGTACGGCCATATGGAAGCAGATCAACAAGCTGCGTGAGCTGGGCTACAATATTGAAGCTTCCTCGCGTAGGGGTTATCGGATTGTGTCCCGACCCGATCGACTGGAAGTCTCCAAACTGGCATATATGCTAAATACCCAATCGTTCGGACAACGTATCGTTGTGCTGGACTCGACGGTCTCTACCCAGCAGGATGCGATGCGTCTGGCAGAAGAGGGTGCACCGCAGGGGACGGTAGTTCTGGCGGAGGAACAGACGGCGGGCCGGGGACGTTTGGGCCGAAAGTGGTTTTCACCTCGGGGCAAAGGAATCTGGATGAGCATTGTGTTGCGACCAAGCCAGCCCTTGGCCTTCACTCCACAGTTAACGCTGCTTACAGGCGTAGCGGTATGCAGAGCCATTCGTCGGTTGACGGGTGTGGAAGCTGGCATCAAGTGGCCGAATGATCTGCTTGTTCATGGTCGCAAAGTGTGCGGTATTCTGCTGGAATCTGCAACAGAGGATCAACGGGTCCGCTACTGTATTGCAGGTATCGGCATTGATGTTAATTTAAATACAGAGGATTACCCGGAGGAGCTGTCACGGTTGGGGACATCCCTGAGAATAGAGGCTGGTCGCGAAATCGATCGTACTGCACTGATTGCTGCCGTGCTGGAAGAGATGGAGCAGCTATGTGCGTTATATGCGGATCAGGGTTTTAAGCCTATAGCTATGCTGTGGGAGGCGCTATCCGTGACGATGAATCGCTTCGTGCGGGCACATACGGGACAAGGGAGTGTGGTGGAAGGTACAGCCGTCGGTTTGGACCCTTCCGGTGCGCTAGTGGTTGAAACGAAGCAAGGAGAGCGAATACAGGTCGTTTCCGGTGATATACAATTGCAGGTGTAGCCTTAGCTGAGCATAGCGACTACAATTGTTCTTTTTCTATGCAAAACTTCACGTGAAAAAGCTGATGTTTTTTGTTATACTGTGCAGGAGGCGGCATCGGACGGTCCGAGCTGCACTCCGGGGCATATGCTCCACCACTGCAAGCAAGTTAGACCATCATAACTTCATTTGAAGGTTACGTTGGATTCTGCTCTGAGCCGAACAGGACCGAGACAGAAGGGACGATCTCAAAATGAGTGTCTTTTTTGGCTGTTCGGACCTTTTGATGACGCAAATGTACAGGCGTTCATAAAAGGTTATTTTTTGTGCCAAAAAAAGATGGAAGGGAGCCATGTACCATGGCAGGAAAGCACGCACTGAACATTGTGAAAATGAAAAAAATGAAGCAGGAGGGCATTCCGCTCAGTATGCTGACCGCCTACGATTATCCATCGGCTAAAATAGCCGAGGAGGCGGGAATTGATATGATTCTCGTGGGTGACTCGCTGGGCAACGTCGTTCTCGGCTATGATTCGACCATTCCCGTAACACTGGATGATATCGTGTATCATTCCCGAGCAGTAGCGAGAGGCGCGGAGCATACGTTTATTGTAGCGGACATGCCGTTTATGACATATCACGGCAGCGTATCGGAAAGCCTCCAGGGCATCCGCCGTCTGATGCAGGAAGGACATGTGCATGCTGTCAAATTGGAGGGCGGATCAGAAATTGCCGACGTCGTAAAAGCGACTGTTCAGGCAGGTGTACCCGTGCTGGGTCATATCGGTCTTACACCACAGTCGGTCAATCAGCTTGGCGGCTACCGCATTCAAGGCAAGGACGAAGCGGACGCACGGCGGCTGATGGCAGACGCCAAGGCGCTGGAGCAGGCGGGTGCCTTTGGCATCGTGCTGGAGTTGGTGACCGAGGAAGTGGCAGCGGCAATTTCCAAAGAACTGTCCATTCCGACCATCGGTATTGGCGCAGGACGCGGATGTGACGGTCAGGTGCTTGTTTATCACGACCTGATTCAATATGCATCGCCTTATTACAGCAAACGTTTTGTCAAAACCTATGCCGATGTCGGCGGCTTGATCCGTAGTAGCATTGAGCAGTATGTGAGCGATGTGAAGGGGCGGGCCTTCCCGGCTGAAGAGCATGTGTTTAGCGCCGACGACAGTGTTGTAGAGGCTCTCTACGGCCATAAGAAACGTCAGGAAAAGGCGCAAGTGCAGGAACAAGAAGAACAAGAGGAACAAGCTAAGGAAAAGGTGGAATCCCGGTCATGATTATCGTAAGAGAAGTGGCTCAGCTGCGGCAGGCCATTGCTGAACGCCGACAGCTCGGCGCAGACGGAGCAAAAGCGGAACGAGGTTCCGCTGCTATACGGCCACATACAGTCGGCTTTGTGCCGACGATGGGGTATTTACATGAAGGCCATGCGAGCTTGATGCACAAGGCGCGTGAAATGGCAGATACGGTGGTACTTAGCATTTTTGTAAACCCGATTCAATTCGGACCTAACGAGGATCTCGATAGCTACCCTCGCGATGAAGCGCGTGATTTAGAGGTGGCGCGGCGTGAAGGTGTGGATATCGTATTTTTACCAACTGTAGCAGAAATGTATCCACAGCCAACCCGTACGAAAATAAGCGTATCTGCTTTGACGGATCGGTTATGTGGCGCTTCCCGTCCGGGACATTTTGATGGTGTGACCACCGTAGTTGCCAAGCTTTTTAACATGATAGGTCCTGATCTGGCCTTCTTCGGCATGAAGGATGCGCAGCAGGTAGCGGTGCTCCAGCAGATGGTGAACGACCTCAATATGAACGTGACCATCGTTCCTTGTCCTATCATCAGAGAGGCCGACGGTTTGGCCCTTAGCTCGCGTAATGTGTATTTGAGCGCGGAACAGCGGGAGCAGGCGTTGGTGCTGTCACAGTCACTGCGCAAGGTGCGTGAAGTGAGCGAAGATGATGTGCAGAATACGTTTACGATCCGTCAGTTATACCAAATGGTGGAGACTACGATTACCTCCTCACCATTGGCTGACATTGACTACATTGAAATCTTAACCTTTCCAAGTCTGGAGCCCCTTCTTCCCAAGCAGCGACTAAGTGATGTCGAAGAAGACATCATTGTAGCGCTGGCTGTAAAGTTTGGGAACACTCGACTGATTGATAATATGAGAATACAGAAGGCGGAGGTGCTTTCCCATGTTTAGAACGATGATGAAATCCAAAATTCACCGGGCAACGGTTACCGAGGCCAACCTTAACTATGTGGGCAGTATTACTATTGATGAGGATCTGATGGAGACTTCCGATCTGCTGGAGAATGAAAAGGTTCAAATTGTGAACAATAACAATGGAGCCCGACTGGAAACTTACGTTATCCCCGGACCGCGTGGTAGCGGTGTGATTTGTCTCAACGGCGCAGCAGCGCGTTTGGTGCAGCCTGGTGATACGGTCATTATTATTTCCTACGCTTCCATGTCGAATGAAGAGGCCAAAACTTACAAACCGACCGTTGTATTCGTCGATGAACATAATAAACCTGCCCAAAAGGCGAACAAGGAAGTACACGCCACGATCATGTAATGAATGGGAGTGCGGATGAAATCCGTCCTTTAAGCGAAAAATGTGAGTGTATTAATCCATCTTTCGTAAGGGCGGGATGCACATGTTCCAGCATGTATTCGCAGAAATGAACAGCATGTTAGATGATATCGTGAAGCATTACCCATCAGCCCAGGGCTCCCGCAGGCAGGAGTTGCTACAGCACTGGAGTTTGCTGCGGAGAATGAGTGACGGAATTATGGATGAATGGCTGGCTTTTGAGGAAAAAATGGTTCGCCTGCGTGCTGCAGGTTTTTCCGCGGAGTCTGGTATGTCGGACGCTGAGCTGCCTGAAAAGGAACTGCCAGCTTTTACTCGGGGTCAAGGGTATTACCGACTGCTCATGTATCCTGAGGCCATCCGCCAATTTGAACAGGTGCTACAGCATTTTCCGAACAGTTGGCAAAGCCAGATGTATATGGGGATGGCGTATTTCCAACTGGAGGACACAGCGGAGGCTGTACGCCATTTTCAGAAGGTGCTGCACCTGACAGACCAGCCCGGGCTGAAAGCGGTCATTTATAATGCGCTGGGCTGTCTTATGGCGAAGCAGGCTGATGTAGAGGAGGCGCAAAAATGTTTTGCTCTCGCGCATCAGTTCGATCCTGCTTTGCCCGAGCCGTTGCACAATATGGAAGCCTGTTTGTCCGGTGCCGGAATGCTTCGGTACGACAGCTCCATGATGACCTGGCTATAGTTGTCAGACACCGAGCGAGACGATGCATACCCACCTCCCCAGGCGGCGTGTGCATCGTCTTTTTTGACTGTCTTAATTTCCAAACAGGCGATCTTCTGCTATGCTGTTATACAGAGTTATTATTTTTGTATGTGTCAAAAGAAAGGATTAAGCCCGAATGAAATTTGCGGTATTGGATTTTGAAACGACAGGCACCCAGTCCGCGGATGACATCATTCAAGTCGGACTTGCAATTATAGATCATGATAACAGCATTTCCCGTGTTTATGGTTCTTATGTGAACCCTGGCAGATCCATTCCGCCTTTTATTACCGGGTTGACCGGGATTACAGACGATGACGTCAAGGATGCTCCTGCGCTCGAAGAGATGATGATGGAGCTTGTGCCTATGCTGGACGATGTCGTGCTGGTCGGTCATAATGTGGCGTTTGATTTTAATTTTTTGCAAAGCGCTTTGGATCGGTGCGGATACTTGCCGTTTACCGGCAGGATTTTGGATACGATGGATTTTCTGAAAATCATGTTTCCATCGCTATCTTCCTATCAGTTGGGTTTTGTTTCTTCTGAATTTGGGCTGGCGCATGACCGACCTCATCAAGCAGACAGCGACGCGTTGGCTACGGCTGAGGTGTTTTTAAAATGTCTGGATGAGCTTCACGCGCTGCCTTTGATTACGATACAGCGGCTCAGTGATTTGTTCGCAGAGGAAGACAGTGACCTCGGATGGTTTTTGGACGGGGTGCGTGAAGACAAAGAGCATGATCCTATTCAGGATTTGGAGGGTCATCAGTTTTTTCGTCAGCTTGCACTGAAGGTGGAGGATTGGACGGAGCTAAATGCCCCTCGCAGAGAGGACGACCCCAATCCGCTGGCAGGTATTTCCTTTGAGGAATACATGGATGATGTGCGGGACAATTTACGTTCATCCTTGAGCCAATATGAGGAGCGCGAAGCGCAGACGCAAATGATTGAGGGTGTGAATCAGGCGCTGAGTGAAGACAAGCACCTGTTGATCGAGGCGGGTACGGGGACAGGCAAGTCCCTTGGTTATTTGCTCCCATCGCTGTATCACAGTGTGAAAAATGGACAGCGAGTCATGGTAAGTACGCATACGATCAACCTGCAGGAGCAATTACGCGAGCGTGATATTCCGATGCTGACCAAGGTGATCCCGTTCCCGTTCCGGGCTGCCATTTTTAAGGGCCGGGGACATTATTTGTGTCTGCGTAAGTTTGAACATAAAATAAACAGAAGAGACTTCGCAACGCCGAAGGAAGATTTAATTACAGCCGCCCAGATGATCGTCTGGCTGACGTTGACGGAAACCGGCGATGATGAAGAACTTAATCTGAGTAATCGTGGCGGAGATTTTTGGGAAACGGTGGCCAGTGATTCCGAGTCCTGTCTTGGTCGTTCATGTCCGTGGTTCCGCAAATGCTTTTATCATCGTGCGCGCCATGAGGCGGGAATATCGGATGTGGTTATTACGAATCACTCCAAGCTGTTCACGGACGTAAAAGCAAGTCATCAGCTATTGCCGAGCTATGAGCATCTGGTGATTGATGAAGCCCATCACCTGGAGGAAGTTGCTGGTAAGCATCTGGGCATGCATATGAAATATTTCACACTCGTGCATACGCTGACCCGGTTGTTCAAGGACAGCAAGAACGGACAATTGCCTTCGCTGCGTCAGCAGTTGGCAAAGTCGGGGCATGAGAAGTCGACGGATTGGGCCTCTACCATCGACCAGTTGTATCCGCTCGTGCTGGAGGTCAAGGAGACTTGGGATTTGCTGAGCGACAAGCTGTTTGACATGCTGCCGGAGCGAAGTGATGCGACACCGGGCGAAACAGGGCAGTTTTCTTCCCGTCTCAAGCCATCGGCCAAGCCTGCCAAGTGGGATCAGGCGGCTGCGCTGGAAAATCAGCTTTATGTAACGATGAGCGAAATTTTGCGCAAGGGCGACAAGCTGATGCTCGATGTGAAGGAAGAACATGACGATTATGCGGCTGACAGCCTCATTACGGATATTACGGGGCTGCTCAAGGATTTGGCAGGCATTAGGGAAAGCTTGCGCTTTTTCATGCGGCTGGATGATGAAACGACCGTATACTGGCTTGAAGCGAGCGGGCAATTCCGCAGCAAGTCGCTGCAATTTTATGCGGTGCCCGTCGATGTGAGCCGCCAGCTGAAAGAAATGTTTTTTGACAAAAAAAGAAGCATTATTCTGACATCTGCTACCTTATCGGTGGATAAGTCGTTTCAGTACATGACCGATCAGCTCGGCTTGCAGGAGGCCGCAGATCAAGGACGGCTGATGACTACGCAGCTCCCGTCACCCTTTAACTACAGGGATCAGGTGCTGCTAGTCATTCCAAGAGATTTCCCGAGCGTGAAGGGCAGTGTAGGAGATGAGCATTTTGTAGATATGCTCGTCAGCTCGCTAGGCGCGACTGCTCAAGCGACGCGGGGGAGAATGCTCGTTCTCTTTACCTCCTACCGTATGCTCCGGCAGGTGTATGAGCCGCTTAAGGAGGCGTTGTCTTCCAGCGATATCACCGTGCTGGGGCAGGGCGTGGACAGTGGGAGCCGCAGCAAGCTGACCCGACGTTTTCAGGAAGCGAAAGCTTCTGTGTTGCTGGGAACCAGCAGCTTTTGGGAAGGCGTCGATATTCCGGGCAAGGCGCTGACGTGTCTGGCTATCGTCCGCTTGCCGTTCCAACCGCCCAATCACCCGCTGCTGGAGGCTAAAAGTGAGCTGCTCCAGCAGCAGAAGAAAAATCCTTTTATGAAGCTGTCTGTTCCACAGGCTGTCATTCGCTTCAAACAGGGATTTGGACGTTTGGTACGTACGGCGAGCGACCACGGGGTCGTTATCGTTTACGATACGCGTGTGATCGAATCCTATTACGGGAAGCATTTTTTGTACTCATTACCGGGACCAAAAATGGAGCATATGCCGACGGAGCAAATGGTGCCCCGCATCGCCGAATGGCTCCAATCCGCCCCGGAGACAGAGGCATAACGGACGGACATCTAAATGTGTCCGTTACAATTAGGGGGAGCAAGTATGAAATCAGATAAAATTTCAGAGGCTGTCGTACGGAGGTTACCCGTATATTTACGTTATCTGAATGCACTGCACAAACGGGAGGTGTCTACGGTCTCTTCCCAGGAGCTGGGACAAAGACTGGATCTGAATCCGGCTCAAATTCGAAAGGATCTCGCGTATTTTGGAGATTTTGGCCGTAAGGGTATCGGCTATGATGTTACTTATCTTATCGAGAAAATACGCCATATCCTGAAAATCGACCAGCAAATTAACGTGGTATTGGTCGGAGCAGGTAATCTGGGGCAAGCCCTTTCGAATTATAATGCTTATTTAAAAGACAATATGAAAATTGTAGCGGTATTTGATGCTGTTCCAGATAAAGTTGGAACCAGGATCAATACGCTGGTCGTACAGCCGATGGATGAACTGGAAGCGACCGTGAAGGAACAAAACATTCGGATCGGGATTATTACCGTACCGGATTTTGAAGCACAGCACGTCGCTGACAGGCTCATTGAGAGTGGGATTGGAGCAATTTTGAACTTTGCACCCACTACTCTCAAGACACCGGCAAACATTCGGGTACATGCCACAGATTTTACAACGGATTTGTTAAGCCTTGCTTATTATTTGGAGGACGGAAAGGAAGATACGCAACATGACAGCGAATAAATGGATGATTAAAAACGGCTCCTTTGCCGTGAACAGACCGGAAGCCGGGGTAATCCACGGCTATATGATCGTGGAGGATAGCCGCATCACCTACATTGGTGAGACTTTGCCAGCGGGTGAGGAAGAGACGGACGCGATTGACGGTAACGGGCTGCTGTTTTTACCTGGCCTGATTAATACACATGGTCATGCGGCGATGTCTTTGCTACGTGGGTATGGGGACGATCTGGCTCTCCAAGTATGGCTACAGGAAAAAATGTGGCCGATGGAAGCCAAGTTTACGTCTACGGATGTGTACTGGGGTACGTCCTTGTCCGTGCTGGAAATGCTGAAAGGTGGTACAACAACCTTTTTGGACATGTACGATCATATGGATGAGGTGGCTCGTGTAGCTGAAGAGTCCGGCATCCGTGCCAGTCTGATGCGTGGAGCGATTGGACTATGTTCGGAGGAAGAGCAGCGGATCAAGCTGGCTGAGGCTGTGACCTTTGCGCGTAATTGGCATGGAAAAGCAGACGGTCGCATTACGACCATGATGTCTCCGCATGCGCCGTATACGTGCCCGCCTGCGTTTATCGAAAAATTCGTACAGGCAGCGCATGATCTGGACTTGCCGTTGCATACGCATATGTCCGAAACGATTGCCGAAGTAGAGCAAAACGTACGCGATTACGGCTTGCGTCCGGTTGCACATCTGGATAAGCTGGGCTTTTTCTCCCGTCCATCGCTTGTTGCCCATGGCGTTCATTTGAATGACGAAGAAATAGCTTTGCTGGCTGAACGTGGTGTAGCGGTTTCGCATAATCCGGGCAGCAACTTGAAGCTCGCAAGTGGTGTGGCAAGAGTGCCTGACCTGCTGCGTGCAGGCGTTACTGTCTCTCTCGGAACAGATGGTCCCGCGAGTAACAATAACCTGGATATGTTTGAGGAAATGCGTCTGGCTGCACTCATTCACAAGGGAGTATCTGGCGACCCAACCGCAGTTCCTGCGGGTGAGGCGTTGCGTCTGGCAACGGAGTACGGAGCGAAGTCGATTGGCTTGAAAGAGGTAGGAGCGCTGGCAGCAGGCAACAAGGCAGACTTTATCGCGCTCGATCTGAATCAGGCGCATTTCCTGCCGCGTACGGATCTCATTTCCCATGCCGTATACTCTGCAAGCGCCAAAGACGTGGCTCATGTATGGGTAGACGGTCGTCAGGTTGTGAAAAACGGTGAGTGCCTGACTATGGATGAGGAACGTATCAAGCATGAGGCCCAAGCCGCCTTTGAAGGGCTGCTGTCGCGCTAATTCAGGTGTCACATCCCCTTAGAGAGGAAGCACAGGTTTGAAAAAAAAGAAAAAATGGATAGCGGTCGCCATTCTGGCCGTCATACTGGTCCTGGTCAGCATTTTCTGGTATTATTCCTACGTTACTCAAGACCAGGTGACCGAGAGAAATGCCGCTATCGTAAAGGCCAAGCAATCGGGTGGTCTGGTCAGCACGACGCAGACGTGGAAGTCGGTGTGGGATCAGGTATACTGGGTAGTTCAAGGGAAAAATGCTCAGAACGAAAATATTATGGTGTGGGTTCCTTTTCAAAAAGTGGAGGGCCAACCGAATGTACCTGTCACAGATAATAGTGGTGTTCATACCGAGCTACTGAAAAACGGAGTCGACGAGCAAAAAATGACGGCGATGATCCAGCAGCAGCTTCCGGGTGCAGATATTGTGAGTCTTCAGCCGAGTGTGTTTAACGGTCAATATGTGTGGCAGCTGTTTTATGATGACGGCAGTCATCATTACTATACCTTTTATCGCTTCTCGGATGGGGGATCGGTGGGGGTAAAGTATACTTTGCCCAATTACTAGAGTGATGTGAGGACTGGCTGATGGTGGTTTGGGAGTGTTAGGGACGCTAGGAGCGCTGCGTAGTCCATTTGATCTTACGATCGCTCTTGCCGCCGGATTTTTTTCGATCAGATTCTTATGGGGAAAATCCGGCGGCAAAGGCGAACGCTTCGCTTCTTCAGATTCAAATGGCCCACTCCGCTGGCTGACCGCTATGGAGTCACTCCAAACACCACTCTTTTTATGGGAGGGGAGTTGGGGTAGGGGGCACGGACGCCGCTGCGCTTATTTCCGTTTTGGGTTTTACACCAAACTAATTCTGTACGAACTGGAAAATCGTTTTTACTAAAAAAGATGAAGACATTGTCTTATAAAAAGAATGGTTGAAAGCTAAAAAAAGACGCAAATGCGGTTTATTCGTATTTACGTCTTTTTTAGCTTTTTTTGTTGGGTAAGTGTTTATCATGGAATGACTGATTGTGTTTAACTTAAAAAATGTTATATAAGCAGAACTCGAAAATGTACATAAAAACGGAGTAGGCGGAATGGTGCTGTACAAGCGGTAGTATTCGTTTTAAAAGCTTTCCGTAGGAAAGCTCGCTTCGAAAGCATCACCTGCCCGGATTTCTACCCATGTGTGCTCATTCTAGAAATCCGGGGGCAACAGCGATGGGAAGCACCATCCGCCTGCGCAGTGACTCCGCATGTATCTTTCAAGCTCAACTATCACTTGAATTTCCCTTAAACAGGTTAAATATGAAGTCTATTACATAGATCATAATAATTTTTTCCTTATAATGGTTTAATTATAGGTGCAGACTAACGTAACCCATAATTTTGTGGCTATGTTATCATGACTACTTGTACAAAAAGGAGATTCATGGACATGGGAAAAGTGGATGGGAAAGTTGCATTAGTAACGGGTGGAGGTCAAGGGATTGGACGGGCTATTGCTTTACGCCTGAGCCAAGACGGCTTCGCAGTGGCAGTTGTAGATTTAAATGAAGAAACGGCGCAAAGTGTTGCTGGTGAGATTACAAAGGCAGGAGGGCGCTCGCTTGCCCTTAAAGTCGATGTTTCCGACCGGGATCAGGTTTTTGCGGCTGTAAAGGAAGCATCTGAGAAGCTCGGTGGCTTTGATGTCATTGTAAATAATGCTGGGATTGCTCCCGCCAAGCTATTGGAGGATGTTACGCTGGCTGATTTTGATAAGCTGTTCCACATCAATGTGACCAGTGTACTTTGGGGCATTCAGGCGGCAGCCGCCAAATTCAAGGAACTGGGTCATGGTGGTAAAATCATCAATGCCTCTTCTCAGGCAGGCCATGTTGGTAATGCCAATCTCGGTATTTACTCCGCGACCAAATTTGCGGTTCGTGCTCTGACACAAACCGCTGCTCAGGAATATGCCCAATACGGTATTACAGCAAACGCATACTGTCCCGGCATTGTACAAACGCCAATGTGGAGCGGTATCGATAAAGAAATTACGGCATCCAAAGGCGAAGCAACAGGGGATGCAACCAAGGAATTCGGCAGCAAAATTGCCCTTGGCCGTCTGTCTACACCAGAAGACGTATCCGCCTTCGTATCCTTCCTGGCAGGCCCCGATTCCGATTACATGACAGGACAATCCCCTCTGATCGACGGCGGGATGATGTTTCTTTAAAGCTTTAAAGGTTGTACTATGAGGTAATAATCAATCCTCTATATACAGTGTAAGGTTAGCTTACAGTATGAGATCTAATTGCTATACGAAAATCTTTGTTTCCGCCTAAAAAAACTAAAAAAAAGACGTAAATACGATAAATTTCGTATTTACGTCTTTTTTCACTGCCACTCTGCGAAGCTTGGCTGAAAGCCAGCTAAGCATCTTTACCTACCCAACTTCCCTCCTAAGGCAAATTCATCTTTATGGCTATGCAGTAGCGGAGTGGAGGATTTGAATCTGAAGAAGCGATAGCGTTCGCCTTTGCCGCCGGATTTTCCCCATAAGAATCTGATCGAAAAAAATCCGGCGGCAACAGCGATTCGTAAGATCAAATCATTCCCGGAGCGTCTCCCACCACCATAACCAAAGATTTTGCCCACTCACAACTCCCCCACACATTGCCTTCGATATTAGATATACGTTATGATATACTATAATTTATAAGTGATAGACAAAAATGATAGAAAAAGACCTGCTGATCCTGTAGATCATGCATTCTGGTTTATGTGTTGACATTCGTCCCGTTTCTTCTGTGTTTTACATTTTGAGAGGAGGATGTTATTTGAAATTACGTGCAGTTCCTATCGTTGTTGCCGCGGTTCTGGCAGCATCGCTGTTGTTTGGAGGATGGTTTATTTACCGTCAGTTTACAATGCAGAGTCCTCTGGAAAAACTGGTTTCCCAATATCCCGGCGTCACAAGCGCTCAAATAGATATTAAACCGGATCAGGTTGTTTTGAATCTGGATCTCAAACCGCAGGCAGATGTCGCCGGATTGGTCAATGTAGTTAAGCAAAAAGGACAGTCCATCATTGGCAGCCGTACAGTTAAGCTGGAAATTGCGGATCATTCCAGTCCAGCGTTGAACCAGTGGTGGTCTGAGGCCATGTTTTCGGTAGCGGAAGCGATGGAAAATAAAAAATACACCCAAATTTCATCTACCGTCGAGCAGATGAAAAAGAAAAAAACCGGTATCGAGGCCGATACCGATATGGATTCAAACAACGTCTATATCCGACTCAGCGAAGGCAAAGCGACCAAGTTCATCGTTTTGCCACGTCAATCTCAGCAAATGGGGGTATGGCCTAATGCCTAGATGGATCAAGGAAGCACTAATCGGCATTGTGCCGGTGACCATTATATTTCTCATTTTTATCGGGGTGAATATCATCCCCCTTCTGATTGCAGGCGTGATGCTTAGCGGCTTGTTAATGCTCATGCATGCACGTGGAGGCTTGGCTGTAGGGGCCGGGCAAGAACGTAAACGCAAAAAGAATGGCCCGGACAAGCTGACTTTTGAGGAAATCGGTGGGCAAGAAAGCGCCAAGCAGGAGCTGCGCGAAGCGCTGGATTTTTTGAATCGGCATGATGAAATTTCCAAGTTTGGCATTCGTCCATTAAAAGGTGTTTTGCTTACAGGCCCTCCGGGAACCGGGAAAACACTGATGGCGAAGGCAGCTGCGCACTATACCAATTCTATATTTGTTGCCGCTGCAGGCAGTGAGTTTGTTGAAATGTACGTAGGTGTTGGTGCAGGCCGTGTCCGTGAGCTGTTTCGGGAGGCCCGCACTCGTGCAGCCAAGGAAAAGAAGGAAAATGCTATTATTTTTATTGACGAGATCGACGTGATTGGCGGCAAGCGTGAGGGTGGACAGCAACGTGAATATGACCAAACCTTGAATCAGTTGCTGACTGAAATGGATGGCATCTATTCAGCAGATACTCCGCGCATTTTGATCATTGCGGCTACAAACCGTAAAGAAATGCTGGACAGCGCCTTAACGCGTCCGGGGCGTTTTGACCGTCATATTCAAGTGGACTTACCTGATAAGAAGGGCCGTCTTCATATTCTTAAAATCCATGCCAAAAACAAACCGATTCAGGAAGATGCGAATCTGGACAAAATTGCTGAGGAATCCTACGGGTTTTCCGGTGCACAGCTGGAAAGTGTCATGAACGAAGCGGCAATCTATGCGATGAGACAGGAACAGGAAACGATTGCGCAAAAGCATCTGTCGATGGCGATTGACAAGGTGATGATGGGTGAGAAAACGGATCGTGAATCAACGTTGGAAGAGAAAAAACGTGTAGCGATTCATGAACTGGGACATGCTATTATGGCTGAAATCGTTCGTCCGGGCAGTGTCAGCCAGGTAGCGCTCAGCCCGCGTGGGAAAGCGCTCGGCTATGTGCGGCACAATCCACAGCAAGAGCATTATTTGTATACCAAGCAGTTCCTGGAGGAGCAGATCATGATCTCGCTCGCAGGGGCTACGGCGGAAGAAATGTACTATGGCGGTCGCAGTACAGGCTCTAGCAACGATTTTGAGCAGGCGCTGAACATTGTTCATACGATGATGACTTCCGGTTTGACTTCACTTGGCATTATTAACATGGAAATGGTAACGAAAGAAGAGCTCATGCGCGAAAATGGTGAGATTATGGACGACCTTCATAACCGTACTTTGGAGATGCTCGAAAAGCATCGTCCAGTGTTCGACAACTCTCTTGACATCCTTATGAAGGAAGAAACCCTGTCTGGGGATCAATTTAGATGTCAATTTAGTGAAAATGCTCTATTACCAGCATAATTTTTTATGCTGGTTATTTTTTTTTACTTTTAGTCCGTGCTAAGATATTATTAGCTATTGGGACATAAACATGTATTTTTCGACAAAGAAGGATACAATATAAGAGAGTGACCAGGAAAGGGTGGAGTAAAGAACCATGCAATTTAAAAAAATCGGCGTCATCGGCGGCGGCACCATGGGACAGGGTATTTCTGAAATGCTCGCGTCCAAAGGAATTGATGTGCTGTTGGTAGAGCAGACACCAGAGAAACTAGACTACGCCTACAATATGATTGAAACGAGTCTGGACAAGCAACTGGAAAAATGGGCTATCACACAAGCGGAGAAAAAATTGATTTTATCCCGAATCCAGAAAGTTTCCCATTTGGCTGAGCTTGGAAGCTGTGACATGGTCATTGAAACCATTACAGAAAATCTGGACGAGAAGAAAGCTGTTTTCCAAGAACTGGACTATGTGTGTCCAAACAACATTATTCTTGCAAGTAATACATCCACGCTGAGCCTGACCGAGCTTGCCAGCTCGACCAAGTATCCTGAGCGTGTTATTGGTATGCACTTTATCTATCCAGTATCCCGCATTGATCTTGTGGAAATTATTCGTGGCTTGAAAACTTCGGACGAAACGTTTGAAAACACAAAAATGTTTGTTGAAGAAGTAGTGGAGAAAAAAGGGGTTATGATTTATGAATCCCCTGGCTTTGTAACAAGCCGTATCATTTGCCTGCTGATTAATGAAGCAGCTCACGTTCTCCAAGAGGGCGTAGCTTCCGCTGAAGATATCGACGATGCTATGCGAATCGGCTACAGCTTCCAAAGCGGTCCTTTGGAAATGGCTGACCGCTTTGGTCTGGATTCCGTTTTGGCTGCTCTGGAGCGCATGTTCCGTGAATTCGGCGAATTGAAATATCGTCCGTCCATCGTCCTGAAGAAAATGGTGCGTGCAGGTAATCTGGGCGTGAAATCGGGCGAAGGCTTCTTTAAGTACGACAAGGATGGTGACCGGGTATGAAAATTCTCGTAATTAATGCAGGGAGTTCTTCCCTGAAATACCAGCTGTATGATATGACGGACGAGTCCGTTCTGGCAAAAGGATTGGTCGAGCGCATCGGTATGGATTCATCCATCCTGACGCATAAGCCAACCAACAAAGAAGAATACACTGAGGTTAGCGAAATTCTGGAGCATACTACAGCGATCCGTAAAGTGCTGAATGCACTCACAGATGCGGAACATGGTGTAATCTCCAGCACTAATGAAATTCAGGCTGTGGGACACCGCGTTGTTCATGGAGGAGAAATTTTCAAGCAGTCAGCGGTTGTAACGCCTGAAGCGAAGAGTGAAATCCGCCGCTTGTTCGACCTTGCGCCATTGCATAACCCGGCCTCTATGATGGGTATTAAAGCGGCTGAATTGAATATGCCTGATGTACCGCAGGTTGTTGTATTTGATACCTCGTTCCATCAAACCATGCCTGAAAAAGCTTATATGTACGCCATTCCAAGAGTGTTGTACAATAAGTACAAGGTTCGTCGCTACGGCGCACACGGTACTTCCCATGATTATGTAAGCAAAGAAGCTGCCAAATTCGTCGGTCGTCCTTTGGAAGAGTTGAAAATCATCACTTGTCACATCGGTAACGGTGGTAGTGTAACAGCGGTTCAAGGCGGTTTGTCCGTAGATACTTCCATGGGTATGACTCCACTGGAAGGACTTATGATGGGGACACGTAGTGGTGATTTGGACCCGGCAATCGTGCCTTATGTGATGAACAAACAAGAATTGACCGTCAATGAAGTCAACTCCATGCTGAACAAGCACAGTGGACTTTTAGCTATTTCCGGTATCAGCAGTGATATGCGTGAAATCACGGAAGGTATGGAAAAAGGCGAAGCTAATTCTACATTGGCATTTGAAATGTATGAATACCGTCTGCGCAAATACATTGGTTCGTATGCCGCGGCAATGAATGGGGTAGACGTGATCGTATTCACGGCAGGTGTAGGCGAAAACTCCGTCGTTCTGCGTAAGAGAGTGTTGGAGCAACTGACATTCCTCGGTATCGAGCTGGATGAATCGTTGAACGCTATTCGTTCTGGCGAGCCTCGCCGGATTACAACAGCAAATTCGAAGGTTGATGTATTGATCGTTCCGACGAACGAAGAGCTGGTTATTGCCCGCGACACGTACCGTCTGGTTCAGTAGTTCGACCCGAAGTTTAAACTTTATGCATACGGGCTATCACTTAAATAGGTTCCGTATGTACCAAACAGCGAGAGCAAACAGCCTGACCCAGGGGGAAGGGCTGTTTGATTTTCGGTTAAGAGGAGAGAGACGATCATGACGAATAAAAGTACGATTGCCCTAGTGGGCCGCCATGTAGGGGAAACGGTTACAATCGGCGCTTGGGTAAATAATAAACGATCTAGCGGTAAAATCCAGTTCCTGCAACTGCGCGATGGTACCGGATATATTCAAGGGGTTATCGTGAAAAGCGAGGTGTCCGAGGACATTTGGAATGATGCCAAATCCTTGACACAAGAAAGCTCTTTGTATGTTACCGGAGTTGTGCGCGAAGAACCGCGTAGCCAATCCGGCTTTGAATTAACGGTAACGGGCATTGAAATCATTCATTTGACAGAAAACTACCCGATCACGCCAAAAGAACACGGTGTAGATTTCCTGATGGATCACCGTCACCTGTGGTTGCGTTCCGCCAAGCAACGCGCGGTTCTGATCGTACGGGCGGAAATTATCCGTGCGGTACAGGAATTTTTTAACGGCAATGGTTTCACAAAGGTGGACCCGCCAATTTTGACCCCTTCTTCCGCAGAAGGCACAACAGAGCTGTTCCATATCAAATATTTTGACGAGGATGCTTATCTGACACAAAGCGGACAGTTGTATATGGAAGCGGCAGCCATGGCGCTTGGCAAGGTATACTCGTTTGGTCCAACCTTCCGTGCGGAAAAGTCTAAAACACGTCGTCACCTGATTGAGTTCTGGATGATCGAGCCGGAGATGGCTTTTGTAGATCATGAGGAATCTTTGCGCGTACAGGAGCAGTTTGTGAGTCATATCGTACAATCAGTGCTGAAAAATTGTTCAAAAGAGCTTGAAACGATCGGACGCGATGTTTCGAAGCTGGAGCAAATTCAGGGAGAATTCCCGCGCATTACGTATGATGAGGCGATTGCTTTCCTTCAAGGTGAAGGATTCGATATCCCGTGGGGCGAGGACTTTGGCGCTCCGCATGAAACGGCTATTGCTGAGAGATATAACAAGCCAGTGTTCATTACACATTGGCCGACTCACATTAAGGCATTTTATATGAAGCCTGATCCAACTCGTCCAGAGGTTGTACTGTGCGCCGATATGATCGCTCCTGAAGGCTATGGCGAAATTATCGGGGGTTCCCAACGGATTGATGATCCGGCCTTGATGGAAGAGCGTTTTAACGAGCATAACCTGGCGCGTGAAGCTTACCAATGGTATATGGATCTGCGCACCTACGGCACCGTTCCGCATTCCGGCTTTGGACTGGGACTGGAGCGTACGGTAGCATGGATTTGTGGACTCGATCATGTACGTGAAACGATTCCGTTCCCACGTATGCTGTATCGTCTGTATCCGTAACCAATGACCGGATCATTCGACAAGACATCAGCGGCAGAGTGGGCGGAGGGAGTAGCCTTTGCTATGGAAGCCGGAATGGTCCAGATTCCCTATGCCCTGCTCAAGCATTACCAGACGCTTCGGCTGACGGATGGCGAAATGCTTCTGCTTATGCAGTTGCTTGCTTTTAAACAAGCCGAACGCAATGAATTTCCAACCTGGGAACAATTGCAGACCCGTATCGGATGTACAGCGAACGAAATTGCGCTCCATTTCAGCAAGCTGATGAAGGAAGGTTTTCTGCGGATTGATACTGTGGAGGACCGCAACTCGTCCGTTCAATTCGAACGCTACAATCTAACGGGGATGTACCGTAAGTTGGCGGAATGTATGATACCCGAGCGCACGGAGCAGTACGATGACGATGATATTTTGTTTGCTGGGAACTCGGATGTGCTAAATGGTATATCGGAATCTTCACCTTCAGAGGAACGGAATTTGTTTACGATTTTCGAGAAGGAATTCGGCCGACCGTTGTCACCGATGGAATACGAGACGATCACCAGTTGGGTGGATCAGGATCGTTATTCCGAGGAGCTGATTTTGCTCGCTTTGAAGGAAGCGGTGTTTGCAGGGAAGGTACATTTCCGGTATATTGACCGCATTTTGCTGGAGTGGAGCCGCAACCGTGTCCGTAATGCACAAGATGCAAAGGAATACGCTCAGCGTTTCCGTGGCGGCGGACGCAGCTAAAGCGATAGACCGAGGTTTTCAGGCACCAGAAAGATTTATATGCTTGGTTAAAGTAACTAAAAGCTAAACGTATGTAAGTAAAATATTCTAGCATACAGCAGCTTTAGCGATAAAGGACACACCACTCCAACAGGAGGGTGTGTCCTTTTTTAAATATTTTTTAGAAATATGCAGGGGGAGGAAAATTCTCCGGCGTCTATAGTATTGGGAAGGGGGAGAGCATCATTGATATAGAGAGAATCATTGAACGAATACGGTCTGGCGACCGGCAGGCGTTCCGTGAGATGGTAGAGCTGTACAGCAAGCATGTGTATCATGTGGCCTATTCGGTACTGCATGATAGCAAAGAAGCGGAAGATGCCGCGCAGGAAGCGTTCGTTCAGGTGCATAAGTCTCTCCCCCAGTACCGGAACGAAGGATTTAAAACGTGGCTGACCCGAATTGCGCTCCACAAGGCGCTGGATATCAAGCGCAAACAGGACAGGCGGCCCGCAGAGCTTATAGATGTGACAGAAACCCTCCTACAGCTCCCTTCCCGGGATGAGGATGTGCTGGTCCGTCTGATCCGCGAGGAACGAAATGTGGAACTATCGCAAAAAATTGCCCAACTGCCCCAGCAGCATCGGGATATTATCCAGGCCTATTATATGCAGGGCAAAACATATGACCAAATTGCAGAAGAGATGCAGGTAGCCTTAAAAACGGTGGAGTCCAGACTCTACCGGGCACGGCAGTGGATTCGAAATCACTGGAAGGAGGAGGAATGGCAATGACTGACCAACATGATAAACCGTGGACTGAAGGGCAGATGAATGACTGGCACGCCTATATTACAGGAGCTTGCACGACAAAGGAATCTGAACGGCTGGAAAAGCTTCTGCTGGAAGATGAACAGGTGCTGGTTTTATATCTTGCCGCACTGGAGCAGTTAGAATCAACATTGGACGATTGTTCTGCCTGGATGGATACGGAGCGCTTCACAGATCAGGTAATGGCTGCTCTTCCCGATATGGAAGCAGAAGCGAGTCAAGTGATTTTCAAAAAACGTCGTTGGTTTGAAAAGCCTGTGTTTCACTACGTTGTTGCAGCAAGCCTGACTTTGATCTTGCTGTCCAGTGGTGCTTTTGACAAAATGATGCCGCAAACCGGCGGTAAGCCTGTTCCTCCGAAAGAACGCGTCTCTTACAGTGAAGAGGTCATGCGGGCTACGACAAGCTGGCTGGACAAATTAAAGCCCTAAAATAAATTAAAGTGACAGAAAAAAGGTTTAATTCAAACCTCCAGATGAGGATTTTATCAAAATCCCAAGATTAGAAAGGAAGTGTAGCGGTGCCTTATACGGAACGAAGCAAGCTCCTGGCATTTCTGTTGAACATTATTCCCGGTGTGGGACACTATTACTGGACCAGAAAAGCCAATGCGTTTGTATACACCATTTTGTTTTTCGGATGTCTGGCGGGAGGATTATTTTTTTCAGTGGTATCAAGTGACGAAATGCCTTTATTGGCCAGTATGTTTGTTGCCGCCCTTTTCTGGGGACTCAGCACGCTGCATATCATTATTAGCTTGTTGCGTTATGATCCTCGTGCAGTCGCTGCTCCATACCCCCCTCATGCAGGGCCCAATCCATATGGTTTTTACTCGCAAAGTGGACCTTATGGACAGGCTGGTTTAACAGGAGAGGTACCGGAGGAGGCAACACACGCAGATACGGATGCGCCGGAAGCAGGAATGGGATATGGCCCGGGCTATAACCATTATCAACAAGGAAACTATGGTATGGCAGGATCATCTGCTTTTCAAAAAGGATCGGACAATGAACGCTTTTTTACGATTTTGCTCTCGTTCATTCCTGGATTGGGACATCTTCATCTAGGTTTGATGCAGCGTGGTTTGTCTTTTCTGCTATCCTTCTTTGGCTTTGGAGCGATCCTCGTCTTTATTACTAGCATTACAAACGAATCCGGATTTTTGGCCTTTGGGGGCGTGTTGCCGATCATTTGGCTGTATTGCATGTTTGATGCGGTGCAGCATGTACATCGCAAACAAGCTGGAGAAATTCTTCAGGACCGGACTTTGTTTGAGGAAATAGAGCATGGAAGAGTCGAGGGACGCCGAAGTAAAATGCTGGCTACCATTTTATCGGTATTTCCCGGTGCCGGACATATGTATATCGGTTTGCAAAAGCGTGGACTCCAGCTCATGCTTCTGTTTTTAGGAGGCATCTATGTACTGGACGTGCTGTATCTTTCACTCTTTTTGTTCCTGATTCCGGTGGTCTGGTTTTACAGTTTTTTTGATGCATTGCAGCAAGTAAGCCGTTATGGACGGGAGCCGTTGATTGACAAGCCTGTGATCGGTATGTTTGCACAATATCACCGCTGGGTAGGCTTGGGGTTGCTATTGCTGGGTGCCTATTACATCTTGATCAACGTACTTGTTCCTACTCTGGATCGTCTGTTCCCGAACGAAGAGATTTATAATTTGGTTGACATGTATCTACGGACGATTATCGTATCCTTATTGTTGATTGGCGGTGGTATTTGGATGATGATCGGTAATTCCAAATCTAAACGGGTAAAGGAGAAACAATAGAATGGATACTGAATTTTCAAAGAGTGAGGCTCCCTTTAAGGGAGTCCATCATCCTCATAGCGATACAGGAGGCTCTACAGGTATATTTGGTACATCAACCAACAAAAGCAGCTCCTCCAAAACACCAAACGCCCCGGCAGGGGTTTGGAAGGTCGGAAGGCTGTCGATGGGACTTTTTCTGGTCTTGTTGGGAGGAGTAACGTTTGCCTCCAAGTTTTGGGGAGCGAGCATATTGGATCAGGCGTTGACGTGGTGGCCTGTCGTTTTTGTTTTGCTGGGACTCGAAATTTTAATGTATACGGCGTGGAAAGGGACACGTGAGCGCATCCGTTATGATTTGTTCAGCATGTTTATTACAGCAGTTTTGGTTTTTTGTTGTATCGGATTTGCTTTGGTCAGTTCACTGGGACTTACTTCGCAAGTCAGGGATATGATGAGCTCGGTTCAGGAAACAAGGGTCCTTCCTGATTGGCATGAAAAACTGCCTGTCGGAGTGACCAAGGTGATCGTGCAGGGTGAAAATCCCTATGCGGTCAAAATTGACGCAACCACCTCACCAGAGGTGCATGTGTTCGGAAGTTATGTCTATACAGGCAACGAGGATGAACTAAAAGGACAGGTGCTGTATCAGACAAAGCATATCGGAGATACGCTGTATGTGCTACTGAGCCAAATCCCGACACGTTTTATGCAACCCCAGCATCAGCTCGACGTTACGATTGCTGTACCCGAGGGGATTACGGTTACCGTGCGCGATAATCAGGGAAATATAATTGAAAAATAGAGAGACTCTTCGGCTCCGGCTTTACATCCTGCGTCATTCACGCGATACTAGAAGAAGAAGCTTCAATAGAAACCCAAAGTGCTTGTGAGCTGCTCATTTAGTGAGTGGGAACCTGCGGGTGGACATGGGTATGCTGAATCTGATTGTAAATGCGAATGTGACCAGGAAAGAGGGAGAAACCATGATAGCATTAAATCCTGATACGCTTACCGGGCGTGAAAATTATAAGCTGTTAAGCGGAAGCATTATCCCAAGGCCAGTCGCCTTTGTGACGACACTGAGCAATGAAGGGGTGCTGAATGGTGCGCCGTTCAGTTATTTTTCCATCGTAGCTTCCGAGCCGCCGCTTCTGTCTGTGTCCGTGCAACGTGTCGATGGGGTGTCCAAGGATACAGCACGTAATGCGATGGAGCAAAAAGCCTTTGTCGTTCATATTACGGATGAGGACAATGTGGGCGCGGTGAATGTGACGGCTTCCCGTCTGTCGCCGGAGGAAAGTGAAATCACACTAGCCGGACTTACGCCGATAAAAAGCACAAAAATCGCGGTTCCTGGCGTGGTTGAAGCGAAAATACGCATGGAATGTGTCCTGGAGCAGGCGATACCGCTGGGGGGCACAGAGGGCGCACCTGCCTGCGATCTGCTGATCGGGCGCGTGGTGCAGTATCATTTGTCCGAGGAAGCGTATCAAAATACATACATAATCGCCAAGGAGCTGCGTCCGGTGAGTCGTTTGGCCGGCAATGATTATGCAAAGCTCGGAGAGCAATTTAAGCTGGAGCGTCCCCAATAGGGGACGTTGCTTTTTATAGTATAAAGGGTTACGATTATAAAAAAATAGCACGGGAGCCTGCGGAAGCAAGCTGAGAGTACGACTATTCTGTCGTAGACCGTATGAACCTGTTGGATAATGCCAGCGCAGGGACCTTAGTGTAGGAACACTCTGCTTTTGCATAGTGTTTTTTTGCTATTTCATACACTTGAGCATGTACATGCAGAAAACCATATCTCTTGGCTGGAAAGAAACGCAGGCTCCTGTCATCAAAGGAGCAGGGTTCGCTTGATATTGAAATTCATTTTACTTTATACCAAAAATCAGATTCAGGATGAGCAGCAGAATTGGAAGCGGCAAGACGTTGTCAGGGGGCCACAACTATGACCCATACGGTGTACAAAGCATTGACCATTGCAGGCTCGGACAGCGGAGGGGGCGCGGGCATACAGGCTGATTTAAAAACCTTTCAGGAGCTGGGCGTGTACGGCATGTCTGCCCTGACGGGAGTTACTGCTCAAAATACACGCGGTGTACAAGCTGTTCATCCTGTCCCTGTTGCCATGGTGGAAGCTCAATTACAGTCCATAGGTACGGATTTACCACCTGATGCCGTTAAAACGGGTATGCTCGTGGGGGCTGAGGTCATTCGTCAGGTGGCCGTGCAAATTCGCCAGTTTCAGTGGCCTAATGTTGTCGTAGACCCGGTAATGATCGCCAAAGGCGGAGCTTCTCTACTTCATGACGAGGCAGTGGAAACGCTAAAATCGTATTTGTTACCGTTGGCGAAGGTAGTCACCCCAAACTTTCCGGAAGCGGAAGCGTTGACAGGCTTAACCCTCTCCAGTCGTGAGGATGCGAAGGAAGCCGCTCGAATGCTGGCTGATTTGGGGACCAGCTACGTGATCATCAAGGGAGGGCACAGTTCGGAAGCGGAACGGTCCGTGGATTTGTTGTTCGACGGGCGCGATTTTACCGAACTGGACGGGGCAAGAATTCATACCCCGCATACCCATGGAACGGGCTGTACCTTTTCGGCGGCGCTGGCGGCTGGATTGGCGGCAGGACGCAGTGTACCCGAGGCAGTGCAGACGGCCAAGGCTTTTATACAGGCGGCGATTGAGCAGGGCTTGGGTATCGGCAGTGGGCATGGACCGACGAACCATTGGGCATGGAATGCACGCTGGACAGGAGAAGGAGCGTCTGTATGGAGCAGGGCAATGAGGGAGGAAAAAAGCGATGCCAAGAGTTGATATAGGGCGTATGCGGGAGCATCTGCGTCTTTATTTGGTCATGGGGAGTGCGAATTGCGGCCGTGATCCGCTGGTGGTTTTGGAGAAAGCGTTGCAGGGAGGTGTGACCCTTTTTCAATTGCGTGAAAAGGGTGAGGGCTGTCTGACGGGAAGTCGCTTGCACGAGTTTGCTCAAGCCGCCCGGAGGCTGTGTCATCAGTATGACGTTCCATTTCTCGTCAATGATGATGTCGAGCTTGCTTTGGCTGTGGATGCAGATGGCGTCCATCTCGGACAAGATGACGAGCCGGCAGACCGCGTTCGCTCCCGAATGGGCGACAAAATCATCGGCGTATCGGTACACAGCCTAACAGAAGCGGAGCAGGCGGTACGCGCTGGCGCTGATTATGCGGGCGCAGGGCCGATGTTCCCGACTCGTTCCAAGTCGGATGCACATCCTGTGCAGGGACCGGAGCTGGTCCGCAGGCTGCGTGCAGGTGGTGCTAGCCTTCCGCTGGTAGGCATTGGTGGCATTACAGCGGACAACGCTGCCAGCGTCCTACAGGCTGGAGCGGACGGCATAGCGGTCATTTCAGCCATCTCATGGGCAGAAGCCCCCCGTGAGGCTGCACAAAGCCTGAGGAGCATCCTTTCTCGCAGCATGCTCTAATTACATGAGATGATCAGAGTTTATTAATAGCAGTGCAAAATAATATGCCGGGATTGTGACAGGATATGGTTGTCTGCGACGGCTACCATGCTGGCGTGCTTTTTAATGAGTTACAGCTACGAGCGGATACTTGTGAGCAATGGTTACTAAATAAATAACTAGAGACTCTATCCCGCATGTATAATCAGGTTGATTCCATAATGATACAAAGGCAGTCCGGGACTTTATTTACACGTCCAAGGCTGCCTTTGCATTTTAAAAAAGAGAACGCTCCCCCGCTCTCGCTGGGGCTACGTACTCTGTATTCACTTTGCACTTTCTAATTAAAACAGGCGCGCATGTAGCAAGTTGTTCTTCATTATTAAGGTCTCAGCAGCAGGGAGCGGTACGTCGTTTCAAACAAAAATTCAAACGCCTCCAGATGCTTTTTAGCCTCGAACACATCACGCCCCCACGCATAAATGCCGTGGTTGCGCAGCAAGATCCCCGGCACCTGATCATTCAGCACACCCGGCACCAGTTTGGCAATCGCAGCAATATCCGTGTAATTCGGCAGCACGGGAATGTCAATCGCGGCATTTTCCTCCCAAATGTTAAAGGCCTTAATGAGTTCAATGCCTTGTACAGGTACAGAGCCGCGTTCCCCGTAATATTCGGAAATGAGATTGTTGAAAACCGTATGCACATGGAAAACGGCTCCGCAGCCTGTCAGGCGGTAAATTTCGCAATGAATCAGCGTTTCGGCGCTCGGTTTGAGGTTCGTGGCTTCTGCCGCTTTTCCGAACTGGTCCACGAACAGAAAATCTTCCGGTGTCCGCTTGGTTTTATCCTTACCGCTGGCAGTAACTGCAAAATAAAATTGTTCAGGATGAAAATCCCCGATCCGTATCGACAAATTGCCGCTCGTGCCGGGGAACCAGTTGCGAGATGCGAATAGCTCCTTGATATCAGCGAGTTCTTCCAGTGCGCGGCGTTTTTCTTCCAACGTAATGTCTGCCAGGCTATAGCTCATTTACAGCACCCCTTGCTCCTGTTTTTGCTTTAAATCCTTAATAATGTCGTCAAATGTTTCAAAGGGCACATGGGGTACGCCCAACTCCTGACACTTTAAAGTCAGGTGCGAACGGGAGTACACGAGGTCAGCAATTTTGGCTCCTTCAAAATCCGTCAGGCTGTCCCCGATCAAAATTCGATCGTACTGTTTGGCAGGGTACTGACGAATTACAGTTGTTTTGCACATACCGCAATCGTTTGTACACGGCTCCTGACAGGGATGAGACCACGTAATTTCAATATGATCGCCGGAAAAATCGGATCCATTGCAGTAAACGTGATCCTGTGGAATGTCGAAAGGCTCCAGCAGGGGATCAATAAAGAAATCAATACCGCCGCTGGTGACAAAAAATTCAATATCCTGTTCACGTACATAGTCCAAAAAACGGGCAAAGCCCTCGCGTATACCAGCTTGTCCAAGTACATAAGAGATGATTTCATCTTTTTGCGTCGAGGGCATCAGAGCGAACATCGCACCCACGCCTTCACGAATGGACGTCTGTCCGTTCACAATATTATGCATAATCGGCTCATAGCCCGCAGGCTGAAAATGCTTCATAATGGCGACAATATTATCGCTGTTCGTAATCGTCCCGTCAAAATCGCAAAAAATGACAGGTTTCTTCGCTGTACTCATCGGTCGCCTCCCCACGTGTCGAGCGCGGATTGCAGCTCGGGGTGCGTGCGGGCGTATTCCGCCAGCGGCATAGCCTGACGCACAGCTTCAATCGCCTGCACAAAGGCGCGCCCACCTGCTTCGGTGCCGAGCGGATGGCCGTGAATGCCGCCCCCGGCGTTCACGACAACATCTGTGCCGAAATCACGCACAATTAACGGCACCAGGCCGGGGTGAATCCCTGCGGATGGCACAGGCATGCTGGCCTTCAGCGGCAGCTCAGGGGTGATCAGCTCATCGCGGATCGCCATGTTTTCCTCCCGTGGCATCGTAACCGAGCCGTAAGGAGAAGGGAAGAGGACGAGGTCGGCTCCTGCCAGTCGCATGAGCTGACCGAGCAGCACCGATGCCGAAATACCATAATGCGGCGAAGGATAAGCAGCACCCGCCAACGAAGGGTGGGCTGCAATCGGCACCGAGATAGCAGGATCGCTGCTCAGTTCATGCAGCACATCGTAGCCGTAGGCCAGCACGTTGAACAGCAGGGCATTTGCGCCTGCGTCGATGGCCTTGAGGGCTTGCGCTTTGAGCTGTGAGGTTGGTCCAGTTAAATTAGCGGCGTACAGCAGCTTTTTACCGGTTTCACTCTCAGCCGCTTCGGCGGCTCTGATGCAGACTTCGACGCGTTTTTCAATCGGCGTCAGCGTATTTTCAAATAAAATCTCGTCGTCCTTGATCAGATCGACGCCGCCCAGGGCTTGTCGGGTAAACTGCTCGCTCAACTCGTCCAGATTAAGACCAATCACTGACTTGAAAATGCTCATTAGCAGTGGACGGTCATATACGCCGAGCTGCTCACGCAAGCCGCTGATACCAAATTTCGGCCCCGGAAAAGCGGAACGGAATGCTTCCGAGAAGCCCAGCTTCGTCAGCTTGATACGGCCGTCCATCGAAATTTTGCCGAAGACCGTCACCAGCAGTGCGGGAATGTCCCGGCTGAAATTGACATCCGGGTAAGCGATGGTCAGGTCGGCATACCGTTCACCGGGCCCTCCATCGTGAACGTCCACGGATTGAACCGAGCCGAGCTGCTTTTGCATTGCGTCCCGCTTGGCTTGCGGAAGCTCGGTCCAGCTGCCCACCGTCATGCCGATGGCAATGGATTGGGCCTTTTTGTTAAAATCGGCTTTGTCATCGTATACCCGGTAGGTCGCCAAGCAATAGCTCATTCAATTCCCTCCTTTAGTACAGCTCCCATCTCACGGGATCGTACAGCACAACGCTGTACCGCTGCAATTACCGTTTCGTAGAAATCGCCTTTGTCCAGCGTTTCCAACGCAGCTACCGTGGAGCCGTTGGGTGACATGATTTTGTGGCGCAGGGCAGAAGGCTCCTCCCCGGTTTGTTGTACCATGCGTGCCGCTCCAAGCGCGGTTTGCACCGTCAGTTCGTGCGCTTGCTCAGGAGTCAAGCCGCCACGGATTCCTCCGGCAATCATGGCTTCCATCAAGTAGTAGACATAGGCAGGGCCGCTTCCGGAAATGCCGGTCAAAACATCCATTTTCTCTTCTTCTATAACCGTCACCGTACCCACAGATTCGAATATCGTAAGCACGTTTTTACGCTGGTCTTCGCTAATCTCCTTGGAAAAGCTGATGCCTGTGGCTCCCAATCCAATCGAGCTGGATGTGTTCGGCATCGTCCGGGCGATGGGCTGCTTGCGACCGAGCAACGTTTGCATCGTACGAATGGACAGTCCGGCGATCACCGAAATGATCAGTTGTCCATCGGACAGGAGCGGGCCGAGCTGTCCAAGGGCTTGTGCAGCATCTTTGGGCTTCATGGCAAGCACAATCACCGGAGAACGGCGCAGCAGCTCGGTTTTGGCGGCATCCTCGGTTTGGAACAACACCCCATATTGTTGTTGAAGTTCCTCCAGGCGAGCCTGATTGCTACGGTTGATGACGGTAATACCACCACGTTTGACAACGGAACGGGCCATCATCCCGCGAATAATAGCCTCTGCCATCGAGCCTGCTCCGAAAAACGTAATTTGCTCTTGAATTAAAGCCTTTGTTTGTGATTCACACATGGTTTCATAACCTCCAAGGATACGGATTGATAAATGATATTATTCCCTGATTTGTCCAGTACCGTACACACGATACTTGGTTGAAGTTAGCGCAGGCAGTCCCATCGGACCACGGGCATGTAATTTTTGCGTACTGATCCCGATCTCGGCACCAAATCCAAACTCAAAGCCATCCGTGAAACGGGTGGAGGCATTGTGATACACGGCTGCCGCGTCCACTTCTTGCAGAAAACGTTCGGCATGGGCTTCATCTGCGGTCACAATACACTCCGAGTGCATCGTACCGTACCGGGCAATATGCTCCAGCACTTCGTCCAAATGGTCTACTACCTTGACGTTCATAATGTAATCATTATACTCGGTGCCATAATCCTCTTCCGTGGCTGGAACAGCCCAGGGAGCCAGTTTCCGTGTCCGTGCGCAGCCGCGCAGCTCGACCCCGGCCTCACGGAAGCGTTCTGCTAAACTCGTCAGATGTGCCTGTGCATAATCCGAGTGAACGAGCAGGGTTTCCATGGAGTTACATACGGACGGTCTTTGCACCTTGGCGTTCAGCGTAATGGCCTCAGCCATTTGTGTATCCGCCGTAGCGTCCAAATAGGTGTGGCACACACCAGCTCCGGTTTCAATGACAGGTACAGTAGAATTCTGAACAACATTTTGAATAAGCGAGCGCCCGCCGCGTGGAATGATCACATTCAGCAAGCCGTTCAGCGTGAGCATTTCATTGACAGAGGCGCGGTCTGAATCTTCAATGAGCTGAAGCGCATCACGCGGTACAGCAGTTGTATCCAATGCCTGTTGGAGGACTTCAATGATTTTGCGGTTGGAAAATAGAGCAGCCGAGCCACCGCGCAGCACAACCGGATTTCCTGTTTTCAGACACAGGCCCGCAGCATCTACCGTCACATTCGGACGCGCTTCATAGATGATGCCGATGACACCCAGCGGCACGCGTATTTTTTCAATACGAAGGCCGTTTGGACGTTCGATATGCTCCAGCGTGTCACCGACCGGATCAGGCAGCTCCACAATTTGGCGTAAGCCTTCGGCGATGGACCCGATTCGGTCCTCAGTCAGCTTGAGGCGGTCGAGCAGCGATTCCGACGTTCCTAGTTCCCGTCCACGCTCTAAGTCGTTTTTGTTCGCTGCAATCAGCTCTTCCGTATGATTTACCAGTGCTTCAGCCATGGCGAGCAGCGCTTCGTTTTTTTGTGCTGTCGTCAGTCGGTTCATGACCCCGGCGCTTTTTTTGGCCAGAGTCGCTTTGGCGCGTACTTCACTGAACTGGCTTTCATCTGTTGTGGCTGTGTTCGTCGTTAATTCACTCATGTTACGGCCTCCCCGCATTTATAATGTAATCCATTCATCCCTGTGAATCACCTCAAGCCGGTGAATGGGGCCGATCTTGCCCACAACCTCGCCGCTTGGTAATCCTTGTACGCTTCGAAGCTGCCCATCGTCATAATTGACGATGCCGCGCCCCAATACCTTATTTTCCGGACCCAGCACCTCAACGACATCTCCGGCATGAAAGCTGCCTTCCACGCGCCGTACGCCAACGGGAAGCAGGCTATGACCACCATTCACCAGCGCTTCCTCGGCTCCCTGGTCTACATGCACCGTACCGAGCGGCGTCGACATGAAGCCAAGCCATTGTTTTTTCATCGGCAGGGAAGAGAGGTGGGTGTCAAAATAAGTCCCCGGCCCGTGTCCCTCCACGGCGGCATCCAGATCGCCGTCTGCGTTGACGCGTCCTACAAACACAGGCACACCGCCGCGTGTGGCGACTTTGGCAGCTTCGATCTTGGATCGCATACCGCCAGTCCCTACGGCTGACCCGGAACCTCCAGCCAATGCATAAATTTCCTCGGTAATCTCGTCGATGCGTTCAAAACGTACGGCGTTCGGATGCTTGCGCGGATCTGCCGTATATACGCCATCGGTGTCCGTAATGATAATCAGATGCTGCGCTTTGACCAGATTGGCAACCAGTGCGGACAGCATATCGTTATCGCCGAATTTCAATTCGTCAATCGACACAGTGTCATTTTCGTTAAAGATCGGGATAACCTGCTGGCGCAACAATTCTTCTACGGTCATTCCGGCATTGTTCATTCGTTTGCGGCTCAAAAAGTCACTACGGGTTAGCAGAACCTGCGCGATCACTAGGTCAAAATCTTTAAAAGCCTGCTCATAGGCTTGCATAAGCAGCGCCTGACCTACGGCTGCCGCCGCTTGTTTCTCATGCAGCAGTTTGGGGCGAAACGGGTACCCAATCTCCCGAAACCCGGCGGCGACTGCCCCTGATGTAACCAGCAGCACTTCATGGCCCTTTGAACGAAGTCCGGCGATTTCGCGGGCAAAATAAGCAATGGCTTCCCGATTCAAGCCCCCCTCGACTCCGGTTAAGGAGCTGCTTCCGATTTTAATGACGATTCGTGTTGACAAGACGTCCACTTCCTTAATTTGTACTCTTTTTATTATACAAAAAAAACTTTCATCCTTTGTATGCAAAGGACGAAAGTTTGTGCTTCCGCGGTACCACCTTCATTGATGATTCATGATCATCCCACTTGAAACCTGTTAACGGCAGGAACCGCCTGACTGCGCAGGGCGCTCGGGGATAGGAGTTGGGAGAGGGTCCAGGTAAATTCTTGCAGCCTATCGGAATTTACTCTCTGAACAGGACGGGTCTCTCTTAATAGTCCCTTCAACACGCTAAATGATATTGGTAACAGAATACCATGAAAAGGCCGGGTTTGGCAAAGAAGTTGTAGCTGGAAAATACGGCTTAACCAAACAGGCTCAGCTTGCCAATTCGTTCAACCGCCTCGGTCAGTCGAGCTTCCGAGCTTAGCAACCCCGCCCGCACATATCCTTCGCCGCCGTTACCGAAGCCAATCCCTGGAGCAACAGCCACCTTGGCTTCCCGCAGCAGCAGATCGGCAAAGGAAGCTGAGGTATAACCCTGCGGCACGGGCAACCAGCTAAAAAAGGAACCGCTCGGACGCATCGCCTTCCAGCCTATTTGCTCAAGTGCATCATAAAAAGCGTTGCGGCGCGATTCATAACGTGCAACCAGCTCGCCCACGCAGTCCTGCGAGGATGTCAGAGCGGTTGCCGCCGCTGCCTGAATGCCGCCAAACAGGCTTACATAAATATGATCCTGTAGCAGATTAATCATCGAGATTATTTCGGCATTGCCGAGCGCGAAACCGACGCGCCAGCCCGCCATATTGTACGTTTTGGACAGGGTATAAAACTCAATCCCTACGTCCTTGGCACCCTCGGCCTGAAGGAAGCTTACCGGACGTTCGCCGTCAAAACCTATAGCGCCATAGGCAAAATCACTGGCCACCACAATGCCATTACGCTTCGCAAATTCAACCGTTTCCTCATAGAAGGAAAGAGGTGCAGTGGCCGAGGTCGGATTATTCGGATAATTGAGGAACATCAGCTTGGCTCGGCGGCGGTCTCCCTCGGAAATAGCCTCATAATCGGGCAGAAAACGGTTCTCTCCCTTTAATGGGAGAAAGGACATTTCCGCTTTAGCCAGGGCTACGCCAGACCAGTAATCCGGATAGCCGGGATCAGGCACGAGACACACATCGCCGGGATTGAGTAAAATTTGCGGTAGCTGCACCAAGCCTGTTTTTCCGCCAAACAGGATGGCGACCTCAGTTTCCGGGTCAAGTGTCACACCGTAATCCTCCTGATAGCGCTGGGCCACGGCTTCCTTGAGAAAGCCGTAACCGCGAAAAGGCGAATATTTATGATACAGCGGGTTATCCGCTGATTCTTGCAAAGCTTTTACAATATGAAGTGGGGTAGGTGTATCCGGGTTCCCTTGCCCGAGATTAATGACATCATGCCCTGCCGCAATTTCACGGTTTACATTTTGTACGAGTGTGGCAAAAAATTGAGTGGGTAACTGTTTCATCACATCAGCGGAGGGGATGGAAAACTTACTCATCATTTCACACGACCTTTTGGAATAGTTTGAGGATTAATTTATCACGATTTAACCAAGTTGTATAGAGGGGATTGGTCTTATGCGGTTGCGTGGCCGAGCCTGATCGGGCTATGATGGGAGAAAATGCCGGACAAGCGATCACCGGAAGCTCCGGTTCACAGGGAGGATGAACGATTTTGACATATCATGAAGCTCAGCCGTTCAGTGTTGCACTCATACAAGCTCATATTGAGCTGGGGAATCCCCCGGAGAACCGCAGTCATATTCGTACGTTAATGGAACAAGCGATGACAGCCGAATTAAAGCCGGACCTGATTGTACTGCCGGAAATGTGGAACACGGGGTATGCGCTGGACCGCATTCATGAGCTGGCGGACCAGGAAGGAGCGGAAACCCGCGAATGGATATCGGCATTCGCATCTACTCATCAGGTGAACGTGGTAGCCGGATCTATCGCGGAGAAGAAAAGCGACGGTCATGTGTACAATACGATGCTCGTTTTTGACCGATCCGGTGCAGAGGTTGCTTCGTATTCCAAGATTCATTTGTTCCGGCTTATGGATGAAGAAAAATATTTGCAGCCTGGCGAGGAAAAGGTTTTATTCGCGCTGGATGGAGGGATTCAGGCGGGTGCGTCGATCTGCTACGATATTCGTTTTCCCGAGCTAGCCCGCAGTCTGGCCCTGTCTGGCGCAAATGTGCTTGTCGTACCTGCGGAATGGCCACATCCCCGGCTTCATCACTGGCGTACGTTGCTGACTGCACGGGCCATTGAAAATCAAATGTACGTCATCGCCTGTAACCGGGTAGGACGCAGTGGAGATACGGATTTCTTCGGGCATTCTCTCATTATTGATCCGTGGGGAGAAATCATTGCCGAGGGCGGAGAGCAGGAGGACATCATCACAGGAACAATTGAGTCAGCCTTGGTGCAGGACGTACGTGGGCGTATTCCAGTATTCGAGGACCGTCGTCCTTCTCTGTATGACCGTTAAATAAATATTACCGTTCCTGTTTCAGATACAGCCCATAGGTGTATTATAATAGTATCCCGACACCAGGAGGTTGATAACGATGGATAACCAAAGTAGATCCGAACTGGCGAATAGGGATGGCCTGTCACGGCCGAGAGGCTTAAATAGACAGGTTGTCGGCAATAATCACGAAATGGGCTATGATCAGGATAAAAGTCCACCAGATTCAGGGCGACCCTGATCACGATAAGGCGAGGATAGGCACTTTGGGATCACACAGCACATTGGAACTGAGGTAGGACATTCTTGGGAAACCAGGGCATGAGACCTTATGGAAAGAAGTGATGCGGGATGGATAAAGTGGAGTTTCCGAGCAAGGTTAAGGTAATCAGGCGAGGCTGACATGGAATTCAAGGGAACATAATAAGGTTCGTTGAAACCAGGTGGAGCAGCATAGCAACATTGTAATCGAACCTAATGGAACTGAACATTAAATGTGTAATGTATAGGGGTGTAGCCCCGGGACCGTCTTCTTCTCTGGCTTTGGCTGGGGAGGAAGACGGTCTTTTTACGTGAGAACTACTTTTGGGAAAGCTGCTTGACCGTTTCGCGGAAAGTTTCAATAAAAGCCTCGGCGGCTTTGGATAAATAACGCCCATTCCGATACGCAATAGCCAGCGTGCGGCTTGGTGTCGGTTCAGCCAGTGGCAGCAATGCTGGAACAAACTCGCTGCTGGCGGCCCGGGCGATAAAACGAGGCACGAGTGTCACCCCCATCCCTGTCGCTACGAGCGATTGGAGGGTTTCCATATTGGTGCTTTCAAACACCACATTCGGCTCAAAGCCCGCTTGATGGCACAAGTCCATCGTCAGCTTTCGGAAGCCTTGCCCTTTTTTCAGGACGACAAACGGTTCGTCTTTCAGCTCTTCCAGATGCACTGGCTGTGGCTGGTCACCGATTTTGCGCAGAGCCAGCGGGTGACCCGGGGGAACAGCGAGATCAATCCATTCTTCACCGATAGGCACATAGGAAAGTGTCGGCTCTACTAACGGGAGAGAAAGCAGGCTGAGATCGGTATCGCCGCTGGCTGTTTTTTTCTCCAGATTCATGGATGAATCCTCAACCAAAACAATTTCAATGTCCGGATGAGCTTTTTTAAATACAGGCAACACATGTGGCAGCAAATGGGAACCCGTGATAGGCATACTGCCGACGACGACCTTACCTTTGCGCAGCTGAGAAATATCGTCCATTTCCTGCCGGAGCTGCTCGACTGCATCGACGATCTTTTTCGCTTGTTCCACAAAGCTTGCTCCTGCATGCGTTAATTCCACCGCACTTGTATTGCGTTGAAATAACAGGACCCCTAGCTCTTTCTCCAGCTTGGACAATTGCTGGCTCAGGGAAGGCTGAGCAATGTGCAGTTTTTCTGCTGCACGTGAGAAGTTTTTTTCCGCTGCAATTTGCAGGGTGTATTGAAGCTGTCTGAATTCCATCGAGTTTCGGACTCCTTTTATCATCGTATCTTATAAGATTTACCTATTACATCATAGAGTGATTATACAATATTTCAATCAAAATCCCAATCCCAATGAACTCCATGTGTTCACAAGCTGGAAAATCCCTATGCTTACTTTTATCTATGAATTTTTAAATTATGGTATTTAATTCTGTTTGACATGGCAAATGGGTTCATCCATAATACTATTCATATTAAAACAATATGTTTTATTGGGGAAAAGGGGAAAATGGGATGTCCAAACTTATTGTATCTTTTAGGAAGCCGTTTTTGGTTGGATCTTTAGTATTTCTTTTATTGGTTCTCGTGGCAGGATGCTCCGGCTCCAAAAATGATGCAGGTAAAAATACAAACGCAACTAACCCAAGCACAACCGCTGATCAACCCGCGGAAGGGGGAACCTTTACATATGGCCGCCCGGCTTCCGTAACCTCGTTTGATTTGCATAATCAGATTACATCCAATAATGCTTTTGCTATCGACAAAGTATTTGAGCCGCTGGTCGCCTTTAACAGTGATGGAAAGATTGTGGATTGGCTTGCAGAGTCGCACAGTATAAGCGCAGATGGTTTAACCTATACTTTTGTTTTGCGCGATGGCTTGAAATTTTCAAACGGAACCGGAGTTACTGCCAAGGACGCGGTTTTTTCAATTCAGCGCCATTTGAATGTAGGAGGTCCTCTTGCAATAGCGGCAAAGGTGGCTTCGCTTTCGGCTAAAGATGAAAAAACACTCGTAATTAAGCTTAAAGCGCCGTATACGCCGTTTATTTCTGAACTCTCAAACTTTTCCAATGGTATCCTTCCAAAGGATTTCGGCGGTGTCTCGGAAAAAGAATTCTTCAAGAATCCGGTCGGTACTGGTCCCTTCGTCGTTAAGAAATGGGATTCTGCCGGTGATCTTACTTTCAGCAAAAATAAATACTATTGGCAGAAAGGCAAGCCCTATATCGATGAACTTGTCTACAAGCTTATTGAAGATGACAGCCAAGCGATTAACCAGCTGAAGGCTGGCGCGATAGATGCTATTGAGTCTGTAGCTCTTGAAAATGTAAATGAATTAAAACAAGGCACTGATACCAAGGTGGCGACCAATGGAAGCTGGGTGACAGAGCAATTGTTCTTCAATACCCTGGACGAGCATTTTTCGGATGTGCACGTTCGTCGTGCGCTGGCGTTGGCTCTTGACCGTAATGGATTGACCAATGCGGTTACCTTTGGTTTCGCAAAGCCAGCCAATTCGCTTTTGCCGCCAGCCATTCCCTACAACACGAACGATACGATTAAAGCGCTCAGCTTTGATACGAACGCTGCCAAAGCAGAGCTTGCAAAATCAAAGTTCCCTAATGGGTTTTCTACAAAATTGCTCATTGCCTCTGGAAACAACTCAAGAACTCAGGAGGCACAGATTATTCAGGCGGCCGCCAAAACGATCGGCATAGACATCCAAATCGAATCTGTTGAGTTGGCCTCATTCCGCGAGCGTTTCTTTGCCTATGATTTTTCGGCAATGATCAACAGCGGACAGGCGGATTCTCCAGAAGCCAACTCGATCCTCGCTTTCCAGACAGACCCGGAAGGCTTTAGCAAATCGTACTGGACTCATTACACGAACAATGAAGTTACCAAGCTCCTGCACGAGGGGCAAAAAACACCTGATGGGGAAGAACGTGCAGGAATTTACGCCAAGCTTCAACAAATCCTTGCAGATGAAGTGCCTTACATCCCACTTTATTATCCGGATATTCTGAAAGGTGTTCGTTCTTCCATTGATGGCCTGGTCGTGCTTCCCAATAACAGTGTTCGTTTTGAAGATGTACGTGTGAAAGGTAATTAGATCCTTGGCGGCCCACAATATATTTAAAAAGTCTGCCGGATTGTCTGCAAATCTAACTTCCCCACACAGATGGCTTGTGCGCGCTATGATAAGAGCGGCATCAGTAGTCATCTGTGTGGTGGTGGCAGTCTTCTTCATCATAAGGCTGGTGCCGGGAGACCCCGCCAAAATGATTCTGGGGGAATACGCCACAGCTGAGGCTATTGAGAGTATGCGTCACAGGTTGGGGCTGGATCGTTCTCTTTGGGAGCAGTTTATAGGCTTTGTGCACAATATCTTTACACACGGTGATACCGGGGTTTCGATTGTTTTTGAGACTTCTTCAAGAGAATTGATTGCAGAGCGCGCTCCCGTGACGCTGCTGCTCATTGCAATGACCTGTCTTTTTGCCATCATTTTTTCGCTGGTGCTGGCCACCCTTGCGGCAACACATAAAGACGGACTGCTTGATCATATGATACGCATCTTGCCTGCTGTAACGCTCGGTATGCCGATTTTTTGGGTTGGACTGCTTCTGATTCTGGTATTTAGCGTTCGGCTTCGCTGGTTTCCCGTCGGGGGAGTCGGCGAGGGTTGGCTTGGAATCTTATACAGTCTCGCGCTACCTGCGATCACTGTCGGATTGTCGCAAATTCCCTCCCTTGTTCGTTCTTTAAGAGCGCAGATGCTGGAAGTGCTGGAATCGGATTTTGTTGTGACCTTGAAGGCTGCGGGAATCCCCGCCCGGGTCATACTGGTGAAGCATGTCCTGCGCAATTCCGCACTTCCCGCTCTTATGCTGCTTGGCGTAAACATTGCCTACCTGATGGGCGGCACGTTGGTAATTGAACAGGTTTTTGGCCTCAAGGGTATCGGAAGCCTGTTATTTTCAGCCATTTCAAACCGGGATTTTCCTGTGATACAGGGGATTGCTCTTTATTGTGCGATATCAGTGGTCATCATCGGCTTCGTGATTGAGGTTGCTTCTGGGTATCTTGATCCCAGGACGAAAGGAGAACAATGAAACGCACGCAATTAGATCTTCAGATTCAGAAGGCCGGCAGGAGCAACAGCTCTTGGGGAAAAATACTAAATACTCCATCTCTTTTATGGGGCAGTATTATGTTTGCGTTACTCATAGGTATTGCAGTGTTCGCACCGGTTATTAGCCCCTACCAGCCTTCTGATCAAAATATTTCGGCAACTTTACAACCCCCGTCCTTCGAACACTGGCTGGGAACCGATCAACTGGGGCGTGATTTGTTTACACGGCTGATCTATGCCGCACGGACTGATTTGAAGATTATGGTGCTGGCGGAGATCATCCCTTTTTGTATGGGGGTGTTTCTGGGAATGCTTGCCGGGTATTATGGTAAATGGGTAGACACGGTTATCACGCTTTTGACCGATACGTTTATTGCGTTCCCTTTTTATTTGATTGTCATTATCGTGGCGTTTGCAAGCGGTACGGGTGAACAGGGGATATATATTACGTTTGCTCTCGTTGGCTGGATCGTATACGCTCGTGTGGTCAAGGGTCTTAGCGCATCCTTTCGCAAGCAGGAATGGATAGCCGCTGCCAAGACACTGGGAATCCCGAATATTAAAATCATACTGCGCCATCTTCTGCCGAATGTGCTACCGCAAGCAGTGGTAGTGCTTATGACGGATATGGCTGTTCTGCTTGTGGCCATTGTTACGCTAGGCTATCTCGGTATCGGCATTGCGCCGCCAACTCCGGATTGGGGAACGATGATTTCTGATGGGCAGCCCTTTATCTCTACAAAGTGGTGGCTTTCAGCCATCCCGGGCTTTGCGGTGGTATATACGGGGATAGCCTTATCCCTTGTGGGCGATGGGCTGGCAGATATATGGAGAAGAAAATGAATGCTATGAATCCAATTTTAGAAGTGGAAAATTTGTCGCTCAGGACGCGGTCGAATCATCAATTGGTCACCGATGTTAGTATTACAGTTGAAGCGGGCGAAAGCATAGGACTTGTGGGGGAATCCGGATCGGGAAAATCGCTCACCCTGCGCTCCATCATAGGGTTGCTTCCCTCCGGTATTGAACAGGTTGGCGGGAATATCAGGAGCAATGGCAGATGCGCAATGATTTTTCAAGACCCGATAAGGGCGCTTGACCCTCTCTGCCCGGTGGTCCGGCAGCTTGCCGAGGTTGTGTACTACAGGCAGAAGGTGAGCCGGAAGGTCGCGCGTACAATAGCTTTGGAATTGCTTGAAATGCTTGGTCTTCCCGATTCCTTAAAGCATACTGACCGTTACCCCCGCCAGCTTTCAGGCGGCCAGTGTCAACGTATTGTTATTGCGATGGCTTTGGCGTGCAAGCCGGGCATCCTTCTTTGTGATGAGCCAACAACAGCGCTTGACGTAACGGTTCAACGGCAAATACTTGACGTTATTTCAAGTCTTCAAAAGGAGCTGGGTTTTGCCATGGTATTTGTTACGCACAATCTTGCCGTAGCTTCCTCGATGTGCTCAAAGCTTTGCGTTATGAAAGAGGGAAGAATCGTAGAGCAGGGAGACACCTTGCCCCTTTTACAAAACCCGCAAAATCCGTATACGCAGATGCTGATAAACTCAGTGCTTCCTCTCCCGGATCTTGAAAGGAGCGTTGATTTATGAAAACAGCCATGCGGATAGAAAATATAACGGTTGCTTATGGTAAGTTTACCGCGCTTGATCAAGTAAGCCTGGAGTTGCAGGAGCGTACCACGCTTGGTCTTGTGGGAGAATCGGGTTCAGGAAAGTCTACCCTCGCGCGGGTAATAGCCGGGCTGATCGCCCCGGATGAGGGCCGGAT
Source organism: Paenibacillus sp. 23TSA30-6 (assembly GCF_014858585.1). Lineage (NCBI taxonomy): Bacteria > Bacillati > Bacillota > Bacilli > Caryophanales > Paenibacillaceae > Paenibacillus > Paenibacillus sp. 23TSA30-6. The sequence goes on along the minus strand of NZ_SLTL01000004.1, from coordinate 52,925 downwards.
CATGCTGGGTTCTCAGGTGCTGGGCAAGCGACGAAGCCGGGAGCAGCATAAAAGAATACAAATGGTTTTTCAAAACCCGGATTCCTCGCTTAATCCAAAGCATACGATCAGGCAAATCCTTGCCGAAGCCTTGCTTTTTCACAAGATTGTTGACCGCGCTCAAGTGGACAAGAGATGTAGGGAACTTCTTACACGTGTTCACATCGATGAAAGAGCCCTTGGCAGATTCCCTCACGAATTTTCCGGTGGTCAACGTCAGCGGATAGCGATTGCACGCGCATTAAGCGTTGAGCCAAGCATACTTATCGCAGATGAACCAACGAGCGCACTGGATGTTTCGGTACAACGGAGTATGCTGGAACTCTTGAACACGCTCAAATCGGAGCTTAATCTTACGATGCTTTTTATCTCTCATGACCTGGGTGTTATCAATGCGATAAGCGATATTGTTGCTGTAATGCGGCAGGGAAAGCTGGTTGAGATCAGCCCTAAGGAGAAATTCTTTTCTCATCCTGAAACGCCCTATAGCCGTGAGCTTTTGTCCGCTGTACCCAAGATGCCAATATCCAATTCTGCAGGAGGTATTTATGAGTCAAAATAATAAAGGATTTGTGCCTCTTACAATATCGGAGTTTGATACGCTAACTAACTTGCTCTCCAAACTCCTGTCCACCCAAGAATCCCCGGTAATCATACCGGGCGAGGCGATCCTGGGAATTGAAGCCATAGCAGCAGGCATAGCTGCGCCCAACCGTACAATTCTAAACATTGTGACAGGTCCCTATGGAACGATTTTTGGTAACTGGCTTGCGCGTGGCGGAGCAGAAGTCATCGAACTCAAAACATCTTTTGATGAAGTGGTAACCGTAGATGAAGTCGCCGAAGCGATTGAACGATATAACCCATGCGTGCTTTCTTTCGTGCAGGCAGAAGTAGTCACAGGAGGCTCCAATCCAACAAGGGAAATATTGGAGCTTGCGCGCCGGTCAAACCTCATAACCGTGATAGATTCAGTGTCGGCAATCGGGGGCGAACCGGTGCTTATGGACGAGTGGGGAATTGATTTTGTAGCTGTGGGCGCGCAAAAAGCACTATCCGGGCCTAACGGGATCAGCGCTGTGGGGATTTCTCCCCGTGGCTGGGAGTTTCTGGCCTCCAACGAAAATGCGCCGCGCAATTCCATTCTGTCTTTGCTTGACCTAAAGCGTCCTCATGATAGTGCGACTCCCTTACGGGTTCCTCCCAACATCCCTGTTTTGGAAGCCCGGGCGCTTATAGAGGCCTTAAAGCTTATTGAAGAAGAAGGTCTGGAAGCGGTCAACCGCCGTCATCGTTTAACTACGTCCGCTGCAATTGCTGGCATTACAGCCTTGGGCCTTGAACCGTGGCAGCGGAACAAAGACAGCTACTCAACGTTGACTACAACGGTTCGGATTCCTCAAGGCGGCCATTTCAATATCGAACAGCCCATAGGCATTGTCGCACCCGGAGACGGAGAATTGCATCATAAACTCTTACGTATTAACCATTTTGGAGCGAAGGCAAATCAGCAAAGCGTTGAAGAAGCCATCCTGACGCTTGCAGAGCTTATGCATCAAGATCCTGATCTTGCGCTGGCGGCCCAAAGGTCAATCTGGGGGAATAAAGATGGGAAATAACATTCAAAAAGAGCTAACATATCATAATATATTTGTGGCGGGGATTGATGGGAAACGATTCGATATTACGATCAGCAATGGTCGTTTTTCGTCCATTGCAGAGTCCGTATCTCCGTACGCGCAACAAAATAGTCCAGATGGCGATTTATGGATCAGCCCCGGCGTAATTGACCTTCATACCCATTTGGCATGGACGGATTTTGATCATTCTGACCAGGAGAAGCGCGATGAACTGGAGATCGAAGTGTTGCAGGCGCAAGCCTTTGAGGCCACTCTCCGGGCTGGTGTGACTTCAGTGCGTGATGCAGGCGGGCTTTTGCCAAGCACTGTTCAGCATATCAGTCAGCATTACAGCCAGCCTTTAAGAGTTTACACCTGTGGTGATATGCTTGGAGTCGGAGATGCACGAGGTCTTAAGCATTTGGAACGGCGGGTAACAGAAATTAAGAATTCCGGGGCAAGCTGGATTAAGATTCTTGCAACGGGGGGGCTAGGGGCGTCGCCAGATACAGTGCTGAACCCGATTTTTTCTGAGGAAGAATTCTTTTTTATTGTTCGCAGCGCCCATGCACGCAACCTGAAAGTCATGGTTCATACCTGGGGCGGACCTACTGTAGACTGGTCTATTGCCGCTGGTGTGGAATCTATAGAGCATGGAATGTATTTGACCGAGGCTCAGGCCAACCGGCTTGCGCAATCAAGGACAGCCTTTGTGCCTACTGCTTCCATTTATCGTATTGCTGCGGACCCGTCTGGAGTTCTTTCACTTGACAGGGAAATTTGTGATCGCGCCGCCCGCGCCGCCGAAGCCCACCCTAAAGCCGTTAGCTATGCCAAAAGAGCAGGCGTACGAATTGCGTTCGGTACAGATTTTGCCACACCTTCGTTACATGGACGCAACCTCGAGGAATTAGACACACTCATAGACTGTGGATTAACTCGAAAAGAGGCCTGGCAGGCTGCCACGGAGTTCGCCGCTGAAATTTTGGGATATGGGGACAGATTGGGACGTATAAAAGAGAACTACACTGCAGATACAATCCTTTTTAATGCTGATCCATACAAGTCACAAAACGCCAAAGCACTGCGTGAAAGTATCGTATCGGTAATTACAGGGGCAATTTGAGTGAGACCAATACTCCAGAGAGCATCTTTAATATAGTTAGACAATTCCCTTAACATTTTCCTGACAAAATATGATTAATCTTAGTTCTGGTTGCACAATAAAGTTTCTGGGAGGAAATTGAATGTTAAAATGTTGGGGGGATACATACGAAAAAATCGGTGGCTGTACTTGTAGCGGCGACTATGATGTTAGCAGTAAGCAGCGGAACGGCGATGGCAGTCGAAAAGGACACGTCGATTAAAAATGTAATTATTCTCATTCCGGACGGTATGGCTAATGATGCCACTGCACTGGCTAGATGGTATAAAGGTTCTTCCTTAACGTTAGACAGCATGGCAAGTGGCATGGTGCGCACGCATTCTGCGGATGCTCCGATTGCGGATTCCGCTCCGGCGGGTACTGCTTTTGCCACAGGACACAAATCGCACACGGGCTATGTAGGCGTCCTTCCGGACGAAGCGACCATGCCTGGACAACAAGCGATTGCAGCGGGTGACGCCAAAAAGCCCGTAGCTTCCATTCTAGAGGCTTCCAAGCTGGCAGGGAAATCGACTGGGATTATTGCTACCTCGGAGATTATGCATGCCACTCCGGCCGATTTTACCGCCCACTACCCTGATCGTAAAAATTATGATGCACTCAGCATGCAGCAAGCCTATAACGGGGAGTGACGTGCTTTCGTTTGACGATGCTGTGAAGGTCGCTTTGGACTACGCCAAGCAAAACCAAAATACCATTGTTGTAGCAGTAACAGATCACGGAAACGGTGGATTGACGATTGGCAGCAGCAATACAACAGGCAATTATGACAAAACGCCATTAGCTTCTTTTATTGATCCGCTGAAAAAAGCGAAGCTGACAAGTGAAGGCTTGGAAGCCAAGCTGAATGCAGATCGCAGCAACATAAAAGAAGTGCTGTCCACGTATTTTGGCATTACGGATCTGACAGATGAAGAAGTAAAAACGATCAAAGATGCCAAAGAAGGCAGCATGAACTATGCGGTCGGACCGATCATTAGCAAACGCGCAAATATTGGCTGGACTACAGGAGGTCATACGGGTGGTGATGTTGTACTGTACACGTATGCGCCGAACGGAGATCGTCCATCAGGCGTGATCGACAACACGGATGTCAATAAATACATGACACGTGTGCTCGGACTGGATTTGGATACCGTGAGCAAGCAATTGTTTGTTCCTGCAAAAACTGCTTTTGAAGCAAAAGGTGCCAAGTTCACTGCGGACACGAAGGTGATTACAGTGACGAAGGGCAGCAACAAGCTGGAGCTTCCGGTATACAAAAATATCGCCACGTTGAATGGTAAAAATACAGCACTGAACGGTGTTGTCGTATATAACGGCGTTGATTACTTTGTACCACAGCAGGCGGTTGATTTGATTCAATAATAAACATGATTAGAGCTGTTTCTTCCATAGAGGAGGAGACAGCTTTTTTGTTGCGGTAAATATGTATTTTTTGCGGCAGATGCTGGAGTTTACATTCAGAAAATGGGATTTTTTGTGAAGCAAGTCACGTTCTATTCCCACCGATGTTGCTAGAATAATACATGTACGGTACAAGCTGCTGACGACGTGGAGTCCAGAGGGACAAGGGAAGAAGGGATGAGTCACGGACGAATTATTACTGCGTCTGGCTGAAGGCAAGGAATGGACGCATACGGAAATGACGGAGCTGCTGGCACGTCTGGAGGAAGAACCAACGGTGCGGGCACAGTTACGAAAATTGGCAGCTCGCATCAAAATGGAGCGTTACGGCAAAGGTGTTTTTTTACGTGGATTAATTGAATTCTCCAGCATATGTCGTCAGGACTGCATGTATTGCGGGCTACGTGCCTCGAATAAACAGGCGGATCGCTATCGTTTGCGACCGGAAGAAATTTTGGCCTGTTGCGCGGAGGGGTATGAGCTGGGATATCGGACCTTTGTACTGCAAAGCGGCGAAGATTACTGGTTCACGGCAGCACGGCTGGCGAAGCTGATTCGGGAGATCAAAAGCCGTTTTACCGATGTGGCGGTTACATTGTCTATTGGTGAACGGGATGATGAAACCTATGAGCTACTATACGAGGCGGGGGCGGACCGCTTTTTGCTACGGCATGAGACAGCTTCACCGCATTTGTACGCCAAGCTGCATCCGACGATGACGATAGAAAGCAGGCGCAGTCGACTCCTCGCGTTGCAGCGAATCGGATTTCAGATCGGGGCTGGATGTATGGTGGGGTTGCCCGGACAAACGAACAGTGATTTGGCAGACGATTTGGTCTATTTGCACAGTCTATCGCCGGATATGATCGGGATTGGTCCGTTTTTACCGCATAGCAACACGCCGCTCCGGGATGCCGGTCAGGGAAGCATGGAAAAGGCACTGGATATCGTTTCGTTGTCCCGGTTGGTCGTCCCAGACGCGCTAATTCCAGCATCCACGGCGATGGGAACGATTCATCCCCAAGGCCGGGAGAAGGCGCTTCAGGCAGGGGCGAATGTAGTTATGCCCAATTTGTCACCACTCGCGGTGAGGCCGAAGTATGCCATTTATGAAAATAAAATATGTTTGGGCGATGAATCTGCCCAATGCAGACATTGTCTGGAGCTGCGTATCCGTGGAGCGGGGTTTGAAGTCGATATGGGGCGTGGCGATAGTCTGAGGGTACAACGACAGCTCATGAGTCAATAAAAGAAACATAGTTAACCATAAGGATTTTGCGAAATCCTCACCATAATAAGGGAGATGGATCTACGTGAGTGAAGTACGGGAGAAAGTGTCGGCGGATTTCATTAATGAGGCAGAGATTATGGCAGCGGTGGAGCAGGGAAAGCAGGAAGCAACAGATCGCAACCGTATTTTAGACATTTTGGAGAAGGGAAGAGCTTGCCGGGGGTTGAGTGCAACTGAAGCGGCGGCTCTTTTGCATGTGGATGATCCTGAACTACTGGAAGAAATGTTTAGATCCTCACGGGCGGTGAAAGAGCAGATTTACGGCAATCGGATTGTGCTGTTTGCTCCCCTATACGTAAGTAACCACTGCGTCAATAACTGCGAATACTGTGGCTATAAGCATACCAATGACAGCTTTACCCGCAGCCGTTTGACGCCGGAGGAACTGGTCGAGGAGGTCAGAGTGCTTCAGGAGTTGGGGCATAAGCGCCTCGTACTGGAAGCGGGGGAGGATCCGCTCAATTGTCCGATTGATTATATCGTCGATTGTCTGCGTCAGATCTATGAGGTTAAAGTGGACAATGGCAGCATACGCCGAATCAACGTCAATATTGCTTCCACAACCGAAGAAGACTATCGGAAGCTGGCAGAGGTAGGAATTGGTACGTATATTTTGTTCCAGGAAACGTATCATCGCGAAAGCTACCGCAAATATCATCTTCAAGGGCCAAAACGGAATTATGACTGGCACACGACTGCCATGGACCGCGCTATGCGAGCAGGGATAGACGATGTGGGTATTGGTGTGTTGTATGGTTTATACGATTTTCGTTATGAGACGATAGCTATGCTTAAGCATGCTGAGCATCTGGAGGAAGTGTTTGGCTGTGGTCCTCACACGGTTTCGGTTCCACGGTTACGTCCGGCTGAAAATGTGGATCTGGATCGCTATCCGTATTTGGTCGACGACGAGGATTTTATGAAAATTGTGTCCGTTCTCCGGCTGGCTGTTCCTTATGCAGGTATGATTTTGTCTACACGTGAAGAACCGGAATACAGAGACCGTGTTATTGGTCTGGGTGTGTCACAAATTAGTGCAGGTTCAGCTACGGGTGTAGGGGCATATGCAAAACAGGATACGGAAGATAAACCTCAGTTCGAGGTCGGGGATCATCGTTCGCCGATGGAAATCATCAAAAGTCTGTGTCGTGGCGGATATATGCCAAGCTATTGCACAGCCTGCTATCGCGAAGGAAGAACCGGAGATCGGTTCATGGAGCTTGCTAAATCAGGGCAGATTCACAATGTATGCCAGCCGAATTCGCTGCTGACTTTTCAGGAATTTCTGTTGGATTATGGAGATGAAGAGGCACGTGAGCTGGGAGCTGAAGCCCTGCGTGATAATTTGGAGCGTATCCCGCGTGAGTCGGCACGCCGTTTGACACTTGATAAGCTGGAACGCTTAGAAGCGGGCGAGCGGGATTTGTATTTTTAGAATATCGACCTTCTCTTTGGAATTGGGCAAATAAAAAGCAGCCGCGTGAGAATCAGCGCGGCTGCTTTTGCGTGTATGGGGCGGAATTTGTTGCTTCAATGATTCGTCTCATTCAGGAATGGTTGCCAGCACCAACGGCTTGCTCCCATGCCAGCATAGCGGATGGGAAGCATTCGATGGCACGGGGGAAGACTCCCTGAACATAGGCGATGAAAATACCATAGTTCACAATGGGTACCCCGGCGGCTTCCGTTTCTGCCATCCGGTGCAGCATGGTACGTCGATTGAGCATGCAGGCCCCGCAGTGAATAACCAGCGCATATTCGCTCAGATCGGCAGGAAAGCTGGAACCGGATGCGTGCTCGATGATGAGACGTTTGCCTATCGTTTGACGGAGCCAACGGGGGATTTTCACACGACCGATATCGTCAGACTGACATTGGTGCGTGCAGGCTTCAGCAATGAGTACGCGGTCACCATCCTTGAGACGGTCAATGGCTCTTGCACCTCGTACGAGTTCGTCAAGGTCACCTTTATGACGGGCGAACAGGATGGAAAAGGAAGTCAGGGGCACATCCTTGGGAGTGTCTGCTGCTACCTTCATAAAAGCCTGTGAATCGGTAATGACCAAGCGAGGCTTGCGTCCCAATTGCTCCAGCGTTAGTCGTAGCTCATGCTCTTTGGTCACTACGGCGATGGCGTCGCTCTCCAACGTATCACGGATCGTTTGCTGCTGTGGCAGAATCAGCCGGCCTTTGGGCGCAGCTTTATCGATCGGAACGACCAGCACGACAAAATCGCCGGGTGACAGCAGGTCACCAACGATACGGAAACGATCCTCATTTTGGGGAAGGGCATCAATGATGGCTTTTTTCAGTTCCGCGTCTCCCCATAGCTTAGAGGCACTGAAAGGAATGAGGGGTAAATCCAGTTCAGCCTTTAGGGTTGCGGTCATTTTCTCTGCCTCTGCCAAGATGTCCGTCTTGTTTAATACACCAATGACGGGAATCTTCTTGGCATACAGCTTTTCGAGTAGCCCATGTTCAAATGCGCTAACCCCAACAGCAGCATCGATGACTAGCAGCGCCAGATCCGTGCTATTTAATATTTCTAGCGTTTTGTTGCGGCGCAGCGCTCCGATCTCACCCTCATCGTCCAGTCCGGCGGTATCCACCAGAACAATGGGGCCAGCAGGGAGCAGCTCCATCGGCTTGAAAACCGGGTCCGTGGTCGTTCCTCCTACGGGAGATACCACGGCGGCGGGCTGGCCGGTCAGGGTGTTCAAAATGCTGGATTTGCCAGCGTTGCGGCGACCGAGCAGGGCGATGTGCGGTCGGCTGCTACGGGGGGTATCATTCATTCCCAACGTGAATTCCTTCTTCCTGCCCTGGAATTCCGGGCTTAGTTACTGTATAGGGATGACACAATTGCTCAATGCGCGAGCGTGTCAGCAGACCGCGTTCTTCGGCAATATCCTCCGGTGCGTGGCCCTCGGCAATGGCTGCTGAGGCGATGGAGGCAGCTTCATCATAGCCAAGCTCCGCGACCAGCGCAGAAGCCATCACAGCGGAGTTACGCAGGTTATCTGAACAGCGTTCCTCGCTTACGATCAGACCGCGCACACATCGTTCCTCGAACAGCCGAACCGAACCGTCCAGAATATGTAGCGATTCCAGCAGCGATTCGGCAATCAGCGGCAGGAACGCGTTCAGCTCTAGCTGCCCGGAGGCAGCCGCCATCGTAATCGCTGCATCTTCGGCTATCACGCGCAACGCCGTTAGTCCGGCCAGTTCAGCCATCACCGGGTTAACCTTGCCGGGCATAATGGATGATCCGGCCTGAACTGGAGGCAGAGTGAACTCGCCAATACCGCCGAGAGGACCGGAGGCCAGCAGGCGAAAATCGCCTGATATTTTGAACAGGTTCACAGCGGCGGCTTTGAGCAGACCGGATACCTCCACAAAGACATCCATATTCTGAATCGGGTCCATCGGGTGGTCACTTCGGGATAGCCCAAAGCCAGTCTCGTCCGCCAGCTTCTCGACCATCCGATAGCTGTAAGCGCGAGGCGCATTCATGCCTGTGCCAATCGCCGTACCACCAATAGGGATTTCCCGCAGCCGTTCCTCGGCTTTGTAAAGACGCCAGCGGTCACGTGCCACAGCCTTTGCATAAGCGCCAAAGCCTTGCCCCGCCATCATGGGCAGGGCACCCATTAGCTGTGTGCGACCTAGCTTGAGCAGATCGGCATATTCCGATTCTTTGTGCTGTAAAGACTCCTGTAACGAAGCCATCGCATCGCATAAGGGGCGAAGCAGTCGAATGGCTGCAATTCGTAATGCTGTGGGATAAACATCGTTCGTGGACTGGCAGCAGTTCACATCATCCAACGGATGTACCAGCTCGTACTGTCCGGGTTTTCCACCAAGCCGCATAATCGCCAAATTAGCAATGACCTCATTGACGTTCATGTTGGTGCTGGTGCCTGCACCGCCCTGCAGGGCATCGACTGTAAACATATCCAGATGCCGTCCGGCGAGCAATTCATCGCAGGCGTCTATCATTGCAGCCGCCCGGTGGGGAGGGAGCCGTTTCTGCTCACAGTTCACTTGAGCGGCTGCCTTTTTTACCAGCACGAGAGCGTGAATCAGCTTCCGGTTCACAGGTCTGCCGCTGACCGCAAAGTTGTTCATCGCACGTGCGGTATGAATGCCGTAATAGGCATTGGCGGGAATCTCCATTTCCCCTAGCGCATCCCGCTCGGTCCGCGTATCCTTTTGCAGGGGAAGGGCTTCAGTCATGTCAGAGACCCGTTGCCGGAATGCGCGTCATATGCAGTAACTGGCGTGCGCTCGCAGCTCGCTTTTCCTCAACACGGGCGTGAATCAGATCTGGCTCAACCAGCTTGAGGGCACGTGTTGGGCATTTTCCAATGCAGGCGGGACCACCCTCTATGCCTTCACACAGATCACATTTGCTGGCAATCATGCGTTCCTTGGGCTGCAAACGCCCTGACACATTGGTGTACAGTCCGTCCTGAACTACAGCTCGCCCGTCCCGATATTCGGGTACCATGGTAATGGCGCCGTAAGGGCAGGCGATCATACAGGTTTTACAACCGATACAGCTCTCGCTGTTAATGAGAATACAGCCGTCCGCGTTTGTAATGGAGCCGTTCGGGCAAGCGTTGGCACAAGGAGCATCCTCACAGTGACGGCATTGGACAGGGGCAGTGACTCCAATGGATTTAATAACCTTCAGACGTGGGTGAAAATGAAATTCGTCATCTGGCGAGATAAAAGGGTTACCTGCTGAATGTGCGATGACACATGCGATTTCACAGGTACGACAACCGATACACTGATCGGGATCAGCTAAAACAAAACGGTTCATACAACTCGACTCCTTTCTAACTAACGACAAAATACAATGGATACCGTATCAAAAAAAGTTTTAAAATGCAGTTTTTGTTGGTTCAGAACATGATGAGCACAGGATGAACACGGATAAGACTCAGTAGCCTCTTATTAAGCATGGAGAGGCAGGATGCCGCCATGGTTCACCCTTTTAACTTAACGTGCTAATGAATGGAGTTACCTGTATTCTCTTTAGCGGGAGCATCACAGCTACGGCTTTGCTTGCCTGGTCCGCGCTTTTGGAAGGTCGTGTGCAGCAGATGATGCGATACATGACCAAGCGGCTCACCTAAAAATTCATCGTACAGCTTAATAATGTGAGGATTTTCATGCGATTTTCGCACCTGAAGCCCCGCATCATGTCCATAAATAGAGGATTTGCGTGCACGGTAAGCTTCAATCCGGTGTTTTTCCAGCATGAGCTTGGGTTGACCGCCTCCGCTAATACATCCGGCAGGACAGCCCATTACCTCAATAAAATGATAATCACATTCGCCTGCCTGCACACGATCCAGCAGCCCATAGGCATGTTGTAGCCCCGCGACCACCGCTACCTTAAGTTGTAGCTCGCCCACCTGAACCTCCGCGACTCGAATGCCTTCCTCACCGCGAACAAAATCCAGTTGGAGTTTCGGTAGCTTTTCATTCGTCAGCAGCTCATAACCTGTACGGATGGCGGCTTCCATAACGCCTCCGGTTACACCAAAAATGGACCCTGCTCCTGAATAACGTCCTAGCGGTGAATCGAATTCTTCATCTGGCAGATTCATAAAATCAATGCCGCTTTTCTTGATCCAGTATGCCAGTTCACGCGTTGTCAGTACCTCATCCACGTCACGGTACCCGTCGGATTCCATTTCAGGACGATCACATTCGAATTGCTTGCAGGTACAAGGCATGATCGCAACGCTATAAATGTTCGCAGGTTCCACCTCGTCCAGTTGTGCACCATAGGTTTTGACCAGCGAGCCTAGCATTTGCATTGGGGATTTGCAACTGGATAGATGGTCCAACAGATCGGGATATTCAATTTCGGCAAACCGAACCCATGCCGGACAACAGGAGGTAAACATCGGTAGCGGCCCACCTTCGGTTACACGACGAATCAGTTCGGTACCTTCCTCCATAATGGTGACATCAGCTCCAAAGTTGGTGTCATATACCCGGTCAAAGCCCAGACGGCGCAGAGCTGCGGCCATTTTACCTGGCGTGAGCGTGCCAAATGGCATACCAAATTCCTCCGCGATTGAAACGCGAATGGCTGGAGCACATTGGACGATTCGAAACTGTCCCGGTTTCGTCATCATGTCGGTCACCTTATTCAGGCTACCGCTATAATAGGCAGCGAATAGCGGTTCTCCGATGTCAGCAGGCATATCGCGCTCACGCATACGCTCCTGACGTCTGCTTGCGGCTTCCTGTGGAGATGAATCTGCCCAATCGGATGCGTATACGCTGCATATTTGTACACACTGGCCACAGATCACGCAACGGTCTGCATTCACGGTTTGCGGCTCTCCGGGCTGTCCTTCTATGGCATCTACCGGACAAACCCCTGCACAGCGTCTACACCCGGTACACATACTGGGGTCAATATGAATAATGGGGTTGGTGCAATCTGTCGTCTCCATACAAGGAGCCGAAGAGGCATTGTTAGTTGTTATGGACATCTTATTTCTACCTTTCTGCGGCTGATTTTGGCCTTACAGGCGAGGGAAGAAGACTTCCCGCCGACGCTCGGGAAGCGGATCGGACTCGACTATAGCCAGCCGTAGGACATCGTTTGGACAGGCTTCTACACATGCAGGCTGTCCTCCGTTTGTGTCTGCGCAGAGGTCGCATTTGCCCGCCGCGGTCCGGGGGAGAGCCTTGTGAGCGGCACGGTCGGTCAAGCCGGGTTGCGTCATGACTCGTCCTTCCCGGTAGACGGTAGATACCTCAATGGCCCCGAAGGGACAGGCCAATACACAAGAGGTACAGCCGATGCACAGTTCCTCATCAATCATGACCACACCGTTCTCCTGCCGAATGGCCTGAACCGGACAGGCATGTGCGCAGGGTGCATTCTCACAATGCCGGCATTGCACAGGCACATATGTGCTTCCGCTACGCACCACATACACCTTGGGCACTACCGGCACGTTGACAGTACCAATAGAAGCGCCCACGTTGTTACTCTGTCCGTGGACGGCAAAGCAGGCCAGCTCGCACGCTTTGCAGCCGATGCAGTGTCTGGCATCTGCGACTACAAAGGAAGAAGCGACAGCGTTTGTTCTACTGGCTGCTCCCATTCTACTCGTCAAAGCTGACCGGGTATTTGCCGAACTGTGCAGCATGTTCCGCGTGCCGCTCATCTCGTCACCCTATCAGCTAAAACGGCTTCCTGGACGTTCATCTGTTTACGAATCCGTTGGTAAGATTCATGTACATCACGTTCGGCCTGCGCTTGGTCGGCGATCCGTTCCAGCCGGATGGCGCAGTATTTTAATTCCGGTGTTTTGGACACCGGATCAAGAAAATCGGCGGTCAGCTCGTTACATGCTCCAACCCACCAGTGATAGGTCATGTAGGTCGCACCTTGTTGCACACGGTCACTGATTTGTGCCCGTGCCATGATGCGTCCCCGACGGGAGGATATGGCAACAATCTCGCCATCCAGAATGTTCAGATCTGCTCCGTCTTCCGGGCTAATCTGAATAAAGCCAGGCTCATCAGACAGTTGGCGTAGCGCACGGCAATTGCCAGTCATGGTACGCACGGAGTAATGGCCTACCTCACGTACTGTAGATAAGACAAGCGGGAATTTCTCATCCGGCTGTTCTTGCGGTGGACGCCATTCGCAGGCGAATAATCGGCCTTTGCCACTAGGTGTAGAAAATTGATTCCCTTTGTACAAATACGGTGTACCTGGGTGATCCTCTGTAGGGCAGGGCCATTGCACGCCGCCTTGATCTTCCATTTTTTGGTAGCTTGCACCAGCGAATAACGGGCAGAGGCTTCGCATTTCATCCCAAATTTCCTCTGTGTTTGCATAGGACATAGGGTAGCCCATAGCGGTAGCAACCTCGCTAATAATGGCCCAGTCCGGCTTTACGTCACCTTGCGGCTCGACCGCTTTGCGAATGCGCTGAAAGCCGCGGTCTGCCGAGGAATACACACCATCATGCTCGCCCCAGGAGGTAGAAGGGAGGATGACATCGGCGTGCAGCGCCGTTTTATTCATGAAAATATCCTGCACCACGACAAATTCCAATTGGTCTAGCGCTTCACGTAACTCGGCGGCGTTCGGATCACTTTGTACAGGGTCCTCGCCGAAAATATAATAAGCTTTCAGTTTGTTCTCCTTCAGGACGAGGTGTGGCACCTCCGTAAGGGGATATCCTTTTTTACGCGGCAGCTCAACACCGTATGCTTTTTCAAACTTTTTGCGAACCGCGCTATCCGTTACATCCTGATAACCAGGATATACATTCGGCAATGCGCCCATGTCGCAGGAGCCCTGGACATTGTTTTGCCCCCGCACAGGCCCAATCCCCACATTCGGCTTGCCCAGATTTCCGGTCAACAGTGCAAGAGAGGCGAGTCCCTTTACCACGTCAACGGCCTGTGAAAATTGACATACGCCCATTCCATACAGAATTGTAGCGGTAGGGGCCTTTGCATATTCCCTCATAGCTGCTCGAATGTCAGCCGCCTTGACCCCCGTAATGCCTTCTGCATATTCGGGCGTATATTTTTTAATGCTTTCTACGTATTCGGCAAAGCCTTCTGTGTTTGCTTCCACATATCGTTTGTCGTACAGTCCTTCATGTACAAGCACATGACCAAAAGCATTCACCAAAGCCATGTTCGAACCGCCTTTTAGAGGTAGCCACATATCTGAAATGCGTCCAGTTTCAGTCATGCGCGGATCGCATACAATAATTTTGGCACCTCTTTGCTTGGCAGCTACAATGCGTCTTGCGACGATCGGATGTGTTTCGGGTGCATTATACCCAAACACGAAAATAAGATCAGAGTGTTCAATTTCAGGAATTGAGTTGGACATGGCCCCGTCCCCGAGTGAGTATGTCAAACCAGCCACAGAAGGGCCATGGCATACACGAGCGCAATGGTCAATATTGTTCGTGCCAATGACTGCCCGCATGAACTTTTGCATGACATAGTTGGCCTCGTTTCCCGGACCGCGTGCGGAGCCTGTTCCCATAATGGAATCGGGTCCGTATTTTTCCTTGATTGCTAAAAGGCGTTCAGCGGTATACTGGATGGCTTCTTCCCATTCTACTTCCTCCATAACCCCATTTTTGCGAATCAGGGGCTTGCGCAAGCGTGCAGTCAGAATTTGTGGGTCATTCAGAAAATCCCATCCATAGTGTCCTTTCAGACACAGTGTTCCTTCATTTGTACGACCACCAGCCGGCTCTGCGCCAATTACCTGTCCCTTGTCTACCAGCAAATGAAGCTGGCAACCGCTTCCGCAGTAGGGACATACGGTCAATACCTTGTCTGCCATGTGTGCAGCACCTCTTTTTATATGAAATAGATGAAACTCGTAACATAAAAAAAGCCAATACAAAAATGCCGCTTTACGCTGCATCCTGTACTGGCTTATCCGCGAGCGAGGAGACAAGCTCCTTCCCACTAATCCAACCGGTGTATGTGTTGTAGTTCAAGAGTAATGATAATTTGTCCGTCTCCATGGACGGAGGGGCAGACCTCCCAGGTGTAAGTGAAGGGACTGCCGAGTGTTTTTTCCGCTTCGCTCATAAACTCCTTTTCCAGATAAGGACGAAGAACGCTCCAATATTCCCTGACCTTGTCCTCGGCCCCTTCATGAACGAGAATTTCAGACAGGTTGGACAAGGTTCCTCGAATTTCTACCGTAATCCGGAGCGGCGACTCCAGTGAGACCTTGACGTTGTCCGGTCCTTTTCCCCGGTAATGCTTGACAATACAGACGGCCAGCTTTCTGATGCGCTCACGGTATTCCCATTCGGTATTCAACATCTGGACAACTCCGCTTCGAATCAAAATAAAAGCGTGCTTGCCGCACATGCCAGACAGCCTGTGTAGCTGATTTGCAGCAGAACGCACCCGTCCCGCCCAAGATGGTCTGCCTAGCACGGCGTATCACCCTTCTATGGTAGAACAGGTTGACCCGGAAAGATGTGAAATTAATTACACTGAGCCAGAATTTTACATAGATGAGGTTGGAGTGGACCAGATTGGCGGTTAGTGAGGTCAATCGAATGATTTTAGTTTGCGGCCAGCATATATGAAAAAGCCCTCTTAAACGGAGGGCTTTTACTCTTTTATAAAGGGGGATGATTGATCGTTATCCCATTTTTATCGTAATTTACTTTTTTTCCATTACAGCAAAGTAATTTTCTTCATTATCTGCAAAGTTAAATACTCTGCCTGAAGGCATATTTACAATTTCTCCGACTTTGACATTTTTATTGGATAAGTCGCCATGTAACTGATCGAGATTTTCCGAAAAAAACATTAAAGAAGGTGTACCGAGATTTAATTCAGGTGACATTTTAGCAACGAATTCCTTATTATGGAGAATGATACTTGTTTCTGCACCCTTTTCAGGAGCAATTTCAATCCATCTCATTCCTTGACCATTATTTTCTTCAGAAATTACATTAAATCCTACTTTTCCTGTCCAAAAATCCAGTGACTCATCTTGGTTATTTACATACAACATAATTTGACCGACTTTACTAATCATTGATTTTTCACTCCTTTGTATAAGTAATTACCCAACTCGATGATCCTAATCCTTACTATAGGTACAAGTTTCTTTACTGAACCAGACGCCAATATTACTACTGTAGACAGACCTGACTTATGGAATGATTTTCACATGGTCATTCAAAAGACTAATTTTGCGGTCTATTTAGTGTTTTTTCTTTTTCAACTATTGTCTGTTCATATCTTGCAATTTTATAATCCATGCGTTCCAACACGTTCTTCATGTCTTCCATTCTTGTTTTGAGCTGCTTACGTTGCTTGATTAGGAGTTCTTTTCTAGCATCCATGGTTTCATCACCCTGTTGAAACAACCCAACATACTCAATCAAAATTTCAACTGGAAGACCTACGGCTCGCATACATTTGATGTATTCAACCCACCTGCAGTCTTCTTCCGTATAATCCCTGATTCCGCTTTTATTGCGGTTCACACGTGGAATAAGTCCGATGCGTTCATAATAGCGGAGTGTATCCTGTGATAGATCAAATTTTTTACTTACTTCTGCTATCAACATGCAGATTTCACCTCCCGATTTTCGCACAAGAACGCCCCAAGTAAATGGATAGGGCGTCCTTGTCGTTTCTTATATCAAAACGGTCATCGCATCAAAATTTACTGAGCGCCAATTACCGGATGAGGAACATATGGATCTTCCAGCAACGCAATTTCTTCAGGTGTTAACGTAATCGAGAGCGCAGCTATCGCTTCTTCGAGATGAGACGTTTTCGTAGCACCGATAATGGGAGCTGTTACTGGTTCTTTCTGCAGCAACCAGGCAAGTGCAATTTGGACACGGGGAACTCCACGTTGTTCTGCGATTGCCGCAACCTGATCCACGATCAATCGATCGGTATGTGCAGTCGCATCATATTTAGATTTCGCAACTTGATCGGTTTCGGAACGATGTGTTGTTTCCTGCGCATTACGCGTCAATCTTCCTCCTGCAAGAGGGCTGTATGGAACCACACCGATTTTTTCTTCCTTACAAAGCGGCAGCATCTCCCTCTCTTCTTCACGATATAAGAGGTTTAAATGATTCTGCATCGATACAAACCGGGTCCATCCATTTTTCTCAGCTACATGTAACGCTTTCAGAAACTGCCATGCGTACATGGCAGAAGCACCAATATATCTTGCCTTCCCGGCCTTCACCACATCATGTAATGCTTCCATTGTCTCTTCGATGGGAGTATTATAATCCCAGCGGTGAATTTGGTACAGATCCACATAATCTGTTCCCAGTCTCTTAAGGCTCTTATCTATTTCACTCATGATTGCCTTTCGGGAAAGTCCCGCACCGTTGGGACCTTGATGCATACGGAAATGAACCTTCGTCGCGAGGACAATTTCATCTCGATTCGCATAATCCTTTAAAGCCCGCCCAACAATTTCCTCGCTTGTTCCGTCTGAATATACATTCGCAGTATCAAAAAAATTGATACCAAGCTCCAGGGCTTTTTTTATAATTGGACGACTGCGTTCTTCATCAAGTATCCATGGATGAATCCACCGCTCTGCAACACCAAAGCCCATACAGCCAAGACAAAGCCGAGATACATCCAAGCCGGTATTTCCAAGTTTCACATATTCCATTTGTTTGTTCCTCGCTTTCCTAGATATTGTTTCATTCAAATGCAGTTTACTCTGATTACCCTCCACCTATTTACATCCGATATTATTGCATTTGGAGTTAACTCCAAGTCAAGCGATTTTTTTACTACGCAGTGCATCAAAAATCGGCCGAATCTGTTGACAATATGATCTACGAACCCAGAGGTTAACATCATCGTGTATAGAGTAATGTTTTTGTCAAATACGGGGTATTGGGGAATAGGAAGTGGAATTGTCGATGAATATAGCTGGGTGATTTTAAATATGTTAGATACTGTGATAATAACCAGGGAGCTGGACCACGGGTAAGTCGTCAGTTAGATAGTAAGCTGATGGGACAAAAGTAGGGTTCATAGTGAAATAGTAAAAAGCTCTGCTGACCTTAAAGGGCCGGCAGAGCTTATAGCGATCTTCAAAGCACTCGATAAAATCAATTACACTGTCGTGTTGATTCTCTGAAAAAAGTCTAATATTATCTTTGGGATACCAAAATATCTAATTGAGGATATTCAGAATGCATACTTTTGTACAATCGAATATAATAAGAATTTCGACCGACATTGTAGTAATCGGTTAATGAGAGATTACCTAAAGACAGGTCTTCCGCCCATTTACTCTGATCTTTTCCTCGTGGTCGCTCCGTTTCAACTGGTGTACCGTATGCCAATTGCATTTTAGAACTAATTTTAAAGAATCGATCTATATAGTTTTGCATGTTACTAAATTTTTCAGGAAATACAATCTGGCCGTCATACAGTTTAGTGTTGTTCTTATCCTTCCCAGTTAGGATATAAGTGTAAACTGCTTTGTACCCGTTGTATTCACCTTTGTAGTCCAAATAAGTATAGTACATATTACTCATGCCGTAATCATCCAATTCAGTGACAGCATTGATGAGAGGCAGTGTCTCGGATCTTTTAATTTGCTGAACTGTCATACCCCATACAGCATTTCTAAAATCTTTCCCTTGCAATTCTGGGGGGATACTTTGGTTTTTACTCGGTGCAGCTCCAATCCAGGCGTACTGTTCTGTTGGGTTACTGCCAAATGGTTTCCCGAGCGCTTGCGAAATTGCCCGCAGAGGAAGGTAAGTTACTCCATTGTATGATTTAGAGCTAATAGGCATACGAATTTCTTTTCCGTTGATATACATATTTTTAGCACCAATTACAAAGGTAATCGAATTATTCGAATTTGTTATTTTTACACGATCAGGAATATCGGGATCTACAGCAGTTGTATAGCCTAATTTTTTTAACAACGGGACAACTGGAACCATAAGGGTGTTACTTTCAATGCGAGGGGCAAATTGAAGTGTCACAATCTTTCCATCCAAAAAAATACGATAATTCGACGGATTTGCATGAATTGTTGGAATCGTTCCAAAATAGACAACAAAAATTAACAATAAGGTAAGTAGGCGCTTCATAATAATCTCCTCTTTTAATATTTCAGGACTTTGCAAAATCCTCATTTTACAAGTAGTCTATCAGACCTAGGAATATTTTTCTATCTGTAAATTTATTAAACAGAACATATGTTCTGTTTATGATTTGTACACGTTGTTACCTCAATAAACACAAGCAGATGTGAAGTAAAGCTGTCTCGTTGGGAAATGTTCATGGCATATTTATACCAATATCTATCCCATGTTGCCTTAACCCGCCTTATAGCCTTAACCTATCACTTCTATAGATATCATATCTTGGATCAATCAAGCATGCCGTGGTATATTGTTGACATCCAAGAGAAAGCCGTACAGCCTTCTCTACACTAGGTTCGAAAAACACAGGGGTGAATTATGATGAGCAAAAAGACCATGTTCGAGAAAATTTGGGATAACCATGTCATCTATCAGGAAGAGGGAAAGCCGAGTATTTTGTACATTGACCTTCATCTAGTACATGAGGTGACCTCGCCGCAGGCGTTTGAGGGGCTTCGTCTTAGCGGACGCAAGGTGCGTCGTCCAGAGCTTACGTTTGCGACAATGGATCATAACGTGCCGACAAAGGATCGCTACAATATTACGGACCCGATTTCCAAGCAGCAGATTGATACGTTGACTCAAAATTGTCGTGATTTCGGTGTCACACTGTATGATCTGGATACGATTGATCAAGGTGTCGTTCACGTTATGGGACCAGAGCTTGGTCTGACTCATCCGGGGAAAACAATCGTTTGTGGTGACAGCCATACTTCCACGCATGGCGCGTTCGGAGCACTCGCTTTTGGTATTGGAACCAGCGAAGTAGAGCATGTCATGGCAACCCAATGTCTCCAGCAAGCCAAAGCAAAAACGATGGAAGTCCGATTTGTAGGACGCCGTAAACCGGGTGTGACAGCGAAGGATATGATTTTGGGCGTTATCGCCAAATACGGCACGGATTTCGCTACTGGTTATGTTATTGAGTATACAGGTGAATCTATCCGCGAATTGAGCATGGAAGAGCGCATGACCGTGTGCAACATGTCCATTGAAGGCGGAGCCAGAGCCGGTATGATCGCACCGGACGAAACAACCTTCAACTACTTGCGTGGACGTGAACATGTAGCGCAAGGATCTGCTTTTGAGCAGGCGGTTGCCGAGTGGAAAGAACTCGTAACAGATGAGGGCGCTGAGTTTGACGTTGTGCTGGAGTTTGATGTAGATTCTCTTATTCCGCAAGTAACCTGGGGTACTAGCCCGGGCATGGGTACAAATATTTCCGCTACTGTACCGATTCCGGCAGAATTGCCAACAGAGAATGAACGCAAAGCTGCTGAAAAAGCACTTGAATATATGGATTTGAAGCCAGGCACACCGATCACAGATATTGCTATTGATTATGTATTTATTGGCTCGTGTACCAACGGGCGGATTGAAGATTTGCGCGCTGCGGCCGAGGTAGCCAAGGGCTACCAGGTATCCGACAGGGTAACGGCAATCGTCGTACCAGGCTCAGGTCGTGTGAAAATTCAGGCCGAGGAAGAAGGATTGGACGTCATTTTCAAGGAAGCAGGATTTGAGTGGCGTGAAGCGGGATGCAGTATGTGCCTTGCAATGAATCCGGATGTACTTCAACCGGGACAGCGCTGTGCGTCGACCTCGAACCGTAACTTTGAAGGACGTCAGGGGCGTGGAGGACGGACTCACCTCGTATCTCCGGCAATGGCAGCCGCTGCGGCGATTCATGGACATTTTGTCGATGTGCGTGACTGGAAGTTCAAGCAGGAAGCAGTAGTCCAATAGGATACGGAGGAGGAATTTACAATGGAAGCATTCACAACTTTAAAAGGGATTGTAGCACCTGTGGATCGGGTGAACGTAGATACAGATGCTATTATCCCCAAGCAGTTTTTGAAACGAATTGAGCGCACAGGGTTTGGACAGTTTCTGTTTTACGAGTGGCGCTTTGATGAAGCGGGAAATATAAATCCTGAATTTGAACCGAACAAGCCTCGCTATGCAGGGGCATCTGTTCTGATCTCCCGTGCCAACTTTGGCTGTGGCTCCTCACGTGAGCATGCGCCGTGGGCGATCATGGATTATGGATTCCGTTGCGTAATCGCACCGTCTTATGCGGATATCTTTTATAATAACTGTTTTAAAAATGGTATTTTGCCGATCAAGCTGTCTGAGGAGCAGGTAGAGGATTTGTTCCAGCGCACGGCAAAGAATGATAACTACCAATTGAACGTAGACCTGGACGCAAAAACAGTTACCGACGATTATGGTCTGCATATTGATTTTGATCTGGATGAGCATCGCCGTCAATTTTTGCTGCAAGGTCTGGATGACATTGGCCTGACGCTCCAGCATGAGTCGGAAATTCTGGCTTATGAACAGAAGCGTGCTGCGAAGCAAGGCGCATAATTCCAGCTCAGTATGAGTTTGTAGCGATAAAGTGAACTGGTTTGTTGGACAAAAAGCCCGTACTGGCAATTCTTTTGCCTGCGGGCTTTTGTCATGTTCATAAGATAAATTGGTAAATAAGGGGTTGACGGTTCGACTCAGCATGGTATGGTAAATGTAAAATGGCTGAGGGACTATGCCTATGCAGTAGCACAAAAAATACATATCTAAGTTAGGGGAATGAGGATGAAGAAATATGGTTGGTTGATACTGGTGGCTATTCTAATTGGGTTGTGGCCGTCCTCCTCTCATGTGAATGCGGCTGGAGCAGATTTGTTTTTAGATGGAAAAAGGATAGAAGCGCCCGCAGATGCCAAGCCTGAGATGGTCAATGGAAAAGTCATGGTTCCGCTGCGAGTGGTTGGTGAACAGCTTGGATATCAATTTAAATGGGAACCACAAGCCTATAAAATCTCAATCCAAAAAAACAGCACGGATATGTCCATGTATGTGGGCCGTACATCGGCTGATGTGAATGGAAAAACGGTCAATTTGGATGCACCTCCTGTGCTGCGTGGCAACTCCACCATGGTTCCGTTACGTTTTGTCGGGGAGCAAATGGGGCTGAAGGTAGATTGGAATAATAAAAATAAATCCGTGAATCTCAGTCAGAAAGTGGCAACTCAGCAGATAGACAAACAGTCTACATCCCAAAAATCATCACAAACGCAGGTGCAGAACACAAGCACACCAAAACCACCTACGCCAACAACGACGACTACAAATCTTGCTGGATCAGACAAGCTTACACAGGATGCATTCTCATCATCCAAGCAGCAGGATACAGAACAGCTAAAAGCAAATACACTACTGGTACAAAACATTACCTTTCAAGATGAAGCATTACAGATTTCATTGAACAGAGATGTAACGCCCAAAGTGACCAAAATGACGGGACCTGACCGCATTGTTGTGGATCTGGCAGAAGCGGCGCTGACGTCGGAGCTTTCTCAGCAATTTCCGGTTCGTAGCGATGGATTACGAGTGCTGACGAATATTGACAGCGGGGATGTGCAGGAAGTCAGGTTTGCCCCCGCCGATGGACAAAAGGGCGGCGTCCGTATTGTAATTGCTTTAAACCAGGTACGTGATTACGAGCTTTCAACTAACAGCACAGGTGAAATCACACTCCAATTGCGTGAACGCAGTGTTGATCAGGCTGTGACACCAACCAACAGCGGCGGACGGAAAATAGTCGTCATTGATCCAGGGCATGGTGGCAGAGATCCTGGAGCAGGCAGTATCACTGGAAGACACGAAAAGGAGTTTGCACTGGCTGTAGGGTTAAAGGTCAAGCAGCTCTTGCAAAACGATCCTGATATTCAGGTAGTCATGACCCGCGATGGAGATACGTATCCTACGCTGGATGAACGCCCCCAGCTAGCAAACGAACAGCAGGCAAGCGTGTTTGTTTCGATCCATGGAAACAGTATGCTGGCCTCCAATAAAGGAAAAGCCAACGGTTCTGAAACCTACTATGCACGTCAGGAAAGTCTGGGATTGGCAACAACGATGCATAAGCATCTTGTAGCAGCTACCGGATTTAAGGATAACGGGATTAAGGTGGCGAATCATATCGTGACGAGAAAGGCCCAAATGCCAGCCGTGTTGCTGGAATGCGGCTACCTTAGCAATCTGTCTGATGAAGCGGCCATGTTCTCGGAAGAAACACAGGAAAGGATTGCGGAAGGGATTGTGGACGGTCTAAAGGAATATCTGGGGACTGTGACGGTCAACGACACGAGTGATTCTATCAACTCATAATTTTGAAAATTTTAAATGAGATCGTATGAAACTCACCAAAAAGCTGTTTTTCATCCCTAGCTATGTTTAGGGAGGAAGCAGCTTTTTTTTGTAATCGGGCAATGACTTTAGCCGCAAAGCGAATGAACTATATGTTTAGCTAAAATTCGACAAAACTAGTTCTTTGGCACGTATATTTCTGTTATGATGGAATATATTCGCAACTTTTGGTGTGGAATAACGTCTAAAAGGTTGTCTGATATTACATAAGCGCGTATATCAGGTCGCCGCACCGGAGCATGTGGCAAAAAAATTATGAATGGAAGGGTGACGAATGAAGAAATTTGGTTTTTTGTTGTTATTATTTGTCTTCATGTGGGCGGTTCCGGGTTATGGACATGCGGCTTCGAGTGGAACACAAATCTATCTCGATGATCAACAGTTAAGTGTCCCGAGCGGTGCTAAGGCACAAGTAATTAGTGGAAATACAATGGTTCCGCTACGCGTAATTTCTGAAAATTTAGGTTATGACGTGACATGGAAGCAGCAGGCGCGAACCATAACGATTGAGAAGGACAGTACCTCGATCCGAATGATAATCGGAAGCAAGACGGCGACTGTCAATGGAAGCGACATTAGTCTGGATGCTTCGCCTCTGCTGCGTTCCAATTATGCCCTTGTACCGCTTCGCTTTATCGGCGAGCAAATGGGACTGGACGTAAAATGGGACAGTAGCTCCAAGTCCGTAAAATTATATACCCGCAGCAGCGGGTCGGGAAACGGGGAATTTACTCCTCCAAAATCCGGGAATAGCAGCATAGATACAGGAAGTGTAACTGTACCAACGAATAATGCCAGTTCAGGTGTAATGCAGGTGCAGGGGATCAGTTTCAGTCAAAACCGCTTAACCATTACGACTACGGGTGCGGTAAAACCAAAAGCGTTTACAATGACAACCCCTGATCGGGTGGTTGTGGATTTGCCGGCTACTGCGTTTGCTGACAACTTTGGGGATCAGCAAAAACTGGACAGCAACTTGAATGGTTCACTGGATATTCAGGATGAAGCGGATGTATCCAGTATCCGCTATGCTTTATTCCAAAAGGAACCTTCAACGGTTCGCGTTGTGATTGATCTGAAGCATGCCATGAATTACACCGCATACAATGACGGCTCGAATCGTGTAATCGTCGATCTGGCATCGAAGGATTCAGTTAATACAACACCTGACTCTACTTTACCAGATAGCTCACAGCCGGATGATACACAGAACTCACCAGTTAATAGCAATGGCAAAAAAGTCGTTGTTATTGATGCCGGTCATGGAGCGAAGGATTCCGGAGCCGTTGGGATTTCGAGAAAAAATTACGAAAAGACCTTCAACTTGGCTATGGCTCTGAAAGTAGAAAGCATTTTGAAGCAGAACCCTAAACTTGAGGTTGTGTTGACACGCAGCGATGATACGTTTTTGGAGCTTAAACAGCGCGTAAAAGTGGCTGAAAATCTCAATGCCAACGTATTCGTGTCCATTCACGCCAACAGCAGCGGCAGCTCGGCTTCCAACGGTACAGAGACGTATTACCAGCGTAGTGCAAGCAAAGCGTTCGCCAACGTCATGCATAAGTACTTTGCTCCAGCGACAGGTTTGACAGACCGGGGCATCCGTTATGGCAATTTCCATGTCATTCGGGAAACGACGATGCCTGCTGTTTTGCTTGAGGTAGGATATCTCAGTAATGCGAAAGAGGAAGCCACACTGTTTGATGAAGATTTCCAAAACCGGGTAGCTCAAGGGATTGCAGATGGCATCACAGAGTATCTTGGTGTAAAATAAATCTTCAACAAATCGCTTGCCAACGTCAAGCAAGGAGGGGGACATATGAACAAGAAAATCGTAATCGCAGGTCTGCTGGCAATGTTTGCTATTGCAGGTGCAGGTTGCGCCTCCAAGCAGACAGCCGCTCCTGCGGCTCCATCTCAGGAAGCAAAAACGTCTGCGGCGCAAAATAGCACGCCAGAACAAACGGCCCCTGATTCATCGACTCAGACTGTTGAGAGTAACGGAGCGAGTCAAACACCTGCATCCTCGTCAACGGAGCCTACAAACACCAAGACGAATACGGAAAAAACAGGAGACCGCCAATCTCAGCAGATTACGGTGTACTACACCGATACACAAGAGACAGGCTTGAAGGAACAGAAAAAGGAAATTACCTACCCAAGCGAGCTGGAAAAATTCCAAAAGACGTTTGAAGCTCTGCAAAAAAGTGGGGATTCTGCTTTGATACCGTTATGGTCCGACAAAATTTCCGTGCACAAGATCAAATTGGACAATGGAGCTTTGACGTTTGATATTTCCCTGCCGGACGAGGCCCGTCTGGGTGCTGGCGGCGAGGAATTGGCTATCGACGCTTTGAAGAAAACGATGTTCCAGTTCAAGGAAGTCAAAACGCTGGATTTGCTCGTAGATGGTCAATCCCTGGAATCCTTAATGGGACATGTAGACCTGGATCATCCGATGAACCGTTAACAGATCAGATTGTATGAAAAATTCTTGGGAATTACACACTTTTCACGTGCAATCTGTGACAGTTAATGATAATATAGGAGTGTATTTCTCGCCTATGCAGGCAGTCATGCACAAATAGTATTCGTTTCTTTCCGGATGATTATTTAGAGTGACCGTCTTGATGCGGGCTATCCCGTATCAAGACGTTTTTTTTGGTAGGAGGTAGGATTCCGTGAATGCAGCAACCGCACGTCATATATTGGACACCATCGGTACAATGTTTCCGGATGCCCATTGTGAGCTGAACCATGATAATGCTTTTGAATTAACGATTGCTGTGTTATTGTCCGCTCAATGCTCCGATCAGATGGTGAATAAAGTAACGGCAGACCTGTTTCAAAAATACAAGACACCCGAGGATTATTTGGCTGTTCCCATTGAAGAGCTGGAGCAGGATATCCGCAGAATCGGCTTGTACCGAAACAAGGCTAAGCATATTCATAACCTGTGCCGTATATTGATAGACCAGTACGGGGGAGAAATACCGTCTGAGCATGATGAGTTGGTCAAGCTTCCCGGTGTTGGGCGCAAGACGGCTAATGTCGTTGTGTCCACCGCTTTTAATGTACCTGCCATTGCGGTAGATACGCATGTAGAGCGTGTTTCCAAACGACTCGGCTTTGCGGGATGGGACGATTCAGTGCTTGAGGTTGAAAAAAAGCTGATGAAAAGGGTGCCAAGGGACGAATGGTCCTTGACCCATCACAGAATCATTTTTTTCGGTCGCTACCACTGTAAAGCCCAAAATCCTCAATGTCAGGTATGTCCGTTGCTCGATGTATGCAGGGAAGGCAAGAAACGTATGAAAACGTCCCGGATCAGGAAAGATAAGGAACGTAGAGCTTAAAGACCCGACAGAGATTACGAGGGTTTAACCATTTAAGTGTAGAAAAGGATGAAGAGTATGAAATGCATTTCGGTATATACAGACAATTTTGAGGCTTTCTCCGATATTTTTGAACAAATCGTAACATCGGAGTTTGCTGAAAACGAAGAACGCGAGCTTGAAGGAATTACGGTTAGCCATTCTGGTGATGTACCCGAGCATTATCTGGAGCGTATGTCTCAGAAGCCGGAAGTAGTCGTAATGAAGGACAAATCCCGCGGAATTACGATTTTGCAGCATGGTCAAGTCTTTGAAATTTTGCTGCCAGTGCTTGAGACGGCAACCAATTAAGTTCAATTAGCGGACATGCTTGCATGGTCCGCCGAAGGCGGCTCGGCTGGTCTAACCAGCCTGGGGGCGCATGGTGTATAACTTACAGAGGAGTTATTCTTAATGAGCATTTATGATTATTCAGCCGTTGCAATGAACGGCAAGGAAATCGCCCTTAGTGATTTTAAAGATAAAGTGGTGTTGATTGTAAATACGGCCAGCCAATGCGGGTTTACATTCCAATATCAGGATTTGCAGCGTCTGTATGATCACTATAAGGATAGAGGTTTGGTAATTCTCGGTTTTCCGTGCAATCAGTTTGCCGATCAGGAGCCAGATTCCAATGACAGTGTGCATACATTTTGTACCTTGAATTATGGGGTCGCATTCCCGATGTTCCAAAAGGTGGATGTACGTGATAAGCAGGCTCACCCGTTGTTTACATATCTTGCTTCGTCGTTGCCCTTTGAGGGCTTTGATGAAACGCATTCGGTTGCCAAAATACTTATTCCTTTAATTCACGAGCGTCATCCTGAATACTTGGCGGGAGATTCGATCAAATGGAATTTTACGAAATTCCTGATTGATCGGAACGGGAAAGTGGTCAAACGCTTTGAAGCGACGACTGATCCTCTGGATATGGAAGAGGATATTGAAGCTTTATTATAATGACCGTTTTGGACAGAATGAAACGAACTATTTTTATGATTGATGAAAAGGCGGTTTCCCCAAAGTCATGCACTTGAGGGTAACGCCTTTTTTTTACAACTTTTTAATTGTGATGATTCTCACAGCGACTTAAGAATGCTACAATAAAGCTATTTGAGGCAGCTAAGAGACAAGGAGTGGAACTGTAGCTTATGATGCAAACGATTACAGGAGATACCGGGGAAGAATGGAATACGATAGAACGGCTGCGGGATTTTTTGCGCACAGCCGGGGATGGGGAAGGAGCAAAAGCTGTAGCTGAATTGCTGGAAAAGGCGGAAGCAGAGGAACTGACCATTGCATTTTGTGGACATTTTTCGGCTGGGAAGTCGAGTTTAATCAACAGTTTGTGCGGCAAAACAGTGCTGCCGTCCGGGCCGATTCCTACGAGTGCTAATGTGGTGTCCATCCGTTACGGACGTTCGAGAGCGCTCATTCATCCGGCCAAAACATTAGAAAACCCGGAGCCGGAGGTACTGGCAACCTCTCTGTTCGAGCTGGCTGAATATTGTAAAAATGGCGGAGCTTATGAATCGGTTCAGGTATGGGAGGATGTCCCGATGTTGGCTGGCGGAGGGGTATTGATGGATACGCCTGGTGTTGACTCTACGGACCACGGTCATGCGCTTGCGACACATTCAGCTTTACACTGGGCGGATATTGTTTTTTATGTGATGGATTATAACCATGTCCAATCGGAAAATAATTTGTCCTTTGCCAAAAGCCTGTCAGATTGGGGCAAGCCGTTATATTTGATTATTAACCAAATAGATAAGCATCGAGAGCGAGAGCTTTCATTTACACGTTATCGTAGTGAGGTGGAGGCCAGCTTTCATGCATGGCAGGTTAATTACACGGATATACTGTTCACCTCCTTGAAAGAGCAAAGTCATCCTTGGAACCAATGGAAAGGGCTGCCATTGCTGATTAAAGCACTGCTGGAGCGAAAAACAGAGCTATTGTTGTACAGTTTGGTTTCCTCAATGCGCCATTTGGCGGATCAACATGTGGAAGCTGTAAAGGCTGCTACGGAGGAGGAACTGAACACGTTGCTGGAAGAGGCAGGCGGGGAGGAAGCCATTTCGCGTCTGGATACGGAACTGGAAATCTTGCAGCAAGAGGACGAACACTGGCAAATGCTGCCGGAGCAGGAGCATAAACGGCTGCGGCAAGAGATGGATCATGTACTGGAGCATGCCCATTTGACACCTGCGGAGCTGCGTGAGGCGGCGGGCGAATATCTGGAGAGCCGCAGGCCGGGTTTCAAGACCGGGTTGTGGTTCGCCGGAGGAAAGACGGAGCGAGAGAAGGAAGTACGTTTGGAACGACTGACTGGTATGTTGGCTGATCAGGTAGAGGGGCAGTTGCTCCCCCACGTTCGAGAGCTGCTGCGTTCCTGGGGGGACGGGCATGGTTTGTGGTCGGCTGCGCTGGAGCAAGAGCTGGAGAAAATTCGTCCTATGACGGATCGACAATTGGTTGAGCAGACGGTGAAAGAAGCAGCGTTGTCGCCAGAGTATACGCTGAACTATTGCAAGGATTTGCGCAGCACCGTCACGGCAGATTGCCGCCGCAAGGCGCTGGCGCTGGCAGACCGCCTGCTGGCACAGTTGGCTGCGCAGGCCGAAGCTCGCCGCGCGGTTCTCGCATCCGCGCGCACCGAGCTGCTGGCGCAGGCGGACGCGGCAGGCCGTTACCGCGCCCGCCTAGGCGCATCGGCTGCGCACGCCACCGCGCTGCGCAGTCTGCTGCCGCAAGCTGCTGTGCCCGGCGCGTTGCCTCGCGCGGCAACGCCTGCGCCTGAGGCGGAAACCGTCGCTACGGCCGCCGCGGCTTCGGCCGGGCCAGCGGGCGCTGCGCGTACTGCCGCCGCTGGCGCAGGGGCCGCATCGGCGCAGCCGCTGGCGGGCACGGCGGTAGCACAGCCCGCCGCCGGAGGCCGCCGCACGCGGCTGGATGCAGCAGCGTCCCGGTTGGAGGCCGCCGCTGCATTAGTGAGTCCGTACCCTGCCATGCAGGCGGTGGTGCGGGATTTACACGCCCGCGCCGCTGCGCTGGAGGGCGGGCGGTTCACGCTGGCGCTGTTCGGAGCGTTCAGCGCCGGGAAGTCCAGCTTCGCCAACGCTTTGCTGGGCGAGGCGGTGTTGCCCGTATCGCCGCATCCGACGACAGCGGCGATTAACCGGATTATGGTGCCCGCAAGCCAGGAGCGCCATGCCACCGCTGACGTCCAAATGAAATCCGTGGACGCTTTGCGTGAAGACCTTAAATACTCGTTCCGTCTGCTAGGACTGGGAGAACCGGGTGTAGAAGGATGGCAGGATGCCGTACATGCGTTGTCGCCGGAAGGTATTCACCCTGCCGGACGGCCCCATTACAGCTTTTTGAAGGCCGCCGCAGCCGGGTGGGCAGAAGCTGAAAGCTTGCTGGGCCAGCAGCTTCAAGTAAATCTGGAGCAATATCGGGACTTTGTTGCCTCCGAGCATAAGTCATGCTTTGTAGAGCATATTGACCTTTATTATGACTGCCCTTTGACCCGTCAGGGGATCGTGCTGGTGGATACGCCCGGAGCGGATTCAGTAAATGCGCGCCACACAGGCGTAACCTTCAATTATATGAAGCATGCGGACGCTCTTGTATTTGTCACCTACTATAATCATGCGTTTACCCAGGGAGATCGTCAATTTTTGAATCAATTGGGTCGGGTGAAAGAGACGTTGGCGTTGGATCAGACCTTTTTTATCGTCAATGCAGCGGATCTCGCTTCGTCCGAAAATGAGCTACTATCCGTGACCAAACATGTGCAAGAGCAACTGCAAGCAAACGGGATTCGTAAGCCGCGTATTTATCCGCTGTCAAGTATGCTGGCGCTGGAAGCAGCCGAGCAGGGAGAGGCTTCGCTGCGTGCGGCTTCACGTTTTGATGCGTTTGAAAATGATTTTTCAGCATTCGCAGCCGAAGAACTGGCCGGATTGTCCATTGCGTCCGCCATGCAGGAGCTGGCGCGGCTGCGGAGCCGGATAGAGCAACACGCCGTCGATGCCAGGTATAGCGTGGAGGAACGCGAAGGGCGGTTGGAGCGATTAACCCATATCCGCGAAGAACTGGAGCAAACCCTCTTGAGTCTGTCTGACAGCAGCGGTGCAGCCGTGTTGTCTGGGGAAACCGATGAACTGCTGTTTCACGTACGCCAACGGCTTGCTTATCGGACTGGAGAGTTTATGGCGGAGGCGTTTCATCCGTCTGTCCTGCGGGAAGGCGTGGGCGATCTTCGCTCAGCCTTTGCATCCTGTGGCCGTGAACTAATGCGCCTGATCGAACTGGAGCTGTCACAGGAATTGCTGGCAACCACGCTCAGGCTGGAAAAAACGGGACAAAGCTTGGTACGCAAGGCTGTACAACGGTGCGTAGAGGATATGAACCATCAACTGGAAGGACTGGATTGCACGGTTCCTGAACCCCGAGAGTGGGCTGTTCCCGAACTGATTGAAAATTCCTTGCAGGAGTCCATCCATTGGAAGGAATATTGGAACAGCTTTAAAAATCCAAAGTTATTTTTTGAAGGAGCGGGTCGCGCGGGTCTGCAAACCAAGCTAGAGCCGGTGCTGCGCGAGCGAATCGGGGAAGCTGTAGAGCAACAGCGAGAACAACTATCCTCTTTTTACATTACGCTGGTGCAGGAGGAACAAACGTGGCAGACGGCTCTGCTTCGGGAGCAGATGTTGGAGGCGATTCGTGGTATGGAGCATGCACTTACGGGTGGTGAGCAGCCACAGGTTTGGGAAGAGCTTGCTAGCCGGATCGCCGCCTTGGAGAAGGAAGAATCTCTGAGATAAAGTATATAAATATGCACACAAGCATAGCTTTCATTAGGACACCGGGTTGCGGGACAACCCGGTGTTTTACGCATACTCCAAAAAGAAAGCAATACCGAGTAATTAGCCATATTCAATGATAAGGAAGCGATTTAATTTGTCTAATCACCCGCCAATTGCGAACCTGCCTGAAAACGGCCAGTTATCCACTTTGCCGCCTTGGAATGCGAATGGTAAACTTCACTAAGCCATATAACAACGTCGTGCAACTAATGGAGGGACTTGACATGGATGTGCTCAGGCAATTGCAGGGCTTTTTTCGTGAGAGGAGACATTATTTGTTTCTTTCCATTCTATGCCTTGCGATAGCGACGGCCCTGGGACTGGTGTATCCAAACCTGCTCCAAAGGCTAATTGATAACGCTATCATCCCCGGTGACTTCGGGAAAGTCCCGGCACTGGCTCTAACTGTGCTGGGAGTAGTGATCGTCAAAGGCTTTATGCAATTTTTACACGGGTTTTTTGGTGGACGGCTGGGTAACTATCTGGCATACCGACTCCGCAATGCTTGTTATGAAAAACTGCAATTTTTGTCCTTCAGATATTATGACACTGCCAAAACGGGCGATCTCATGTCCCGTTTGACGGGTGATCTGGAGGCGATTCGCAACTTCATCGGGTTTGGTTTTGCCCAAATCCTCAATGTGGTACTGATGGTCGTATTCGGATCTATGATGATGCTGTACATCAACTGGCAACTCACCCTCTTTACGATGATCAGCATGCCTTTGCTGCTCTTCGTCACGTTTAAGTTCGAATCCCGAATTCACCCCACCTTTCAGGAAATGCGGCTTGCGCTCAGCGCCTTGACGACAGCGGTGCAGGAAAATATAACAGGCGTGCGCACCGTCAAATCATTTGCCCGCGAATCATATGAGGTTGAAAAATTTTCAGTGCGAAATGAGCAGTACAAAAGTAATCAAATTCAAGCTGCTTCCCTGTGGAGCCGTTTCTTCCCCGCCATGGAGCTGATTGCTTCAGTCAGTGTGGTTCTTCTACTGGGCATGGGGGGCTATCTGGTTATTGAAAAGTCGCTGACCCTGGGTCAGCTTGTCGCTTTTTTTAGCTTAATTTGGTACATTATCGGCCCCATCTGGAACATTGGCTTTCATATCAATAACTATACGCAGTCCAAAGCTTCAGGTGAACGGGTCTTGGAGCTTCTGAATCAACCGGTGGATGTTACCGATGGAGCTGACGCGCTGACACTTGATGCTGATGAGGTAGAGGGTCATGTTACATTTGAACATGTCACTTTTGCTTACGGGAATAAGCTACCTGCTGTGGTTGACATTAACCTGGATGCGCCCCCGGGATCAGTTATCGGTATTTTGGGCGGAACGGGATCAGGTAAATCCACTATTATTCAACTGCTCATGCGAGCTTATAATGTGAACGCAGGCAGTATCAAGCTGGATGGAGCGGATATACGACATTTAAAAATCCGTGATTTACGTGCTCAAATTTCTTCTGTGTTTCAGGAAACGTTCCTGTTCTCATCATCCATTCGTAACAACATCGCCTATGGACTAAGCCATGTCAGCATGGATGACATTATACGTGTATCCAAGCTGGCTCAGGCACATGAATTTATTACCGAGCTGCCATTGGGTTATGACACTGTCGTCGGTGAACGGGGACTGGGGCTGTCCGGCGGGCAAAAACAACGGATTGCCATCGCACGGGCCTTACTCAAAAATCCGAAAATTCTGGTGCTTGATGATGCGACCAGCGCGGTCGATATGGAGACGGAACATGAAATCCAGACTGGTTTTCAGGAGGTTATGCGGGGACGGACGACCTTTATTATTGCTCACCGTATTTCTTCACTTCGTCATGCTAATGAAATTGTAGTGCTGGAGGAAGGGCGAATAGTTCAGCGAGGAACGCATGAAGAGCTCATTGCGACCCCAGGTCCATATCAGGATGTGTATCATATTCAATACGCCGACTACATAGCCCAAACTCCTGACGGTGTATCCGAAAGGCAGGTGAGACCATGAATGTACCCGCTGATAAAGCCAAACCGCTTCAAAAACCAATGAATGAGCGATTTGTGTACCAGGATGATGATATCATCGACAAACCGTTTAACTGGTCAGAATTCAAACGGTTGCTCGCATACATGAAGCCTTATGCCCGGCAGATCCTACCGATCCTTCTGGTCATGATGATTCTCGGTACCATCACCAAGCTGACCGTTCCCTATCTGATCAGTCTGGCCATTGACAAGGCGATTGCTCCTACATGGCCTGCACTGCCCAGTGTAAAATTACTGATGTTTATAACCGGAGCTGTGCTGTTGCTGTATTTGATTCAATGGGCAGCCAGCACGTATCGCATTAAATTCACCAATATTATCGGTCAACGTGTCATTTATGATCTGCGTGAGGATCTGTTTAAGCATATTCAGAAGCTTTCCTTCAACTTCTTTGATAAAAGACCGGCTGGCTCTGTCTTGGTACGCGTTACGAATGACATCAACTCACTTCAGGATCTATTTACGAATGGTGCGGTGAATGTCCTGATTGACTGCGTACAGCTCACTGGGATCATTGTCATTTTGCTACTGATTAACTGGAAACTTGGTCTGGCAGTGATTGTGACTGTTCCAATCATGTTTTTGATCTCTACCAAGCTGCGTGTGCGCATCCGTCGTGCCTGGCAGGAAGTACGTATGAAGAATTCCCGTATCAACTCCCATCTGAATGAGTCCATTCAGGGTATCCGTGTGACACAGGCGTACACGCAGGAGCAGGAAAACATGGCTTATTTCGATAATATGAACAGCTCCAGCAAACGGTCTTGGGATAAAGCATCGGCCATGAATCAGGTTTTTGGCCCGCTCATTGATATTACCGGAGGCTTGGGCACGCTTGTGCTGTTCTGGTTCGGGGCGCATCTGATTCAGACGGATCAACTTACGGTAGGTCTGCTAGTTGCGTTTGCCAACTATGTGGGGAACTTTTGGGACCCGATTAATCGACTGGGGCAAATGTACAACCAGTTGCTAGTTGCGATGGCTTCGTCGGAAAGAATTTTTGAGTTTATGGATGAACAGCCGAATATTGCGAATAAGTCGGGAGCCAAAGACCTGCCGTCCATTCGCGGCGATATTCATTTTGAAGAAGTTGTTTTTGAATATGAAAAGGGACGTCAGGCGCTTAAAGGCATTAATCTTTCTGTCGAGGCGGGTCAATCCATTGCGCTTGTCGGGCATACCGGATCTGGTAAAAGCACCATCATTAATCTGCTCAGCCGGTTTTATGACATTACATCAGGGCGACTTACGATTGACTGCCATGATGTGCGTGATGTAACGGTGGAGAGCTTGCGTAGTCAAATTAGCATCGTACTTCAGGATACGTTTATTTTTTCAGGTACGATTCGCGATAATATTCGATTCGGTCGCCTGGATGCAACGGATAAGGAAATTGAAGCGGCTGCGAAGGCAGTTAATGCTCATGAATTCATCGTTCATTTGCCGGGTGGTTATGAAACGGAGGTCGAGGAGCGGGGCGGTATGCTGTCTATGGGCCAGCGCCAACTGTTATCCTTTGCCCGCGCATTGCTCGCTAATCCGCGAATTCTTATTTTGGATGAAGCCACAGCGAGTATAGATACAGAAACAGAGTTGAAAATTCAGGAGGCTCTTCAGGTGCTGCTGGATGGCAGAACCTCCTTCATGGTTGCTCACCGTTTGTCCACGATTCGGAATGCCGATCATATCGTCGTGCTGGATCATGGGCAGATCCAAGAAAGTGGGAATCATGAACAATTGATGAAAAAACATGGAATTTATCGGGGGCTGGTGGAAGCACAGTTCAGATTTTTGTAAAAAAAAGATCAAAAAATCGCGGTTTTTGTAAATTTAAATGCGGAGCGCTATTGCAATCTTGGAGCTAAACCCTGAAAATAAAGATGAAAAGAGATCAGAGCAATATCGTCAGAGGGGGAAGAGTTCAAGATGTGGGGTGCTCCTTTTTCTGCCGGGGCTAAAAAGATGCTGCTGCTGGGTAGCGGCGAATTGGGAAAAGAAGTCATTATTGAAGCTCAGCGACTTGGCGTGGAATGCATTGCTGTAGACCGTTATGAACTGGCCCCAGCAATGCAGGTTGCCCATCGTTCTCATTGTTTGGATATGCAGGATGCTGAGGCGTTGAAGGCACTGATTCGCAAGGAAAAGCCCGACATAATTGTACCTGAAATCGAAGCTATTGCTACGGGTGCTTTGGAAGAATTGGAGCAAGAGGGATTTCACGTAGTTCCAACGGCCCGGGCCGCCCGTCTTACGATGGATCGGGAGGGTATTCGCAGACTTGCTGCCGAGAAGTTGCAACTTCCGACTGCCGCCTACCGCTTTGCAGATGATTTTGAGCAATTGCGGTCAGCGGTTCATGAGCTAGGCACACCATGCGTGGTCAAGCCCTTGATGAGTTCGTCGGGGAAAGGGCAGTCTGTATGCCGGATACCCGAAGACGCTGAATCCTGTTGGAATACGGCGCTGGAAGGCGCACGTGCCAAAACAACACGTGTCATTGTTGAAGCTTTTGTTCCGTTTGAGAGTGAAATTACGTTATTGACCATCAGATCAGTATCGGGTACGACTTTTTGCCCACCAATTGGCCATATTCAGAAGGATGGGGATTATGTCGAATCTTGGCAACCTCATGGCATGACGGACAAGCAGCTCTCGGACGCGCAGGACATTGCCCGTACGATTACGGATGAATTGGGTGGTTACGGATTGTTTGGCGTAGAGCTGTTTTTAACGGCTGATGGCGTCGTATTCAGTGAAGTATCCCCCCGTCCGCATGATACAGGAATGGTGACGATGATTACGCAGGATTTGTCGGAATTTGCGCTTCATGTGCGGGCCATTCTCGGATTTCCGATACCGTCGGTCACACTGCTAACCCCTGGGGCTTCGGCTACCTTGAAGGCAGAACGGGCTACACGAGATTTTGTAATCGGTGGTCTGCATGAAGCATTATTGCTACCCCGGACACAGGTGCGAGTGTTCGGGAAGCCTGAAACCAAGCCGGGACGCCGGATGGCTGTAGCGCTTAGCGCTGCGGGAGATGTGGAAACAGCACGGAAGACGGCCAAAGAAGCTGCCAATATGCTGAAAGTGGAGGTAAATCATGTCTAACAATGTGATGATTCCAGTACTGACAATTCGTTCCGTAGAGCTTGGCGATTGCGAAGCCGTAACAGGACTGCTAAGAGAAGTCGGATATCCGATGACTTGTGGTGTGATGAAAGAAGTTATGGGAACTACGCAGGAGGACTGTCAAGCGAATATGATGGTCGCAGAAATGGATGGTCGTGTTGTAGGCGTAATCGGCATGCATACGGCTCAAAGCCTGGCTTATCCTGATCCTGCCGTACAAATCACCATGCTGGTCGTGAGCAAGGAGTATCGCGGCGAGGGCATCGGCAAGCGCCTGGTGGCCTGTGGTGAGGAGTGGGGACGTGCGCAAGGAAGCTTCCATTTGTTCATTACCGGAGCGAATAACCGCATCAAACAAATAGAGGCCCAAGCATTCTACAACCGAATCGGCTTTGAAAAGCAAGGCTACCGTTTCAGCAAAAAGCTTAAATAAAAGTCCTGACAAGCCCGGATTATATTCAGAGCCTCATTAACCCATAGATCAGTCCCGTTTAGGCTATTGCCGAGCGGGGCTTTTTTTTTCCAAATTTTATACCATTGATCCTGCTATGAAACATGATATACTGCTAGAGTAAAGATTACAAAGTTGTAACCAGGCGCGTTCACAACAATACATTATACAACAAGGAGATGACGAAATGAAGAATATGTTGAAAAAAACACTGGTGATGGGAAGTTTAACCGCTATGTTATCCGCAGGATTCATCGTTCCGGCATCAGCTTCACCAGCCGACGATTTGTCTGCCCAACTACAACAATGGTTCCAAGATAACGGATATAAGGTGAATACCTCTAACGGAACGACTACGATTACGAAGACCGTAATTCAGGATTTTTCCGGACAGGATAAAGCGAAAACAAACACAAAGAATCCTTCTTCCGACAAGCAAGTAGCAAAGCCAGCTAACCAAAAAGGTTCACAGCCTGCTACGAACAAACAGTCGAAAGCACAAAATACGAATTCAGGAGCGGGTCAGTCCGCCGGGTCGGCTGCACAGCTCAGCAAGTCCCAATTTGCAGCAGAAGTAGTCAAGCTGGTGAATAACGAGCGTAGCCAAAAAGGTTTGAGTCCACTCGCTTCTAATGCGAAGCTTACCGAAGTGGCCTTGGCCAAGGCAAAGGATATGAGTACAAACAATTACTTTTCCCATACATCCCCGACCTACGGCTCACCGTTTGATATGATGAAGAAATTCGGCGTAACTTATACGTATGCGGGTGAAAATATTGCGATGGGACAACAAACACCGCAAGAAGTTATGAAAGCCTGGATGAACAGTCAGGGACACCGTGAAAATATTTTGAAGGCAGAATATACACAAATCGGTGTAGCTTACTACAATGGATATTGGGTACAGGAATTTACACGTAACTAAAAGACGATAATAAAAAGCGCTTCAAACGTCATTATGGTTTTCATGTATACTATTATACTGACGATTAAAGCTAATTTTAGGAGCCTGCTGACACATTCAGCGGGCTTTTTACGTTGTTTGGCCGCTAATATGCTCTTACGTTATCACCTTTACTTATATGCAAGAACAGGCATAAGTGCAGCAAGTATAGTATGATAGCACCAAGCTATATTGATAACTAATAAACTTATAGGAAAGTCAGGTGAACGAATGGGCTACGAAATTGTGCATGAAGGTGCTTTTGCTATGCTCAAGGTAAAGATGAACCCTGGAGAAACGATTAAAGCGGAGATGGGAGCTATGGTTTCTATGTCTTCCAGCGTGGATATAAAGGGGACTGTGGATGGTGGATTGTTGCGCGGTTTAGGCCGGATGCTGAGCGGGGAGAAATTCTTTTTTCAGGAGCTGAGAGCATCTCGAGGGCCAGCTGAAGTGCTGCTTGCTCCGGCAAGTATAGGCGATGTACAAGCAGTGGAATTGGACGGTACGTATAGACTTTTGGTGCAAAAGGATGGCTTCTTGGCATGTACGGAGGGCATTGAGGTCAGCACCAAAATGCAAAATCTGATGAAAGGATTGTTCTCGGGCGAAGGTTTTTTTATCGTTGAAATCAGCGGTCGCGGAACAGTGTTTTTGTCCTCTTATGGAGCTATTCATCCTATTTATATAGCCCCTGGAGAGGAACGTATTATTGATAATGCTCATCTGGTGGCATGGCCGGACTATATGGATTACAAAATTGAAAAAGCGTCCAAAGGCTGGTTGTCCAGTGTAACGAGCGGAGAAGCACTTGTATGCCGTTTTCGCGGCGAGGGGACGGTATTGATCCAAAGCAGAAATCCGGGCAGCTTCGGACAATGGATCAAAAGCTTTATACCCGATAGCAAGTGAGTTTTTTATCTATTCAGAGGTAAAGGATGAGCTGTATGAACCAAAAAGTCGTAATAAAAAGGATGGCGATATGCCATCCTTTTTAGCATACTTAAGCATTTTGCATCATTCGATTCCCAACGCTCGAAAGTACAATGGATAGACGAACTAAACCGTTTCGATCTATATATTGCTGATTTGAAATCGCTCTTGGGATTGTTGCAAAATGCTATGTATGCTTCATAACACTCAGAACGGTTTATTTGCAAAATGCTATGAGAAGCTTTATGTTTATTTCACCAAGTGATCAGGAGGGAACACGAGTGAATTCATCAAAATGGATCTGGCGATCTGTCGGTTCCGTGTCCATCGCCGCCACACTGCTATTATTGTACGGATTTATTGCCGCAGTACAAAGCATTACGGCTCCAGAGCCGCTCGCTAGCACCAAACCTGCAAATTCGGGTTCATCACAAATACAAAATGCGCCATCCGCTGCAACTCAGGCGGGGGAGTTTAGGGTAGCTGCCATAGGAGATTCGCTGGCAAAAGGAACCGGCGATGACTCGGGCAGTGGTTTTGTACGACGGTCGGTAACCTTGTTAAATGATCAGGAAGGCCATAAGGCTCAGCTCATTAATAACCTTGGCATTAACGGGCTGACGACTCAAGGACTTTTGACCAAACTGGATGAGCCCGGCGTGGCTTATGTGTTGAAAAAGGCTAATGTTATTATTGTGTCCATTGGCGGAAATGATTTGTTTCAGGGGGCACAAGCTGCCCAAACTGGCAAAGAGCCACCTACGCTTAATGGCTTGCGCAAGGCTCTGCCTGATGCAGCCAAGCGTTTGCAAAAAGTGCTGACAAAAGTCGGAAAAATCAATCCGAAGGCTAAAATTATATACGTTGGACTATATAATCCATTCAGTGACCTGCCGGAAATGAAAATTCCGGGAAATCTCGTCGTGACGGAATGGAATCTGGCTGCTATGGCGATTACCAATCAAAACAGTAATATGACGCTGATTCCAACCTTCGATTTATTTCAGCAAAATTTGCCGGTTTATTTATCCTCTGATCATTTTCATCCTAACGGACAGGGCTATCAGGCAATTGCTGAGCGTATCGCACAAGGGTTTGCGGTAGCAGCGGCCAAGGAAGGCGACAATACGGGGGATGGACAACAGTCCACGAGCAGCCAACCCGCTGATATGAAGAAGGGAGGGAACAAGTGATGGGTATCCAATCTGCTGACAAGACCGAGACCGATGTAGCAAGGGCTTCGACAACCACAGATGGAGCATCCGGCTATCATTCCGACAATCAGTTCGGCAGTGCAGACGGAAGCAGAAGCGACAACGAAACCGTTCTCTCTGTTCAGCACGTCAAAAAGCGTATCGGACGAAAAATGATCATTCATGATGTAACATTCGATGTGCGTGCGGGTGAAATTTTTGGCTTTCTTGGTCCCAATGGAGCTGGAAAAACAACGACCATCCGTATGCTGGTCGATCTGATCAAGCCTACCGAGGGCACCATTACCGTATGTGGTCATAATGTAAACCGTGATCCGGAGCGGGCTTTGCGGCATATCGGTTCTATTGTGGAAAATCCGGAGGTGTACGGTTACCTGACAGGGTGGGAGAATCTGGAGCATTTTGCCCGGATGCAGCCTGGTGTGGATGAACAGCGTATTCGTGAAGTGGTGGAGCTGGTGCGGCTGGATCGCCGAATTCATGATAAAGTAAGTACGTATTCTCTCGGGATGCGTCAGCGTCTCGGTATTGCCCAGGCCTTGCTTGGCAAACCCAAGCTGCTTATTCTGGACGAACCGACAAACGGGCTGGACCCCAAAGGGATCAAGGAGATGAGAACTTTTATCCGTCTGTTGGCGGCAGAGGGCATGGCTGTATTTGTTTCCAGTCATTTGCTTAGTGAAATCCAGTTGTTGTGTGATCGTGTTGCGATTATTAGCCGGGGACGGGTGCTTGCTGTTGGCGGTGTGCGGGAATTGGTTGAAACGCATTCGCGTATGGCCGTATGGCAACTGGAGCCTCATGATCAGGGGCTTGCCCTGTTGGATGGCTCTCCGCATGTACAAATCATTACGAACGCCGATGAACTGATTGATGACAGCATTGTTGCAGGCAGCGGAGCGGATGCCATTTTTACTGAAATGGACGAAGAACATATCGCGGAGCTGGTCGTACAAATGACGGCTTCCGGCATTTCCGTTAAAGGTGTAAGCAAAATCAACCCTACACTGGAGCAGCTATTCCTGAAAATGACGGAAGGTGAGATTCTTGAATAACATTTTACCGCTCGTACAAAATGAAACGCTCAAAATCATCAAGAAGAAACGATTTTATGTCATTTTACTTGTTTTGCTTGTGCTTGTGCCGATTTTTACGTACGCTCAGATGAAGGTGGCGGAAAATAACCGCGAAAAATTCGGCAATGACTGGCGACTGGAGCTGCGTCAGGCCATTACGGATAACCAAAATTCGCTGGGCAGCGACCGGGTTCCGGAGGAATGGAAGACCTACAGGCGAGTATTTGTTCAACAAATGCAATATTATCTGGAAAATGACGTGAACCCGAATGAGCCAAGTGGCGTAACCTTTACGAGAGAGTTTATGGACAATTCCATTAATTTGTTCGTTCCATTGCTTATTATGGCTATTGCCTCCGATCTGGTTTCAGGAGAACGGACGACGGGTACCATAAAAATGCTGCTGACCCGTCCTGTCAGGCGGTGGAAGGTACTGCTGAGCAAGCTGCTAACACTGTATATGTTCGTTTCGCTCATCATTTTGGCTGTGTTTGTGATCAGTTATCTTATATCTGGCTTGTTTTTTGGCTTTCGCGGCTTTAATGTTCCGGTATTTACGGGCTTCCAAATTGTTGGATCGACGGTGGATATGTCTGCGGTACATGCGATCCCGCAATGGTACTATCTGATGTTACAAGCCGGATTGATCTGGTTCGTCAGTCTCGTGATAGCCTCGCTTGCCTTTATGGTATCGGTGTTGGTACGCAGTACGGCGGCAAGCATTGTGGTAATGATGGCTGCGCTTATTTCAGGCACAATTTTAACGAACATGGCCTCATCCTGGCAGAGTGCAAAATATTTATTTATGGTCAACCTCGAATTGACCGATTATTTATCAGGAAGCCCCGCCCCGATTGAGGGGATGACCTTGCCGTTTTCTTTGGCTGTACTGGGCATTTGGGGGGCTGCGGCGCTGATTGTTTCATTCGCCGTCTTTACGAAACGGGATATATTGAATTAAAATGGACAAGGTAAAAGAAAACATCTGTTTGCATTTTTGGTGAAAATCATCAAGAATAAGGCAAAACACGGTTACGATTAGACAAAGGGGGAGCATGAATGGTCGACAAAATCGACTTGTCTGCGGGAGCGTCCGGCACTCAGAACGGAGCTTTGGAATATGGCGTGGACGACATTCAAGTGCTCGAAGGGCTTGTGGCAGTTCGCAAACGGCCGGGCATGTATATTGGGAGCACCAGTTCTTCGGGACTACATCATTTGGTATGGGAAATTGTGGACAACGCGGTTGATGAGCATCTTGCCAAGTTTTGCTCCCGCATTGACATTACAATGCATAAGGACGGTTCCGTTACAGTAACTGATAACGGGCGTGGCATTCCTACGGGAATGCACAAAACAGGAATTCCAACACCACAGGTAGTATTTACCATTTTGCACGCCGGAGGTAAGTTCGGCGGTTCGGGATATAAAAAGTCCGGGGGTCTGCACGGTGTGGGCGCGTCCGTAACGAACGCTCTTTCGGAATGGCTTGAAGTGGAAATTTACCGGGACGGCAAGATTCACCGTCAGCGGTTTGAATATTGGCAGGACAAGAAGGGCGTGGAGCATGTCGGGGAACCGACCACAGGCCTTGAAGTGCTGGGCAATACCAACAAGACGGGCACCAAAATTACTTTTAAACCTGATATTCGCGTATTCCAGGCAGGCATTCATTTCAACTACGATACGCTGGCCGAACGGCTTCAGGAAATTGCTTTTCTGAACTCGGGTCTTCGTATCCAGCTTAAAGATGAACGCAGCGGGAAGTCGGATGAGTATTTTTATGAGGGCGGAGCGAGTCAGTTTGTCGCTTTTCTGAATGAAGGTAAGGACGTGCTGCATGACGTCATTCACTTCAATGCAGAGAAGGAAGACGTTGAGGTGGAAATTGCTATTCAGTACAATGCAGGTTATACCGAAACGATTGCTTCGTTTGTCAACTCCATTCCGACACGGGGCGGGGGTACACATGAAACGGGCTTCAAAACCGCTTACACCCGTGTCATGAACGATTATGCGCGACGCACGGTAATGCTGAAGGAAAAGGATAAAAATCTGGAAGGCAATGATTTGCGAGAGGGAATGATGGCCGTAATCAGTGTCAAGATGGCTGAGGTTGAATTCGTCGGTCAGACAAAGGATCAACTGGGCAGCGCTTCCGCACGCAGCACCGTGGATGCGATTGTATCCGAGCAGATGCAGCGTTTTCTGGAGGAAAATCCGCAGGTCGCGCAAACGTTAATCAAAAAGGCAGTTCAGGCATCCAGAGCGCGTGAAGCTGCGCGTAAAGCTCGGGACGAAATGCGTACCGGCAAGAAACGCAGTGGAAGCTCTAATCTGAACGGCAAGCTGTCGCCTGCACAGTCCAAGGATTTTACACGAAACGAGCTGTTTATCGTGGAAGGTGATTCGGCTGGCGGATCGGCGAAACAGGGACGTGATTCCAAAATTCAGGCTATTTTGCCATTGAAGGGTAAGCCAATGAACCCTGAGAAATCCAAGCTGGCGGATGTTATGAAAAATGATGAGTACCGCGCCATTACAGCAGCAATCGGGGCGGGAGTAGGAACAGAGTTTACGCTGGAAGACAGCAATTATTCCAAAATCATCATTATGACTGATGCGGATACGGACGGCGCGCACATTCAAGTGTTGCTGCTGACGTTCTTTTATCGGTATATGAAAGAGCTGATTGATGCGGGACGCATATTTATCGCTCAACCGCCATTGTATAAAATAACCCGGAAGTCGGGTAAGCTCGAAACGGTACGTTATGCCTGGACTGACGAGCAGCTTGACAATTACTTAAAGGAATTTGGACGGAATTTTGAGCTTCAACGCTATAAAGGACTCGGGGAGATGAACCCGGATCAGCTATGGGAAACGACGATGAATCCCGAGTCACGTACCCTGCTGCGCGTCCAGATTGAGGATGCAGCCAAGGCTGAACGCCGTGTGTCGACATTGATGGGCGACAAGGTTGATCCGCGCAAGCGCTGGATTGTGGAAAACGTAGATTTTACGGAATATGTAGAGTAGTGCTAACAAATGAGGTGTATACATGAGCTTATCGGAGCAATTTTTGCCAGCTTTTCTGGAGGAAGTGGTCGGTGACCGCTTTGGCCGATATTCCAAATATATTATTCAGGATCGGGCGATACCCGATGTGCGGGATGGATTAAAGCCAGTACAGCGTCGGATTTTGTACTCCATGTATGATTCCGGCAACACACCGGATAAAGCGTATCGTAAATCTGCCAAAACGGTCGGGGACGTTATGGGTAATTATCACCCCCACGGTGACTCGTCAATTTACGACGGAATGGTGCGGATGGCGCAGCCTTGGAAAATGAGTCACGTACTTGTGGACGGTCACGGCAACTGGGGTTCCCAGGACGATGACCCGGCAGCCGCTATGCGGTACACGGAGGCCCGTCTGTCTCCTATCGCGATGGAAA
This sequence comes from Paenibacillus sp. 23TSA30-6, assembly GCF_014858585.1. Classification (NCBI taxonomy): domain Bacteria; kingdom Bacillati; phylum Bacillota; class Bacilli; order Caryophanales; family Paenibacillaceae; genus Paenibacillus; species Paenibacillus sp. 23TSA30-6. The sequence goes on along the minus strand of NZ_SLTL01000004.1, from coordinate 7,990 downwards.
TGCTGCGTGATATCGAAAAACGCACGGTTATGTTCAAGGATAACTTTGATAACTCGGCAAAGGAGCCGGTTGTGCTGCCTTCCCGCTATCCGAATCTGTTAGTAAACGGCTCCAGTGGGATTTCGGCCGGATTTGCGACTGAAATTCCGACGCACAGCTTACGCGAGGTCATTGACGCCAGCATTGCTGTGATGGAAAAGCCGGATATTGAGCTGGAAGAGATTATGACCTTTATTAAAGGTCCTGATTTCCCGACGGGCGGACTAATTATGGGTGGCGAAGGCATTAAAGACGCTTATCGCACAGGTAAAGGGCGTATTTATATCCGTTCCAAAACGGAAATTCAGTCTTTGCGCGGAGGTAAGCAGCAACTGGTCATTACGGAGATTCCATACCAGATTGTTAAATCAAGGCTCGTAACCGCCATGGAGAATATCCGTCTGGAGAAAAAGGTGGAAGGGATTGCCGAGGTTCGTGACGAGAGTGGACGGAATGGTTTGCGAATTGTGGTGGAACTGAAGAAGGAAGCCGATGCGGAAGGGATTTTGGCCTATTTGCTAAAAAAAACCGACCTTCAGGTGGCATACAACTTCAACATGGTAGCCATTGTGAACAAAGCGCCGCATCAGCTTGGATTGAAGTCCATTTTGGAAGCATATATTGCCCATCAACGCGAAGTTGTCACACACCGTATCCAGTTTGAGCTGGAAAAGGCGGAGGATCGCGCCCATGTGCTGGAAGGTTTGGTCAAGGCGCTGAACATTCTGGATGAGGTCATTGCGGCCATTAAAGCTTCCAAAAATCGCCAGGACGCGCAAAATAATTTGCAATGGATGTTTGGCTTTAGCGAACGTCAGGCCGATTCTATTTTGACCTTACAGCTTTACCGCCTCACGAATCTGGAAATCACCACGCTGGAAAAGGAATTAAGTGAAATTCAGAAAAAAATTACGCAGTACCGTTCTATTTTGGAAAGTGATCGTAAGCTGATCAGTTTGATCCGCAAGGAACTGCTGGAAATCCGTGAGAAGTACGGCATTGACCGCCGTTCGGACATACAGGGTGAGGTTGAAGAGATTAAGGTAAATCTGGAGGTCATGGTTGGGGCAGAGGATGTATTGCTGACTCTTTCCAAAGACGGCTATGTGAAGCGTACAGGTATGTTGTCCTTCACCCGTTCCGGTGGGGAGCGCTCAGCTTCTGGCGTTAAGGAAGGGGATTATGTCACCCAGTTGCTTGATGTCAACACACTGGATGTGTTGCTCGTCTTCACTCAGCGCGGACAATATTTCTTATTGCCTGTGCACCAGGTGCCGGAGTACAAGTGGAAAGAGCCGGGAACTCCGATTGTTAACGTGATTTCGTTAACCAAGGATGATCGTATCGTGAGTGTCATTCCGATCAAAAACATTGAGGAAATCGGCAAAAGTCTGGTATTTGTAACGAAGAAGGGCCAAGTGAAGCGGACAGAGCTGACGGAATATGCAACGAAACGTTCCAGTGCTGTAGCAGCCTGCAAGGTAGCAGGGGACGATGAAGTGTTGTCGGTAACGCTAAGCGACGGCACCCGGGATATTATGCTGATTACCCGTGCAGGGATGAGCATACGATTCAAGGAGCAAGAGGTTAATGCGATGGGCCGCGTCTCGGCAGGTGTTAAAGGTATACAGCTGGCGGAAGGCGATGAAATTGTCGCAGCGCTGTGGGTGGAAGAGGATGAAGGAGAAGTGCTGGTGCTGACCGAGTCCGGTTATGGCAAGCGCACGCTTCTGCTGGATTATCCTGCTCAGGGACGAGGCGGTAAAGGAATCACCACCTTTGAGTTCAAGGAAGGTAAACGAGTACGTTCAAATGGAACTCGGATCGTAGCTGCCTTCTATTGCCGTGAAGCTATTCAATTGTTTGCGATCACTGCAGAAGGACAGACGATGTCTTTCCTTTCGGAAAAAGCTCCTTTGACCGACCGCAAGGATACAGGCAAATTGCTGGCTCCTGTGGAGAAGAAGGACGAAATTGTGAATGTGCTGCCGCGTAGTGAGCCGCAGGCTTCCCAGTCTATAGAATAACAGGAAAGTCAATCGCTTTTTAGCTCGAAAAAGAGAGGTCCTCTCGTGCCATTCTGGCACGAATGAGGACCTTTTTGCCGTCATGCTGTCGAACCTTGACCACCCTCCAAAACCGAAGTGAGACTTCCTTCCCCTTTTCAATTGATGCTCCAAAAACGGCAGGAAACCGGGGCTTAATGGCGAAAATTTAATGTGATGAAATACAATCCGGACGGTGGCCCATACGGTAACTTTGATGCTTTTACTGATCCTGTTATTCAAAGGAGTGAGGCAAAATGCAAACGACCGAATTTGCGAAAATCTGGTCCAGAATGGCTAAGGATTACAAGGTTCATATGGAGCAGCAGTTGGCTCCATCATTGACTGAGGCTCAGCTTACAGTACTGGAGGTTTTGAACGAATACGGCCGTATGAAACCGTCTCAATTGATCCCGTATCTCGCAACCACACCTGCCGCGGTTACAATGCTGCTGGACCGGATGGAGCGGAATCGCCTGGTCACCCGCTTTAGAGATGTAAAGGACCGTAGAATTGTATGGATTGTTATTTCGGATCAAGGGAGAGAAGAAGCTGAACGGGGATTGCAGATAAGAGATGATTTTCTGGGCTCTGCACTAAACCGGATTTCGCAGCATAATCAAAATTTGCTGGTTTATCTGTTGGGTAAAATCACCACAAAGACGAAACCGTCTGCATCGGCAAGCGAGGCAAAGGGAGTAAAGGAACAAATAGAGCGAGCGGAGTAAGCATCTCCTCTTTAATATTCTAAATAAAAATGCGCGGATAATGCTGGCCAAAAGGGCCACACATGTCCGCGTTTTTTGTGCTGAAAAAACACATACTGTAGCTGTTATCACTTTTTTAAATGACTTGTTGTATCCTGCAAGTTTCAGTTGCTCTTTTCAATACCTATATCTGTTACAGGGGTGAATGTTGACATTTACATATAACATGATAAAATTAGTTATACATAAATAACATTTCGTATGCGAATAGTTGCTTGAATATGTTTATGGAATGTGAATTGGGTAATGGGAAGAAGGATGGTTTCAGTGAGTGACAGAGAGGAAGACAGACTTGAGGTGTACCGGATTATTCAGTCGGTAAGGGAGGTTAACAAAACGATATTTTATGCCTTCTGGAATGAGGAGCAGCATTTGGAACTGACAGCCGTTCAGCACATGGCTTTGGCGATTCTGAATAAACGACCCAATATCGGGTTATCCGAGCTGGCAGACATAGCCCATATGGGGTGTAGCTCCATGAGCGGGGTGGTTGATCGCTTGACCAAGGCAGGATATATCGCTCGCGGACGGCATGAGCATGATCGCAGATCCTTAGTACTGACGCTTACCCCGGAAGGAAAAGACATCATGCAAAAAGTAGACGACATGTGGATGGAGCGCGTCTTGCCCATTCTGGACATCCCAAAGGAGCATCTGGACATGGTTCTGGATATCCATAAACAAATGATAATGAAATTGACACCGAAGGGAATGAAACAACTTGAGCAGTCCTCAAATGACACTACCAGGTAATGTACGCAGAGCACCCATTGTGGCCGCTCTGTTGATTGGCGCGTTTGTTGCGATTTTAAACCAGACGTTGATAAGTGTGGCTTTACCGAAAATGATGAGTGATCTGAATGTAGATGCCAATGTTGCTCAGTGGCTTAGTACGGGCTTTATGCTCGTGAACGGGGTATTGATCCCGGTGACCGCATTTTTGATTGCGCGTTTTTCCACTCGTAAATTGTTTATTAGTGCGATGATTATCTTTTCAATCGGCACGCTGTTGTGCGCTATTGCCCCGAGCTTTAGCATATTGCTGATCGGACGTCTTATTCAGGCCGCGGGTGCGGGTATTATGATGCCTTTAATGATGGTCGTTATCTTGAACATCTACCCCATAGAGCGTCGTGGCCGGGCGATGGGAATGCTGGGGATTGCAATGGGTTTTGCTCCAGCCATTGGACCAACCTTATCCGGTTATATAGTCCAGCATTATGACTGGCGGGTGCTGTTCTGGATCATCCTGCCGATTTCAGTGATTTCGATTGTGATCGGATTTATTTTTCTGAAAAATGTAACGGAGCAGTCCAAGCCTAAGCTGGACATTCCCGGCATCATTTTGTCTACGCTCGGTTTCGGCGGACTGTTATACGGCTTTAGTGATGCAGGAACATCGGGCTGGGGAAGTATTCCGGTCCTGTCTACGCTTATTGTGGGGACGATCGCGCTCATTCTGTTTATTGTTCGCCAACTGAAGGTTGATGAACCTATGCTGGAGTTCCGTATCTTCAAATACGACGTGTATAGCTTGACAACAATCATTAATGTCATTGTGACGATGGCTTTGTACGCCGGTATGATATTACTGCCGATTTATTTGCAAAATATCCGCGGCTTTTCACCGATTGAGTCCGGTATGCTGATGTTGCCGGGGGCGATTCTGATGGGGGTGATGTCTCCTGTAACCGGGGCTATTTTTGACCGGATCGGAGCACGATGGTTGTCTGTAATCGGTTTGTTGATCATGGCTGTGACGACTTGGGAGTTCACACGCTTGACCGAGACAACGACCTACATGACGCTGCTGGCTAATTATACGGTTCGGATGTTCGGGATGTCATTGCTGATGATGCCGATCCAAACGGCCGGGTTAAACCAGCTTCCGCAACGATTGAATGCGCATGGTACTGCGATGAGTAATACACTGCGTATGATTTCCGGTTCAATCGGAACAGCAATTCTGGTGACGGTGATGTCGACTCAAAGCAGCAACCGTCTGCCGAATATTGTTGCATCTGAGGGATTATCTGTTACAAATAAAGCAGAGATGCTGGCAGCAGGCAACCAGGCTACGATTTATGGTATCAACTCAGCCTTTATCATTGCGACGCTGTTGAGTGTGACGGCCCTGATTTTGGCATTTTTCATCAAGAATACGAATGCTCAAAACGCTCTGCCCCGTCAGCAGTTGGTGAACAGCAAGAAAGGGCAGTCTGTGGTCTCCTCGTCGTAAGGGCGGGAGGACTATCAGATTTTTAACAAAAAAGAACCGGCAATGCATGTTTGTTTGATTACATGCATTGTCGGTTCTTTTTGTATATGCCTGCTCAATGCTCAGCTTTGAGCATACTTTCATAAAGCGATTTGGGCCACTCACTCCATGGGAATTGGGCTGGAGGGAACGAGTGGAAGCTCATGTTCTCCTTGCTAACAGGATGAGGTGCTCCAGCAAGCAGAGACCAGAGCGCCAACTGTTGACCCGGACGGCTCAGGTTGCCACCGTATTTTTGATCCCCGTATAGAGGACAGCCGATAGTCTGCATCTGTACACGAATCTGATGCGAGCGTCCGGTGTGTAGCTCAATTTGTACAAGACTGAGACCATCTGCTTGTCCAAGCACTTGGTACTCTAAAATGGCCTCTTTGGCCCCGGCCGTACCAGGACGAACTGCCTGAACCGTGTTAGTGCGGCTGTCCTTTAGCAGATGATGGGTCAGACGGCCTTGTGAGGCCGCGGGAACACCGTTTAGAACCGCTGCATACATCTTGCGAAAACTACGGCCACGAACCGACTCTGACAGCCGAGAAGCGGCTTTGGACGTCTTGGCAAAGATCATGGCACCGCCTACAGGCCGATCCAGTCTGTGAACCAGTCCTAAAAAGACATTACCAGGCTTATCGTGTCTGATTTTGAGGTCTTCCTTGAGTAAAGACAGCAGATCAGGATCACCGCTGGCGTCCTCTTGTGTCGGAACGTTGACAGGCTTTACAACGGCCAGAACATGGTTGTCCTCATATAGAACAGGGATATTCGGCTGTGCATGCCCGTGCCGGGTAAGTTTATCTGGAGTCATAGGAGGAATTAAGCCTCCCAGCGTCCGAGAATACCACAAGGCAGATTCAGCCCCGAGCGGGTAATCGGCAATCCGATTTCACCAGCGCTGATTTGACCGCCATACTTTTGTTGCATCGTCATACTCAGCATGTTGCGCAGTACGGTAGGCGAAATCCCTGTGGTATAGGAGTTAATTAGCATGAACAACGGTTGATCGGAAATGATGCTCATGCAGGATTCCAGAAAAGGATACAGGCTTTCTTCCAGCTTCCATGTTTCTCCGTTTGGTCCCCGCCCGTAAGAAGGAGGGTCCATAATGATCGCATCATATCGGTTTCCCCGGCGTTGCTCCCGCTGTACGAACTTGAATACGTCGTCTGTGATGAAGCGTACCGGACGGTCGGCTAAACCGGACAATTGCACGTTTTCCTTCGCCCATTGCACCATGCCTTTGGCCGCATCGACGTGGACAACACTTGCTCCAGCATACGCTGCGGCAGTAGTGGCTCCCCCAGTGTAGGCGAACAGGTTCAGTACCGAAATCGGTCTGCCTGCGCTTTTGATTTTATCCATCATCCAGCTCCAGTTCGCTGCTTGCTCCGGAAAAAGACCGGTATGCTTGAAGCTGGTCGGTTTAATGTGGAATTTAAGCGGCCCGTAGCTGATCGTCCAACGCTCGGGAGTAGGCTTCTTCATATCCCAGCTGCCGCCCCCGGAGGAACTGCGGTGGTAATGTCCATGAACATCGCGCCACTCGGCTGTTTCCTGGGACAAAGGCCATATAATTTGCGGATCGGGCCGACGCAGGACAATATCGCCCCAACGCTCCAGCTTTTCGCCGCCGCCTGTATCTACTACTTCATAATCTTTCCATTCTTGTGCTACATACATGTACAATCCATCCTTCAGCATTCAATTCAGGATTCCGGCAGTCCTCTGCACAAAAATCCCCATATGGAGTCTATTGTACAACAAACCTCAGCAACAATCGAATGATTCCATGGAGAAGCTGGTATTGACCGTTATAGGTCCCAGCATTTTTTGTCGCTTTATGGCGGTTAGTGATATGCAAATATTTGTTATGTTGCAGAATTGTTTATTTTCCAAATAATTTATATTAAAGGAATTTAAAAATCATTGACATTTTTCGAATTTATATTTTATGATATTAATTAATTGTTATATCTATAGTGTTTTCTTAGTGAACACAACAACTTTTATCACCTCGATGTTATCTTATTAATCTCATCTATGATACTGAAATCCTTAGCTCTAAATCTAAGGTTTCAGCCTACTCCCGGTTTTACCTACTTCTATGAACACACACTTCAATTTGAAATATTTTACTCACACCCTGAAATACTTTTCGCTCATTTATTCTATTTTAAAGCTTGTTTTTTATTAAATTTGTTTTTTTGTCGGTAATAATGATTTTCGTAAAATATTTATGTTTCGCAATATCACTTGTGGGGCGGAAAGGGGTTGGGTATGAATCACAGGGCATGTCCCAGTGCCTATTGAATTGATATTCAAACCAACAGGCACTCAAGCAGTGCGATAAATTTTGCAAAGGACTGATTACGCCGTTGACACTTTTATCAGCCAACTGCGCTTAGGGTTAAATAAGTGTCTGAGCATGAATAACTCAGCTTGCGGCCCAACTTAGAATTCAAATTTTTCTTAATTCTATAAATCTGAGAAAGCGGCTAACTTCGATTTGTCGAGTTTATGTGTGGAGAACCGCACAGGAAATTAAAAATGAATCCTCTGTTTGTTCTATGATCGGAATGCATAACTGGCGCGCACGATCAAACAGTTCCTTCTCCAAAACCCAATGTTAAATATTACTCGTCACGGTCTGAATCTGTCCGTTTAGGATTCTATACCGACAGACGGTAGGACAGGTCATCAAAGCTCGAAGATATGAAGCAATTTTATGAAAACCTATAATTATTTGCCCGAGGGGGAAATACGATGAGTAAAAGCCTTGAAATCGAAAAAGTGGCTAATTTAACGCCTTTGCAGGAAGGAATGCTCTTTCATACAGTGATGGAGCCGGAATCACAGGCGTACTATGA
>NZ_SLTL01000039.1:0-41729 GCF_014858585.1 Paenibacillus sp. 23TSA30-6 | reverse complement strand
TAGGGACGCACCTCGAATGAATTTGATTTTATTCTCGCATTCTCGATTCTCGATGTCCACTTTTTAGTCTAGCATCAATGATAGCCAGCGCATCCAAAATAAGCTTTGTGCATGTTTTAAGTCTCTCTATATGTTCGTCTTCCTGCTGTACCAAGCTCTCATATTGATCAGCCGTATTTTCAGATGGCTTCGTATGTTCCTCGCTCTTTGGCTGTTTCAGTTGAGTATCCAAGTAATCATCTCCTTTATATAAGCAGTGTAGCAAAGGATGGTACTGGATGTGGTACGCGGATACGTAACATATAAAAACAAAATCCCGTACGATAATGTAGATTTAAAGATAAAAAATCTGAAAGTGAACTCTGTATAGTGAGTTCACTTTCAGATTATTCTCTTAAGCCGTTAACTATTCTGTAGCTATTCCTTTAAGCATGATTTCTCTCCAATAGCTTGCGGCGGTACTTAAGTACTCTTCTTAAGCCCGACTCAATCTCTTTTTTAGTGCAGGGTACAGTTATCGTAATTTCATTGCAAAATAGCACATTAGACGTATTCTCACCTTGTGTAATTACACTTGCAATTTGACTTTCCATTAACCAAACATCCGATTTAATCTTGGAAGAATGAATTGGAAACATAAATAGTTTCAAAATAGGACTTAAGCAAATAGGGATTTTATTTCCATAGCCCGTCATTAATCTGGCCGCTTTTCGCACCCCGTCATATTCAGCCCCGTAATGTAACATCGTATCTTTTAATAGGTTAATAGGTCTTCTGGGATCTTGAAACGAGCCCATCTCCTCATATATCTGCGTGATCCAACATCCAGACGGGTCAAGCGTAGGTAATAACGCTAATGTGTTCGGTTTAATTAAATACGCCATCTTCTTTTTGATTCACCCTCTCTTTCCTATGAACTTGTTGTTCAAAGTAAAAGGAGTATACTAACAATGTGTTGGTATACTCCAGCATACTTCTCCCTCCATATTTAATCGTTCCTAGCGAGTGTATGGGGGGAGGTCAATGAATTAATATGTACTCACCCCCTTTGAGGAAGATTTTGTTAACCATCTTTCTATCTTCAAGATATCGTCTTTATTTCCTGAGAGATAGTAGTAGTTATCTTTGCCCCTTCTTACTCCCTTAAATAATTCCCATTGTTCATGATCTGGAGAAAAGTTAATTATAACAAGTTTAGACATTCTTTCTTGAATTGTTTTTAATTTGCTTTCATAGTTCATTTGACTCGTTCCCCGAATAGCATGGTATGCGATCGTTTGCAGTATTGAAAAGGATGCCAACATGGTTTTATGATAATTTCCGATAGTATCAGGAGGATGTAGCTTAAAAAGAAATTTAAACCATTCATTTATTAAATCTATATTCTCCTCATAATTTAGTTTGTTTTTAATAATTCCTTTCGGTAGTTCACTTTTTAGCTCACTGGTTAGAAAAATAGAAATAATTTTTCTTAATTGCGATAGAGTAAGAAAGCTCTTATTATTAGGCTTCTTTAAGCTTTTAAGTTCTCTTTCCACTTTCGCCTTAACTAAATCTGTATTTTGTTCAAGAACGTCATTAGAAATTCGATTAATCTCGTTTCTCGAATCGTAAGCGATTAATTTTGAGAGTGCTACCTTCTTGCCTTTAGTATTAAAGTCTACATACGCTTGCATAATTTCTTCTTGATTTAATCCTTCGTAAATCTGTATTGCAATAGAACTCTCATTAATAAAAATTCTTAGTGACTCACTTTGGTCAAGTTCCTTGGGGTCAAGTGATTTTTGCTTTTGATCAATTACAGTCGAAATTTGCGATAGGGCAAGCAACCTCCCATTTCCATCAATTATGGTTAATCGGTCAGAAAGACGGCTATCTTCTTTCGCTTCTTCTGTATATCTAGCAACAACTAATGGGGGGAAGTAAATTTCATTATTCAAAATATTGTCTACAATATAATTTCGAATTGTTCTAATTCTAGTTTGACTTACATCAAAAAAAATCACTTTATTCTCAGCAACATATCTCAATAAATCCTTAACTTTAAACAGTTCTATGGACTGTTTAAAATCAGTCCGGTAATTCATATGTTAAGTCCACCTCTTTTCTCTTCAATAATTTCAAGAAAAGAATTAGTAAATTTGTTGATGGCAGTAGTATTACTAAAATCAACAAGTCTTTTTTTGTTTTTATCATAGTATGCGTAAAAGATAGGGTCTGTATGTTTCCAAGTGCATTCACTCTTTAAAATACTCAGTAGGTTAATAGCTTCAATATATGAAATATTATTATTTCTTTTTAGCTGATTCACGGTATTCGCAAGTACAATTTGAATCGTAGTAATGCCTGATACATATATAGTACGGTCATTAGCTTTTTGGGGAAATATTTCAAGCCACTTACGAAAAAAAGAGATAGCTATAGGTCTAATTTCATTAATCTTAACCTCTTGGTAAGACTCTTCTCCTTCCTTTATATTTAGATCTCCTTCAAACATAGCTATTAAGCATCTTCTCATGCCAACCAAAGTAGTGAGTGCAGAATTTTGCTTTGATAGTCTTGAAAGTGTTTCTTCAATCTCAAATTCAGATTTCAAATCATGAGAAATCTCGCGTACAAGTTCTGAATATTGGTCGCGTTTATCATACTTAACTATCAGTCCACCATGCAGTTCTCTACGCTCAGTGTTAATGTCGCTAAAGAGCTGTCTCTCCTGCTGGGTATTAAGATTCAGATATATTTGCATAGAAATTGGATAGTTATTAAGCTTTTCTAATATTTTTTTATTCCACTCTACTTCTTCATTATTGCTGGTCATTGTAGTATTAGAGACCATCATCTGAATTCTTTGAATAGCTAGATTTAGACCGCTAATGCGATGCTGGCCGTCAATTACAATTAATTTTGAGTCAGTGGGCATTTCCCAACCATTTGATACCTGTGTTAAAGCTCCTCGCGCCGAGAAAACAAATGGTGAGAAATAAAACCAGTCTTTTTGAACTGCATTTAAAATAAAATCTCTAATCTGATTTCGTTTTCTAACATCAAGTTGCCTTTGTACATATTCGTCCACTTCAAAAATTGTATTCAAATATCTAAAAGGAAGCTGCGTTAATAATATCTTTTTTCCAAATTGAATATAATCTTCGCCTGGCAATCTCGTTGTTATATTATGCTCATACATTATCCTCACCTCATTTTCATTATAATCACTATATTTGGATTTGAATATAATTTCATTCATATAAATCCCATATTTAGTATATCTCCATTCACTATACTCATATTCGTTTTTTTCAGTAATATTAACGTTATTGAAACTCTGTTGCTTTCTATTTTAAATTTGCCTGCGTTTCTTTTCTGATATACTTCTTTCTTAATTAAAGCCCTCTTTTTTTCTACTGCTTGGGTAAAGTCAGCTAGAATTAAATCATAGACTTATCCATTTAATTGTTAAAACGCAACAAACCTCGAACATCGGAGGTTTAAGCCTGTTTCTCTGCTTTTATATACACCATAGAAGACGAGTTTTACACGTTAAGATAACCGTCAGTCTTTCCCCTTTGCAGCTTTTATAGATCTATTTATACCTTCAAGCAAGCCGCTCTACATTCGACTTTAAAACCTTAGTGTGCCATTTTCATATCGCTTTAGAGTTTCAGACAATTTCACCATAGTTGTTATCGGCTGCGCCTGAACCTATCTACACCTCTCCACTTTTTGTTCTTTTTTAAGGTGAATGTATTGCATCCGCATTCAACCACATCTATGCCATGAGTGAGGAACACCATGCTGTAATTTTCGGAAGACGCATTCAAACATTTAGGTCTTTAACAGGTTATCAAGCCAAGTGTGAAAGGTCTTCCATGAATGTTTCTTGATCAGTTCTCCGCTGAATGTTCACTTGGAGGGTTGTTATTTAGAAGTGGGGAGCGTTTCCACTGTTCCTTTGTTACCTCAGTAATTTTCTTTTTCGAAAAAAATTCATGCAAAATATCATCTATGTATTATTGGAACGCATTATCAAGAAGAGTACAAACCATCAAAACAAATCTGCATGTTATAAAGCATAGCCGCAAACTTTTACGCCAGTCTACGGTTAGTCATTTTAAATGTTCCTTAAGGATACTAAGTAACGATAATTCCAAAGGATATCAACATTAAGAGTGTCGTGCGATGAACATAGATACATAGGCTTTTTTTTGGGACTGAGAACGGAACATGACCGCATCCAGTTCAGTCGCAAAACATCTAGCAAAAGCAAATCTTTTTTTAAACTATAAAATGGATCTACCAAGGAGAGTTCCCCGTACTTCTCCGGCTGCTTATGTCTGCTTATACCGCTTTCCTTAGTACCACAATGACTCTTACAATCCATCTATGCCGATAGAGATGTTCTAGCTTGCTATGATCCCGATATACTAATATGTTATTGCCATAGATTGATTCTCCTGTTTGAATGTGTTGTGTTGACTTTATTACATGAACTAGGGCATGAATCATATCTTCATTTATTTAACGGTGTCATACTTCATATCATGTTAGAACAGTTATTTTAAAAAAACCAAATGCCAGTACTCTTCCTCCTCCATCCGATTATCTAAACATTGACTTTAATAAATAAATATGATATAATAAATGTTTTAAAAATACATGATTATTCCTCAGCATCAAAATCCCGCCCTGCACTGCCCTCCATATAACGGACTTTTCGATTTGTTCTCATTACCCGCCCGTTCTTAATATCAAAAAATCCTCGTAATGCTTTTAAAATATTTTTTTTGACTCCAGTCTATTTAGGTAGTCCTGTGAGCATGTAATCTCGCTACTTTATAATATTTTTCTTGTACTTCTTTACCAAATTTAAATAAAAACTCATCACGTTATATGTATCAAACTCTTTTCGAATGTATATCATATGTATATACATCATACAAAGGATGGGGTATAATTGGAACATAAAACGAGAAGGGATATGATCCTCATGACGACAACTACGCTTAGCAAATGGGGAAATAGCATTGCGATCCGTATTCCGAATCAGTTACTTAAACATCTTGATTTGGAGGAAGGCTCTGAGGTTGAAATGATCGTAACATCTGAAAAAGAAATTATCCTTCGGCCTCTCATAAAACCTCAAGAAACGAATGAAGAATTGCGTGACCACTTAGCTATGCTACTTTCAAAAATTAAAACAGATTCGCCACGTCACAACGAAGTTGATCTTGGTATCGAGGGAGACGAATTGATTTGATCATTCCTGCACGCGGAGATTTGGTTTGGCTAGATTTTGATCCACAAGCTGGACACGAACAAGCTGGACGACGACCCGCAATCACACTATCTGATAAACCTTTTAATGAGTTGACTGGTTTTGCCGTCATGTGCCCCATCACGAACCAATCTAAAAATTACGCATTTGAAGTTCCTTTACCGGACGGATTGCCCTTTAGCGGCGTTGCTCTCACTGATCAAATGAAAAGTCTGGATGTTAGAAAGCGTAGAATTAAAATTGTTGGTAATGTATCTCCCGACTCCGATTTTATGAAAAGTGTCCTTCGGAATACTCGATCCATATTAGCGTGAAAATCGTTCCTCTTTCATAAAACCCAAGCAAAAGTCTTGCCTTTATTTAAATAAGCAATCTGAACTGGAAAACAGATGTAGAGAAGCGAAAACAAGCAGTCCATCCTCAACCGAGGATCGGCTGCTTATTTTTTATGAGCTTCACCATTTGTTTTACGTTTGCAATTCCCATACCATAGAATTCAACCGCCGAATAAGCCTGTTGTCGTGCTCCGCAGGTGCATGACAGCAGCCCATCCTTTTGCATTTGACGCAGGCAGTCGAAGTCAGCACTATTCCCGCACTCAACCCTTGTACAATTTCTTGAGTGTGGGACATTTTCAAATTGCTTTCCATCTCTTGGATATCAATGCTTTCGAGTTCCGATATATTACTACCATCCACGTGTCGAGACGATGAAAGGAATATACATCCTCTGCTTTCCAGAAATACACATAGTAAATACCCCAACGATTGGGCCATTCTGTAAACTAACTCTCTCTTTTAACCGATAAATACATATGCTGGATTTAGGAAAGGAGACACCTATGGAAAACATCGTGACGTACGGTCATATCGAAATCATGCCTTATGAATTCGTTCGCCTTCATGAGCTTAAAATCTTAAAAACAGTCAATGACCATGCCCGAATGATCTGTACAGGCATTATCTCGGAGAAAAAGCGCGAGCTGTATGTACGTGCTTCGGATGAAGAAACTCAGGTCAAAGCTTTTGTTACAGACCAAAATGGCAATCGACAGCCCCTTTTTCGAGGCATTGCCCTGGATGTGGAGGAAAAAGTCGTTCACGGCGTTCATTACCTGACCGTCGAAGCCATATCTCATACCTATGAGCTAGATATTAAGCGACATCAACGTTCCTTCCAGAACCCCAAGCTCACCTATACGGGTCTGATCGAAAGTATTGTATCGGACTATTCCAAAGCAGAAGCGATGGATGTTGTGTCCCATAAGAAGCCCATCGGCACCTTTATCATGCAATATGATGAGACCGATTGGCAGTTTCTGAAACGGATGGCCTCCCACTTCTACTCTCCGCTCATTCCTGCGGTGGGCTATGGAGTGCCGAAGTTTTATTTTGGCCTGCCTATGGGACTCAGCAAAGGAGAAATTAAATCTACCAATTATAAGGTCACCAAACGGGTTGCGGATTTTCAAACAGCCTCAGAGAACCATATCCCTGGCGTACGTGATGCTGATTTTATCCAATATGAGGTCGAGACAGAGAAATTACTGGAACCTGGCTACGAAGTGACCTTTCAAGGTCATAAGTTGATCGTAGCTGAGGTGCTAACGGAGATGAAAGACGGGGTGCTAACCCATACCGCCAAGCTGTCACCACGAAGCGGCTTACGTCCAATTAAAGACTACAATCGCTCCATTATCGGCGCTTCCATTCATGGCAAGGTACTGAGCGTTCGCCGGGACAAAGTACGCGCCCAGCTCGATATGGACGATCAGCAAGATCCGAACACGGATTACTGGTTTCCCTACTCTACCATCTATGCATCTGCGGATAACACGGGCTGGTATTGTATGCCTGAAGACGGGGACAGCATCCGTATCTATTTTCCCAGTTATAAGGAAGAAGAGGGATACGCGATCAGCTCAGTTAAAAGAGAACCACAACCTTCCGGGGGAAAATCTACTGCTACTTCTGGACATGCCACAGCTTCTGCTTCGTCCGCTGGATCAAAGTCTTCTTCGGCACTGTCTGCGGTAGCTCCTGCGCCAGATCGAATGGCTGATCCTGCCATTAAGACGCTGCGAACCAAATACGGCAAAGAAATCATGCTCGCTCCAGATCAAATCGTTATTTCCGGCAATGGCATGTCCATTGTCATTAACGATAAAACAGGCATTGATATTGTAAGCGGAAAAAATGTGAGTATTAGCGCAACTTCAGATATTGTTATGAGTTCCGGTAACATCCAGCTTTCCGCCGGAAAAATTGAGCTGTCTGGTAAAGGCAACACGATTACGCTGGATGACAAAACCACCTTCTCCGGCACGGAAATTAAGATGAACTAACGGAAGGCGAGAACTAGCAGATGGATAAACAAACGGCGTTACACCATTTTAAAGAGCATCATTTTACACCTTTGCTAGACATTCAGTTGGACATGCTGGAAGCCATGTTTCATCGCTACCAAGCTCAACTAATCTTCGATTTCAAAGAATCGTTTAGGGATTTGTGTATACACATTTTGAGCATGCAGCAACAAGGTCAAAAAGAACCCATTGGATATATCCACTACTCATTCTTGCGCACTCAGATGCTGGAGCAATCCTACCTGTATATGATCGAGGCTTACTCTGCTGAATGGTACGAAGATGATTCCGATTGCAAGTTAACCTATGACGCATCATGGGCCTATGCACCGATGAGTACCATGTTGGAAACCTTGGAGCAGGAACGAAAAATATATATGGGGACGATCACTTCAGTGGACGTTGAACGACTGATGTTAGAATCCACTCCTTTTTTCCACCAGTTTGTGAACTCCCTCCTGCGCTTAGGGTTGGCAGAAGCCGTTCAAATGCCTGAGTATCTCGCTATTCATAAAGCTGGACGTTTAGCCATCCGAACGGGTGAGTACAAGGATATCAGCGAGAATCTATATGTCGAAGATCAGGAAGCGCTTGTTCCAGATGATGTGAGCGAACAATTGATGCAATCCAGTGAAGAAGAACCCTATGTTTACGAAAACCTAAAGCGGGTCTCTCTTCCCCACCTCCGCCTGATCCAAAAGGATTTGCGCTATAACGATTTTAGCCACAGTGACTTACGGGAAAGCCAGTTTCACACCTGCATATTGATCGGGAGCATCTGGCAACGAGCGAATCTGGAAGGAGGCAGCTTTCAAGGATGCCTACTGACCGATACGGATTTTAGATATAGCGATTTGAGAGGTGCTAGCTTCAGCAGTACCAGCGGACAGCCGCATCGGGAACATGGAGTTCGGGTTCCGGGGCTATGTGGGCTTCATTTTGAACACGCCAACCTGGATGGGGCTGATTTTACGGATGTACATTCGTTTGAACATGCGTATTTTGAGGGGGCTTCGATGCAAGGAACCCTTGTCCCACGAAAGTACCAACAACATTGGAAGCTGAATGAAGCACAGCGTCAATCCATCGTGTGGACAGAGTAAGGAGGAATGTGTATGCGCCATTATTATGTGCTGGTCGATGATCATCGTATTTCCCGAAACATCGAACCGATGAATATGGACCTTTTTAAAACGCCATTTGTTGGCATGCCTCCGGCTCAGGTTTTAGATGTTCATGCGACAGAAGATGCCGAGTACACGGACTGGCTACCGTTTTCAACCTCAAAACCGCTATTTTCCGACCCTATGAAACGGATTCTAGAACTATACAATACACAAGCTCGTTTTAAGCAGGTGTATATCGTGAACCGGGAACCAAGCCGTCAGGAGCTATATTGGATTCCATCTGTTCCCTCTGTGGATGGTATTTCAGAGCAGACTGAATTTTACCCGCATGATCAAACCCTGAAACACCTTGTGCTGGATAGTCAAAAGGTGAATGGACATCATTTTTTTCGACTGTCCAACGTGAGGGAACCTTATTTCATCGTTAGCTTGGAGGCTGCTGAAAGCTTGCTTCGTCGGAGTTTGAGTGGTTTTCGGCTACAAAAGCTAGAACTCTTATAAGGAGGTTCAACCTTGACGGAGCATTGGGATGAATTTTTTTTGAAGTTGCATCATCAACAAACATTGAAAGAGCAACTAAGCATGGCGGAAAACGATGAAAGCTGGATGATGATATCTATTGAAGAAGCGATGGAGGGAATTTCGAAAGGTTCACTAACGCTAGCAGATGAACAGGAAATTCGGTTTCAGACCCTTCCTGTCTTTGAAAATCAACTCACCATTTCCCTACCTGACTCTCTTATTCCAGAATTTCAGACTGGAAAGACAGTAGACCCATCGAAAAGCTTCGTCGTTCAGGACAAGCTGGGCGGAATCCTGTTCGGTCTGCACCAAAGTGGGCAAGAACTGAACCCTGAGCAAGTGGAAGTCTATCAACAACAGATAATGGAGCAAACGAGTCGCGCACAACCAAGTATGAAGCTCGTGGATGAAAAGGCTCTTTCTATTCAAGATACCATCATTGGCTGTTATGAAGCTATTTTTCTAGTTTCCCCCTCTCCCTATTATCAGATTGTCTTTGTGCGTTCCTGGCGTGGCAAGGCTGTGATTGGGAGTTGCCAATTTAAGCTGGAGGATGCTCCCCTATGGGTCCCTTTAACCTATGCCATGCTGCACACCGCGACATGGTCGGAGCCTTCTTGATTCTATACCTTTTATCCAAGGAGGTACTTATATGTTTTTACCTATACTTATTAAAGCTCTGGCCCAAGGTGCGCTCAGCGGAGAACATTCCTATGTGGTGAGAGGAGCCAAGTTACAGTGCAGTCAAGGTACAGACCCTGGTGTGCTCAATATGATGTACAGCCACGGTGTCTTCATTAAAGATAAACCCGTTCTGAACGTGGATGATGCCATTTGTGGAGCCAATATTAGCAAAATTAATGCTTTTGGACTGTGTAAATTGAAGCATGGTCTTCCTTGTGAACCTGAGATTGCGTTTGGGTCCAAGTGGACAGGCGGAAAAGAAGACGTATTGATTGAGGGGGCACCCGCCCTACTCAACAATTCGACCTTAATGTGTAGCTGTCAAGGTGTACAAGAGGCGATATCCTCCTTTTTTGGTGCAGACAGCACAGGATCAGGTGGTGGAGGTATCATCTCCATTACAGATGACGGACAAGATGGCTGATTTTATCAAGCAAGGAGAGTAAGGGATGAACATCGTAGCAAAAGACCGCTTTACCTATCAGCACTTACATGTCACTTGGCCCTATGGCAAGCTACGTCTTAGTCACGTCCATATGAGTCACGAGCTGGGGGAACATGCCAGACTGATGATCACGGGTAGTCTAGAAGCCGATCAGGCAGATACAATCATTACCAAAGCAAGCAGCGACGACGAAGTTGAGCTATGGTATTTAGATGCCAAAGACCAGAAGCATCCCTTATTCATGGGACAACTGTACTGCGTAGATGTGGAGCACAGACATCAAGAGGTCGTGGTTAATCTTAACGTCATTTCTCATAGTTTTAAACTAGATACGCAGCTCAAAAATCGTTCCTTTCAACACATCAATCAAAAGTATGTAGATATTGTAGATGCGGTACTAGCCGATTATAAAGGCTCAGACAAGATTGATGAAGCTTTTGAGAAAAAAGCAACAGGTCAATTCATCATGCAGTATCAGGAGACGGATTGGACCTTTTTAAAACGGCTGGCTTCGCATGTAGGTGCCCTTCTCGTTCCTAATATCGTTTCCCACCATGCGCAAATTTGGATCGGTATTCCACAGGGCAGGCAACATATTCATTTAAAAGAGGTTCCTTTTACGTTGCAGCGCAAAATTGCTCCCTATCTAGATCAGGAGGCGAACGGCTGGAAATCTGCCACTATTGGAGATTACACCCGGTATACCTTTGAATGGGATCAAATGCTGCAACTGGGAGATGAAGTCGAGCGCAATCACGAAACCTATGTCATCACTAAACGTGAAGGCCAGTTGATTCGTGGCCTGATGACCTGGTCGTATGAATGCGCGTTGTCGCAGGGATTAAAGGTGCCTAAAATATACAATCGAACCATCATCGGTGCATCCATTGAAGGAAAAATACTGGAGGTCAGCCGGAATCAGGCTCGATTACACTTGGATATGGACGATCAGCAGAATCCCAAGGATGCCCAGTGGTTCCCCTATTCTGCCGAAGGGAATCAGGTGTGGTATCTCATGCCGGAAAAAGGGGCGCAGGTGAAGCTGTATTTTCCAAGCGCAGACGAAGACGATGCGATGGTTATCCAATCGGTACGAACGAAACCATCTACTGTTGCCGCCCCTCCATCTCACGCAGCTCAAGGTGCCGTGGTCGAATCACCTGCAGAACGCCACCAGCGTAAAACTACCGATCCCGGGGTCAAATCCTTTGCAAATCCGCAGGGAAAAGAAATTTCCTTAGGAAACTCCGAACTGTCGATGAGTGCTCAGGAAGGATCGCTATACATCTCCATGAATACCCATCACGGTGTCAGCCTGAGCAGTACTCAGCATGTTCAGATTCAAGCTACCGGCAGCCTTAGTCTTTCAGCAGGAAGCATTCTGCTGAAAGGAACCAACGGCTTACACTTGAATACAACAACCGATACATTGGATTTGGAGCAGGAAGTCAACAGTGTGAGTTCGGAAATTCAGCTTATAGCTTCCCTCCATCAGTACTACCCTGAGCCGCTTTTGTCTGACTTTGAAAAGCAAGTCGCTGAAAAGGGGATTCAAAGTGTGATGGGAGCACGCGTAAAGGAGAATGTAGGCTCCACGCTCAAGGGGGAATTGGATGCGGGTTTGGATTTTTTAAGCGGGGTATGGAACTCCGCTGTCGATATCGTGGATATAGGAGTCATGGTGGCTACTCCTTTCGTCATGCCCGGTAACGTCACCGGGAAAGGTTTCCTCGATCGTAATGAGACCCTTGAAGGCATTAAGCATGCAGGAGGATATATTGCGGAAACGGTCACTTTTCAAAAATCAGGAAACGAACTTCTGAATGACGGGAAAAAGGCTTGGGATGGTTTTACAGAACCTCTTGTGAAAAAGTGGAACAATTTTATTCCAAACCCGCTGACAGACACGAAGCAAGAAAGTTATGATGCAGGGTATGACAGCATAAAAGCTGTGGAGCGTGGAGTGGATGTATTTACAATCGTCAAGGGAGGAGCCAAACTCACTAAGAATTTAGGAAAGCTAGGCAAAGAAGAAGCCTCTTTATCTAAAGGACTCAAAGAAGCTGAAGAAAAGAAAGCCGGTAAAGGAGGAACACCGGGGTTATTCGGAGATTCAGCAAAGGCCGACTCTGCTCTAGCCAAGGTTGGAGATGGAAAATTCAAAACGAATGCCCTCCGTTTTCCAACCAATTTCGAATCCTTGGGGAATTACTTGCAAAGTGTAGCCCGAAAGATGAACATCAGTATAACTAAAAGGTTACCCATTTTCGAAACTGCTGGAGGTCATTATCGGTTTCATGATCCTGGTCCTGATGTTCCGCATTCCAAAGCGGGTGCAAAAATCACGCCTGAGAGACAAAAACAAATTGATGCGTTAGAATCAGGAGAGTACACGGGTAAGAGCACTAAAACGCTGGAGAAACACGATTACATTCCTGACGATGTAAAAGACGTAGTTAAACAAGTTAAAACTAAAGGTACTTTAAGAGAAGGAATTGATTCCAACGGTAAAGTAGTTAAAAGGTGGGTAGTTCCAAACGGATTTGAAAGTGTTGAGGATTTACTAAAAAAAGCGAGGGATGGGAAAGTGGATGTTACAAAATGGGGCTATACTAATGTGCAAAAATTAGAAGAATCAGTAAACAATCTTCAAAGTAATTATCTTAACAACCCTAAGTATAAACGTCCTAATGTTTTAAATTCAGGTAATGCAGGAGCAATATTTAAAGGCGTGGAATTTGATCCGTTAGGTTTCCCTATATTCGACAAAAAATATATCAAATTTGAAATATCCTTACTAGAGAGTCACACATCAAAACAACTACTGAATATGTCTCGTCCTAACCATTTACAAGCTTCAACAAAGTTATACTGTGAAAAGCTAAAACTGGAGGCAAAAGCAGCAAATTTGGATTTAAACACATATTTAGAGGATGTATTAAAATATGATAAGAAACAAATACGTGCCATTATAAAAGGGGATGATAAAATACCTGGCTTTACTTGGCATCATCATCAAGAAACAGGAAGAATGCAGTTGGTAGATGAGAATGTTCATGGTAAAGTAAATCATACTGGTGGAAATAAAATATGGGGTAATGGCGATTAAACCTCTAATAAATTAGAAGGGAGAATTAAAATGGGATATGAGCTAAAATGGTCTGATAATATAAATTTAGATGAAAGCAAATTGAGAGGTCTTGAGGAGCGATGGAATATCCGCTTTCCTAAAGAGTACGTAGAAATTGTACTAAATCATGATGGATCAGTACCATATATAATAGATCAAAATGGTGAAGAGATGACGGGCGTTGTAGAAGTACCTGGGAAATTAACATGGTCTATACAACTATTGTCTTTAATAGAAAAAGAAGTTCTTGGAGAAGTAATTTCTCCAATTGAACTAGCGTACGATACTTTAAGTGAGGCTTTACCGAAAAATATATTTCCCTTTGCTATTAATGGATCTGGTGATAAATTTTTATTTGATTACAGGAAAGATACAAATGAACCGGAAATTTTGTTTCAAAACCATGAAGATTTAATCTTGGAAAGTGAAATAACCGAAGAGGAATTAGAAGAAAAATCACTTGAAGACTGGCAGGACGAAACATTAGATTTTGTATGTGAATCATTCGCAGCTTTTCTTAAATTAATTTCTCCTAGAGACTAAAAGGATAATTCTTTAAAGCTACTGCCCTAAACATAGCTATAAATAAATGAACTTAATTATATAGATTCGGGAGTGGATTATTTAGAGAAATCATTATTAAATATATATTAAATTCATTTACTCTTTTATTTAAGATGGGTCACTCTAAAATTTTGAAAGTCCATTCCAATTTGAATCATAAGAGGAATGGACTTTTTTTCAATTTAAAGAAGAAATAAAAAATAGCAGCCCCACCAATCTCCCTACACCAAAAACAATAACTTGCCATCCCTCCCCAACAGAGTTAACATACACACACTTCAACAACGGGAGGGGAAATGTACCATGTCAAACTGGCCGGATTGGTTTCTCGAAGCATTACGCCAGCGGTTTTATCAATTAGAACTAGCCCGTGAACAACAGACTTCATGTTCATCTGAGGAAAAAAATTTATTCACTCAAATGGATCAATTCAAAACCAACCAAAACGAGGATATCCAACGTCTGCTATCCGAATGGGAAGAAGCCATAGGCGATCAGCTTAGTCAGGACAAACAATCTATCTATATGGAAGGAGTCAAAGACGGGATTCGATTGATTCTTCCCGTCATGCACTCCACAAATATTCCGTTAGCCCATTGATTGTTTCAGCCTATGGTTTCTCTAGTCCCTGAATTCATTTAACATTGTTCTATTAACCTTAAATGATTTCATCTATGCTCATTCCACTTTTCAAGGTAAAAAAAATGCGCTGGTGAGAGATTCGTGATCTTCTCCACCAACGCATTGAACAGGTTATCATCAAATTGTTCTAGCATATCTTGCCATGAGCTTAGTACCTGAATAATCTCATCGACACGTTCCTTGATTTTCTCATTCTGATCCTCTTCCTCCTCTAATATCAGCATCTGCTGCCGTAGCTCGTTGAGCTCAGTGGAAAGTCTGTTCGTCTCTTCATCATAAACGCTCTCGTCAATCTGATTCCGTAGCTTGAGATTCACTAATTCCTTCAAGTCGGATTTCAATTGTTGCATCTGTCCTTCGATGTTCAAAAGCGGTTCTTGCCCTACTTTGCTCGATAGTATCGATTCAATGTTGGCTTTCAACGTTCGTATGAATCTTTCCTTGTTCTCATACATCCGGTTGAACAATCGTACAAACGCGGAATGTAAAACTTGTTCATCGACTGATTTGGCATCACAGGCTGCTTTACCTTCATTGACATACGTTTTGCATTGCCATACCACTTTTTGAGATGGATTATTGCTGTTCCAGGTTCGGTGTTTAAAAATGGCTCCACAGCATCCACAATATACTTTACTGCTCAGTGCGTATTTACTGGAGTATCGTTTACTCTCCCCCATCACACTCCCTTTCAGCTTGGCTCTCCGTTCCTTCTCTTTTTGCACCGCTTCAAATATTTCCTTGGATACAATCGGTTCATGGTTGTTTTCAATTAAATATTGCTGCTCCTGTCCTCGGTTTTTTATTCGTTTGTGGGTTAGAAAATCTACCGTTACCGTCTTTTGCTGAAGTAAAGCTCCGTAATATTTCTCATTGGTCAGAATTAAGGTAATGGAGGAATCCCACCACGTATCGCCACCCGCTTTGATTCAGTCCATTGTGGACAAACAACAGACTAAGTTGGTTCGCATCCAGAAACGGCTTGATGCTATTGAGCACGAGGGAAAGCAGGGGGGGACGCATGATGTCTTACTGAAAGAAGTGAATCCGTAGCTGGGCATTGTGGTCAGATCGGCTCTCGGCGGATGGGTGACAACGAAAGCGAAGCTGATCGATGTGTCTTGGTTCGGAGGCATCGTGGAGTTCGCTGCATCCTTGCTGGCTGTACTCAGCTATAAGTCTTGACCGCAAAGCCCGGAACGAACAGAAAGCTATCGCGAATTGAACGTCTCCAAGTCGATGCTCAATGCCTGCTCGTAACGGTTGTTTTACCTCGGCTTGCACCCCAACATTCGCAGGACTTTTACATCATCAAATCCTTTCTAAGCTTAAGCGTTTTTTAACAAATCATAATATTCATGAAAAATCTTGGCTTATAATGATAATAAGGTGTACTCTTCCTGCATCATAGAGTTTTTTTAGCCTGTAACTGTTCTACCTTTTTTATTACTGTATACAGTTAATGAGAAGGGAAGGACAATTCTCAAAAGAGAGGAGGATAATTAGCTGCCAGGGGAAACAATTTCGTCATAATCGTATGATTCAGTACTGGGATAGCCATATCTGAGAAAGGTGGGATTTATTGCTATGAAAAAGTTGTGCGGTTTGGCTCTTATTCTTGTTCTAGCTCTTTCGTTTAATGTTTCTGCCTTTGCAAAAGGGGATGATACTCAAGCCCAACCCTTGACGAAGGAAGAGATTGTTAATTCCGATGAGTTTCTTGCTGCTGTGGAGGCGGCTAAGGCTACATTTGAATCTCAGAAAGCTGATGAATCTAAAGAAGCTAAAAACAATGATGGCCCAATTGTCCAGGCATCTGCCCCACCGGTATCTCACATTAATGTATACGCTGTCGCATCTCCTTATGGCGGTCAAGAGATATATGGGTTCAATAGCAACCCGTTTAACACTAATAATGATCACCATGGGGATTGGATTCAGTGTATTACTTACCAGATTGGTTATGACAATTCTCACTATGGTAAGCTCGGCGGCAGTATTATGACAAATAATTGGACTGAGCCTCTTGATTTGAATGGCGATAGTATCATAGATGCTTGGGCCCGTTCTTGGATTTATGAAGGCACTAGTGAAGGCGGACAATTTGTAAGTACTGTTCGTTCCGCAAATTCTCCTTGGAATACTGCGGAAGCATGGATTAATGTTCGTTAACTCCTACTCGCAATTTTCATGAAGTGTAATAACAAGAAGGTTATCCCAGTACTTTCTACGATTAAGTACATGATTTACAGAGGAAGGATGCGGTGGGTTCAATCCCTTAACCGATGCTGATGGTAAAATTGCAGGTTCCTCCTTGTTGGCACGGCATATGGAGATGGAATACAACTTGATGCTTCGTTATGGTGCTAAAGAAGCCCGTACACGCATGAACAATGTGTTTGCAGACAAGGATTCTGCCAAGTCTCTAATAAGTGCGGCTTTGGAACGAGTCAACAATCCGTTAACGAGAGATAAAAGTTCTGCCCAGCTTGGGTTTGAAAAAAATTTTTTGAATCTTTTTATCGCTTCTTGGTTGATTGTAAACTGTTTTATATCAGAAAGCCCAACCAAGCATTATCAAAGATTCTTGATAATGCTACACGCGAACAAGGCGCAGGTATATACCTACCGTGCGTCTTTTCTCGTTGTGACGTTGCCCCAAACCGTATCAGCAGAGAAAAAGTGCAAGGGTCATTGCCCAGGCATCCTGCCACGATTAGCCGAGAGCTTCGCCAGAATGCACAAATAGAAATGCCTCTATAGTAGACATCCCTCCACAAAAACAATAACTTGCTATCCCTCCCCACCAGAGTTAACATACACACACTCAAACCACGGGAGGGAAAATGTACTATGTTAAATTGGCCAGATTGGTTTCAAGAAGCATTACGCCAACGATTTTATCAATTAGAACTCGCCAGAGGACAAAAGTCTATTTACTCAAATGGATCAATTCAAAACCAACCAAAACGAAGATACTCAGCGTCTGCTATCGGAATGGGAAGAAGCCATAGGCGATCAGCTAAGCCAGGATAAACAATCCATCTATATGGAAGGAGTAAACAGACGGGATTCGATTGATCCTTCCTGTCATACAACCCACAAATATTCGTTAGCCTATTGATCGCATTAACCTAAGATTTTTTAGGTTTACATTTTAAAAGCTGATCGTACAATGCAACAAGCTAGACACAAAACAACTTAACAAACACTTATTTTTATATTGCAAAACGTAATGATTTAGAAGAGGGCTTATACAAATTGGCTTCGGGTACTCCCAAGATGTTACCCCATGCAGAATTTTGGGCAGAGAGAATCCATCGGACACTTTTAAATTCAAAAGATTTATTAATTTCTTACGGTAAAGTTTTGGAGAAATTAGAAAGTTCAACTAAACAGACAATCAAAGAAATTTTAATGGGAATTAAAGATGACGATCCAGATTTATATTTAGATAAGGCTAATTCTCTATTAGAAAAATAAGTTAAACATGGGAATCTGGCTGATTTATATACACACAGTTAGTCCTATAATAGATTTTGTAAAAATATTGTAGTGATCACGATCACGGTTTAGACTGTAAATTTAAGTTAAAATACAAACAATTTTAATTTTATTTCATCTAAAATCAAAGGTACTGTGATGGATCACAAAGAAAAAACAAGGAAGTGTACAAAGATGAAAAGAACTGATTTACCTCTTGTCTATTCATGTTCTGGATGTTCCTCCGCAGCACAAACCGCTAACATGATCGCTATACAAATGGATCGAGAAAAAGTCGCTGAAATGTCCTGCATAGCTGGTGTTGGTGGTGATGTCAAACCACTTGTCAGAACAGCACAATCGGGACGTGGCATCATTGCAATTGACGGCTGTCCCTTGTCCTGTTGCAAGAGTTGCTTAGCAAGGCATGATGTTCAACCCAAACACCATTTCCTGCTGTCTGACTTTGACGTACCCAAGATAATAGGAGAAGATCCTAACCCCGATCATTATAGAAATGCTTACACACAAATCTTAGAACTAATTGGACAATGATTCTGATGGCTCACCTTTATTTTAATTTCTTCAAGGTGTTGGGACAGTATACAATAAAAGTATAGCTGGCTCTTATTATGTAACAATATCGTAAATTAGTTTTTACTGGTGGCTCCTAACACATCTTTAAGGGCCACCAGTATTATTTTTATACAGCAAAACATCTTTTTGATATGATTATTTTGTCGACTTTACTTCATATCATAATACATAGACAAATACTTTAAGGAGGGACTTTATGGAACATTCTTTTTATCAATAATGACGTACAGCATACAAACAGTTGCAATATTACATATTTTTGGGGACCAGTTGCTTTCCTTTTTAGGATTGCCCGCATGATCTAATGTTGACAATACTGGGTTTCACTACACCCTTTTTTTCTATCCAGTATTTTTTTTACTCCCAGTTTAATCATTGGATATAAAAATCCTAAAGAATTTGGAGCTCTAATAGCCCACTCTCAAGCCTCTTCAGCACATTTTCTTTATAATTGTTATATGGAGGTAGTTCGTTTATGGGTCGACAAGTATGTTGCTCTTTTGCGGTTTCAGTAAGACTCCAATCATACAAGTCTGGTAAGTAATTCACAATGTTCTTACTATTCAAAGGTACAACTCCCCGTTCATTTGACCACCACTTTATTTTGAAATATTACTCCAGCGATTTTATCAATTAGAACTAGCCAGTGAACAACAAGCTACAAATTTACCAGAAGATGAGCATCTATTCACTCAAATGGATCAATCCAAAATTAACATTGTCTTATATCCTTTTTGTTTGCTCACCAGTTATTTTTTACTAAGGTCCATGAGCATCAACATTCTAGTTGTAGCAATCATGTCTTTTAACACATGTATTTCCCTTCAACTCAAACTAGACTCACATAAAAATGCACCCTCTAGCATTCACCGGATAAACCAAAAGGTTTGTTCCAATGTGTACACTAGGGGGTGCTCTTCTAATCAGGGGAATTTGTTTTACCCTTTAACCGACCCGGCTGCGATTCCTTCCACAATCCGGTCACTCATGATGAGGAACACTAGCAAAATGGGCAAAATGCTGATCATCAACGTAGCTCCGATAGCTCCCCAGTCGGTCGTATATTGTCCGATAAAGTTCTGGACACCAACGGTCAGTGTTTTGTTTTCGTCCGAGCTAATGAACGTATTGACGAAAATAAACTCATTCCAGTTATAGATCATGTTAATAATAGATGTCGTTGCCATGACAGGGGTTGTCATGGGCAGCACGATTCGGAAGAACATCCGGTTGACGGAGCAGCCGTCCATAACGGCTGCTTCTTCCACTTCACGGGGCAAGGCGTAATAGAAGCCCAGCAAGATCATCATCGTTGTGGGCAGATTAAAAGCGACATACGACAGGATGATGGAGAGTGAAGTGTCTGTTAAATGCAGTTTGAGAAACATACTGAACAACGGAATTAAGGTGGCATGGACCGGAATCATCAGTCCGACCATAAATAGCCCGAGAACCAGCTGGCTTCCTTTCCACCGCATACGCGTAATGGCAAACGTTACAAAGCTGGCCAGCAGCACCGTCAGCGCCACGGATATGACCGTAATCCACACACTATTGAAAAAATACCGCCCGATGTTGCCGCTGGTCCACACATTCATATAGTTCTCCCAATGCGGCTGGGACGGGAGTGCAAACGGCGGAAGATTAAACACTTCCTGATTATTTTTAAGCGAGAAAAGCATCAGCCACACCAGCGGTAAAAGCTGCGTCACCGCCAAGATGATCAAAAGTGTATATAAAGCGGCATAACCGACCCGAGTTAACATTCTGTCGCGGGTAGCGACTCCAAGGGGATAGCTGGCGGCTGCCTGGGTTTTCATATCCGTTCCTCCCTCTCCCTGTCCTTTATTACCCTCATCTATTTGCATGACTGTATTATGAATATTGGATGGTGTCACTCGAAGCCGTAACCTTGCGGATCAGCCACGTAGCGATCAGACAGATGAGCAGCAGGGCAAAGGCTGTAGCGCTTCCGTATCCAAAATCAAAGCTGCGGAATGCCTGGTGGTACATGTAAGAGGCCATCACTTCACTGGCTCCATTCGGTCCACCGTCCGTCATGACGTAGATGAGGTCAAAATATTTGAGCGAGCCGACAATGGATAATATGATCGTAACGTTAATCACCTCGCGCAGCAGGGGCAATTTGATACGAGTCGCAATCTGCCAGGCACTGGCCCCGTCGATCCGTGCAGCCTCCATCAGCGTTTCGGGGATGTTTTTCAGCCCAGCATAATAGATCAGGATATAAAAGCCTGCATATTGCCAAATAATCGGGATGAACAAGGCAACCAGCACCAGAGACGGATTAGCTAACCATTCAGGCGGGTTGTGAACTCCGACCGACACCAGTAAGGAATTGAGCATGCCGTTTGTTGGATGATATATTTTGAGCCACAGCTGTGCGATCGCTACAGAAGACAGCAGCATGGGAATCAGATAAATTTTCCGCAGCAGATTCGCTCCCTTGATTTTCCCTGACAAAATCATCGCAATGACCAGATAACCGATCAGACTGATGCCTGAAAACAAGGCCAACAGCAGCGAATGCCAAGCACTTTGCCAGAACGCTTTGTCTGTGAACAAATGTTGATAATTGTCCAGCCCCACAAAAGTCATAGGGCCGATTCCATTCCACTGATTCAGGCCGTAATAGCCGGTCAGTACTATGGGCACATATATCACGGCGAATAACAGCAGCAGAGAAGGCAATACATATAGAGCAATGACAAGCTTATTGGACATGACCTTTTCCACGGTCGGACCTCCTTAGGTGGTCAATTTCAATTTCCTTTCTCGATGGCAGCCTTATGCTGGTCGGCAAATTGTTGCGGTGTCACCGCTTTACCAAACAACGCCTGAATCATATTCAAATGTACCTGTGCTGCATTCGGCTTCATCTGTACATCGGCGAACAATGTAATGCTGCTGGCTTGATTCAGTCCGTTCAGCAAATCGACATACAGCTTGGGCAAATTTTCTTTGGAGGTGTCCACTTTCGTCGCCGGAATAACGCCTGCCTGTGTGACCGATTGCTCTCCCCATTTGACTACGAAGTATTCAACGAACGCTTTGGCCTCTTCTTTCACCTTGGAATTTTCCGAAACGAACAAGCCTACTCCCGGACCTCCTACCCAACTGTTCTCGTTGCCCTTGCCGCCTGCAACCATCGGGAATTTAAAGAAGCCAATTTGATCTTTAAATGCTTGCGGAATTGCGGGATTGGTCGTAAAATTTGGCAATTCCCAAGTAGCCATCAAATACATAGCTGCCTTGTCGTTCATAAACTCGGATTTTCCCTCATCATTGGACAAGCCGTTAAATCCTTTGTTAAAGGCATTCATATCCACAAGCGTCTGGACTTCGGAGGCCGCCTGAATTAAACCAGGGTCATCGAACGATCCTGAGCCGTCAATCGCTTTTTTCAGCGTTTCGTTACCCGCTATACGGTCCGCCAGATACATGTACCAGAGCGAGCCGGTCCAGCGGTCTTTATTGCCCAATGCAATCGGTGCAACTCCATGATCCGTTAGTGTTTTCACAACCTGCTTAAACTCGTCAAATGTCGCAGGTACCTTCAAGTTGTATTTTTGGAATATGGCTTTGTTGTAATAAATGGGTGTAATGTTCAATTCAATCGGAAGCGCATACGTTTTGCCATTCAGCGCATAAGCTTCGGTCGTTCCCGGTACGAATTTGCCCTTCAGCTTGGAACCATTCAACAGGTCATCCATCGGCGTAAATAATCCACCTTTAACGTAAGGCTCCATAAAGCCCGCTGCCCAGGTGATACCGATATCCGGCAATTCATTGGAAGCTGACAGCACTTTGAGTTTGTTTTTGTATTGTTCATTTTCCAGCACTTCCTGCTGAATGACGACATTCGGATGATCCTTTTGGTATTGATCTATAATCTGAGTCACAAGCTTGCTCTGCTGTGCCGAGCTTCCCTCTGGCCACAGGTGCATCATTTTGAGTGTAACCTTTCCCCCTTCTCCACTGGAACTGCCTTGACCATCCTTACCAACACCGCAACCGGATAGCACCAGCATGAATGATAGCAGCAGGGTCAACCCAGCAAACCATTTTTGATGTGAGCGCTTACGTAAACCATACTCGTTGGACATCGTTAGACCTCCGTTATTATAATTATATTTTTTGTAACCGTTATCATTTGTAAGTTTAGCACTCCATTCCTGCTTCCAACAGGGTACGCTCATTGGGTATAATTCCACTTTTATTGGGTTTGATCTGTCTATACTGTCAGTCGATATTCTCCGGCCCTGTACGCATCTGCTGCCTGTAGCGGCTGGGACTTATTCCCTCGGTCGCTTTGAATACTTTAATAAAATATTTATCTGTCCGGTAGCCTGATCGCTCGCCGATTTGGGCAATCGTCAACTGGGTATGCAGCAGCAGCTCCTTAGCCCGTTGGATCCGTAGCCGATGCAGATATTCGCTGAAGGACAAACCACTTTGCTCCTTGAACAAAACACTAAAATAGCTCGCATTCAGGTGTGAATGCGCGGCAGTCTGCGCCATCGTAATGGATTCGTGAAGATGCTCCGCCATATAGGTGAAGGCATATCGTACCGGATCACTAAGAGTAGCCGCCTGGAGATCAAGCTCCAGCAGAACAGGGTCAGCCAGCTTGTCCAGCTTCTCGTACCGCTGCCGCTCCTCTTCCAGCCGAAGCGCTTCATTTACCGCATTCAGCAGCTCCTGCTTATCAATCGGTTTGAGCAAATAATTGACGGCTCCCAGACGAAGAGCCTGCTGGACATAATCAAACTCCGCATAACCCGAGATGACAATGATCGCTGGTCGTCGTGAATCCCGTTCCAGAGAGCGGATTAAATCCAGACCACTGAATTCCGGCAACCGGACATCCGTAATCAACAGATGAACCGTCTCCACTCGCAGTATATTTAATGCTTCCAAACCATTACCGAATGTCACAATCCGGTATTTCCCGGCAGCCCATTGCTCCAGTGTCTGGTGTATCCCCTGACGTGTTCGCTGTTCATCGTCTACAATGACAATGGTTTTGGATGAAACACTCATTCCTACCGCCCTCCATATTCATCAGGAATTTCAAAAGCGACCACAGTCCCTTCCTGCTCAGCACTATGTATCAGCACACCGTCCGTTGGATAAGATTCGTTGTCATAATAGAGCGCGAGCCTGCGCTGCACATTAACTAGTCCCATACCGGTTCCCTTGCTCTGGCAGACTGATCCCCCCATCAACGCTGTACGCACAGCTGCAAGTTCTTCCAGTGTCATTCCAGGTCCGTTATCTATGACCGCGATCTTGGTCCAACCCGATCTGGTCGAAGGAGTGACACTGATTTCAACACGGCCGTTGCCGATGCGATTTTCGACACCATGCAAAATGGCGTTCTCTAGAATAGGCTGGATCAGCAGTTTAGGAAGCGGAATTGGGGCTGCCTCCGAAGGCATATGTATTTGCCAGCTCAGACGTTCACCCAGACGCATCTCCATCAGTTCCAGATAACGACGGATTTGCGCCATTTCTTCCCCGAGTGTCACCCAAGAGTCATGGTGAGCCGGTTCGATAACATAACGAAACAGCCGTGACATGGACACCATCAGCCCGGCAAGCTCCTCCTCTCCCTTCTCCTGTAGCGACCAGTTGAAAGCATCCAGCGTATTAAAAAGAAAATGCGGATTGATCTGCGCCTGCAGAGCTTTAAGCTCGGTTTGGCTTTGTAGAACCTCCTTCTCGCAAATAACACGGATCAATTCATTGATATCGACAATCATCGTGTTGTACTCTGCGTTCAATTCTCGCAGCTCGACCGCTGCTGCCGGTTCTGGATTCAGGGCCAATGCCCCTTCCCGTGAACGGCGCATCGCCTGAATCAAGTGACCTATCGGTCTTGTAATCAACGTAGACAACATAAAGGACATGAACAGGAATAGCACGGCACCAAGAGACGCGGAAATGATAAGTGTAGTCCGTAAAACCGTAATTCCGTCTGTGACGACGCTAACCGGAATCAGGATCAGCAGCGACCAGCCCGTCCGCTCCGACTGCTGAACCGCCTTCACATATTCTCGCTCCCCAATATGAACCGTCTGTGCCTTGCTATGCAGTACACCTGCCAAATCCGTCTGGTTCATAGGTTCACCCGACAGCAGCTGGCCTTGACGATCTACAAGCAGCATGGTTTCATCCGCTTCCTCATTGACTGCTGACGCACCATTCAGTCCAAAATAACTTCGCTCCATACGGGTAATCAGGTACCCTCCGCGTGAGAACCAGCGATCCACCAGGCTCACCTGCCGAATTGCCAGCAGTGACCGAGGGTCTTCGGGATCAATGCCGATCCAGACCAGTCTTCCTTTCATCTGATTCGCTTCCCGAATGTCTGCCTGTCCGATACGTTCCTCCAGACTGCCCTCTCTAATCGGAAACAACATCTTCCCTTCGGCGGTATACAGCTCCAGCGAGCCGACACTCGGCATATATGCCTGATAGCTATGCATCACTTGCAGTAGTGATTGACGCTGTCCAAAATTCACCTTACCCCCGTTGCGCTCCTTCAGCAAAATATGCTGAACAGACGGGTGATTCGCGACCTGCTCCGTCAAGCTGTCCATCTGGCCGATTAATGCATCCAGCCTACCGCTTGCTTGTACCGCGGTCTGACCAATATGTCGCTCGGCACTGTCTTTTAACAGGTGAGATACATTGAGATAAATGAACGCCCCCGCCACACTCATCATAATGAGCATTACCAATATAAAGCCGATAAAAATCTGATTACGCAATGTGTTTAATGGTTGGAACCTTGAACGCATATGCCTTCTCCCCCTGGACCATCGCAACAAAAAATGGTAATGATAACGCTTTCTATTTCTCTATTCTATCGCATCGTTCCCCTTTGTTGGCGTATTTTCAGCAGAGATTAATCAAAATGGACAGGAATGATATGAAATAGGAAGGTCGTAGGGTAATCGAAAAAATGAGGGTACTCTCTGGATAGATTACGTTCGATAATACACGCCATAACAATAAGCTTCTTTCAAAGCAGCTAAACTAAGGTACCGTCCAGCCTTCTTGGCAGCAGTTCATAAAATGAGCGATTTCACCAACAAAACCGTGCAAGTACAAATCACAGTATCCGCCCGACATCGCCGAGGCAGACGGTGTCAGAACTGTATCGTTTTCCGCAAGTGATTCCAAGGGAGTTCTGTGTGACTCTCCGACTTGTAAACGATCAGTTGTGTTCACTTCATCCGCGTTCGCAAAACCGGTGACCTGGGCGACTTCTCCGAACAAATAACGTACCAGATCGACCATATGAACCGCCGCCAGCTTCATGAAGCCGACCATCAGTACGACGCCCGTCGCTTGTGCAATCACGACAACTCCATCACAGTCTTCCTGCTCCAGCATAGTCTTGTTGGATTACATGAAGGAGCGTGAGAATTTATGAAGGAAAAATTAGCAAGAAACATAAGCATATACCGCAAAGAGAGAGGACTTACACAAGAAGAGCTTGCACAAATACTAGGGCTTTCTTTTCAAGCAGTATCCAAGTGGGAAAATGCTCAGTCAATGCCTGATATATCGTTACTACCTCAGCTATCAAGAACCTTAGAAGTTAACATTGACAAACTCCTTGGGTATATCTCGCAGGACAGACCGATTAGTATTTATGAGAAAGAATATAAAACACAGGAATATTACTGGGGTACTGAACCCAATAAAGTATGTTATCAGGTTTTACAATTTATGCCGCCTACTAAACATTTAAAATTGTTGGATATTGGCTGTGGCGAGGGAAAAATGCAGTGTTTTTTGCAAGAAATGGATATGATGTCACTGCATTTGACGTTAACGCGTTTAAGTGGTATTCTGGTGAGTTGCTTGCACACTATCACGACTGATTTATTAAAGACAATTCAGAAGTTGTTTTCGACTGCAATTCTTCAGGTATTCCTCACAAACATGCAATGACAAAAGTTATTGCACAAAAGGTAATCTCGTCAGGCTAAACATGCTACTATTTTAAGCACAAAAAGAGGGGCTCGCTGCCCCTCTTTACTATTTCCGCCAACACATTATACTTCCGCACTAAAAAATAAAACAGCAGTAATTCTACGATAGTATATCTCAGTAACATAAAAATTTCAGAATACAGATTGCATTATGAAACATGGAACATGCTAATTTTTTATTGTATTCTATCATCAAACATTAATTGTATTTGAATACCGAACGGGTCTTCTATAATACCGTATGCTTTGCTAAACACATTACTAGATAAAGGAACAATGATTTTCACTCGATCATCTGTAATTAAGCTATTATAAAAATGTTCAATTTCTTCTAATTCAGCACTTTGAATACATAATGAAGTGTTATTACCAACTGTATATTCTTCACTCATATTCATTGTATCTTCTGCTACCATTACTTTTGTTCTTCCGATTAATAAGACAGAGTGAGAAATATAATTCTTATTTTCCTCAGTAAGCTGTATTGAGCTGTCACGTTTTGCTATATCTTGATAGGTAACAAGTAACAATTCCTTTGCGCTAAAATGGTTTTTGTAAAAATTTATAGCTTCTTTTGCCTTTCCGTTCATTGATAAGAAAATAGCTATTTCTAAATTTGTGCTCATGGTATCAATCTCCTTTTATATCATGATTTTAGGCAGATATCTTATACATTTGATATATTACCTTGAACTCATTATCATATATAAAGGTATCAAAACATGACACCTTTATAAGGAGATTTATATGAACAAATCAGAAAGATTAAATGACATGATCAGATACTTAAACAGTCGAGAGTTCTTTAATTTAAATGACCTAATGGATAAATACAATATTTCAAAAAGTACAGCTCTACGTGATATTAGTTCATTAGAACAATTAGGTATGCCTATTTTTTCGGAACATGGCAGACATGGACGATATGGTATCTTAAAAAATAGATTGTTGTCCCCCATTATTTTTACTATGGATGAAGTGTATGCTCTGTACTTTGCCATGTTGACGTTAGAATCTTATCAATCAACACCATTTCATTTAAGTGTTAATAAACTAAATGAAAAGTTTGAACACTGTCTTTCTAAAATACAGATTAAGCAGATTCACAAAATGAAAAAAGTTCTACAATTTGAAATATATCAGCACAATAATGTTAGTCGTTTTTTAGATAAAATTCTAAAAAGCATTCTTAATGAGAGTAACTGTAAGCTTCAGTATTTAAAAAATAACCAGAAAAAAAGTTACCATGTTCAATTTTTCAAAATTTCCGCTAAGTTTGGTCAATGGTATGCTACTGGAATAGAGTTAAATACGAATAAATATAGAGTTTTCAGATGTGATCGAATAACCTTTATAGAAGAAGAGGAAATCAAATCTCATTTTTCTATAGATGAACTCATTAGTCGTTCATTAGAAATTTATCAATCTGAGAAGAGTATTGACTTCGAAGTAGAGATTTTAGAACAAGCAAAGGATATTTTTTATAAAGAACATTATCCTTCTATGAAAATAGAAAATGGTCATAAAACAGTCATTAAGGGATTCTATAATCCAGGAGAAGAGGAGTTTATAGCTAACTATTTTATGAGATATGGTAATTGTGTTATATCAGTGAAGCCTGAATCATTAAAACAAATTATTCAAGATAGAATAGAGAATCTCTTAAATCACTATCAAAAATTATAAATCAGCATGCGATCCGATCGCTTTCTTTTGTTTGCGAACCATACAAAACTGGAGGCACGAAATTATAAACTACCATCGAT
Source organism: Paenibacillus sp. 23TSA30-6 (assembly GCF_014858585.1). NCBI lineage: Bacteria > Bacillati > Bacillota > Bacilli > Caryophanales > Paenibacillaceae > Paenibacillus > Paenibacillus sp. 23TSA30-6. The sequence goes on along the minus strand of NZ_SLTL01000039.1, from coordinate 13,102 downwards.
GCCGATGGACAAAATAGCTACATAATTCTTCGGCATCACTTGCTTTTTTTCTCCTGTTTTTTCTCTATATTCATTCGTTTCCCTATTGCGATCCGGCTATCCTTAATCCGATTCCTCGTTGCGCTGTCAATAAAATGGACACATTGAAACGAGAAATCCTTAGGCTGCATTTGCATACTGGTTCGGGGATACATAACCTAAAGAAGAATGGATTCGGACACCGTTGTAAAAGCAGGTAATACACTCGGAAAAATGCTGTGAAACGATTCAATGCAAGTCCTATTTGAACGGTCAAAATTTTAAACGCTTTGTCATATTTTATACTCATGTGGACACCTCGAATGGATTTGGTTTTATTCTCATATTCTCGCTTCTCCGTGTCCACTTTTTAGTCTAACATCACTAATAGTTTTTCCTTTACTTGAAACAAGGTATATCACTGGGTAGACGAATACAAAAAAGGGATGCTCGCATTGGGAGTATCCCTTTCTTTTACTCTTCCTGTCCATCAATCATTTTTTGACGTACTCAATAGATAAACCGTATTTTGTAAGTGAATTTACAGAAAATCTGCACGTGCTGGTGTAAATGCATCTAGCAGAATACCGCCGTCCTCCAGTGGGATACAGCCATGAAGAGTATCGGATGGAAAATGGATGCTGTCTCCTTCTTTGACGGTCTGGACTTCCTTTGTTTCGCCATTATCGATCATGAACTTAAAACTTCCCTTTATTACATAAGTGACTTGTTCATGGACATGCTTATGCAACGGGATCTCCCCTGTTTGGGCTTTAGCAAACATCACTTTGACATACATAAGTTGGTCGCTGTGGGCCAGCACTTTCCGGGTGGTATTACTGTCAACGATATCAATTTGAATATCTTGGTCGTTAAAAAACATGGATAATTCCTCCTCATTTAGAACACAAATTAGTGAGATGAGTTATTTTAAAAAACTTCATAAATCGATTTAGTTTAAAACCAGCGGAAAATAAGCCACAGTACTCCGGAAAGGGTAGTAAAGTCGGGATCAGCGAATGTCACCCCTTCGGCACCCAAAAAAGAAAAGAGCGGCAAGGTGAGGGCCGGCAGCAGACAGAGCAAGAATCCATTAAGACAACTGGAAATGACAGCCCCTCTGAAACCACCGCTGGAATTGCCGAATATCGCGGCTGCACCACCAGCGAGGAAGCAGGCCATGATCCCCGGCACAATGACAGGCAATCCGACAAGCGGGAAAAGAAAGACGCAGGCAACGCCTGTGAAGAAGCTGACCAAGAAGCCTACCAACGCGGAATTGGGTGATTTGTCGAACAGTACCAGAACATCCACACCAGGGATTGCTCCAGGTGCGAACACTTGGGAGAACCCTTTAAAAGCGGGTACAATTTCAGTCGTGAACAGCTTAACACCTGCTTTTGCGATATACAAGCCGGCAGCAAAAATAGCTGACTGTTCGAGGATGAAGACGATGTATTCTTTGCCATCAGATAATTTGCTGACATAATCAGAACCAGCAACCAGTCCGGATACCAGTAAAAGCACAAGCATCGTCAAGGTCGTTGCAACATTGGGGTCGCGCAAAAAACTGATGCGGTCATTAATTTTTACGTTTTCGGTGTCATTTTCACGGTTGCCAAAAACTTTTCCTAAATAGGTGCCGAGAATGTAAGAGGTCATGGAAGCATGAGCAATCGTATATTCATCAGATTTGATAATGTTTTTGCTGGCATTCCGGAGCAGGTAAGGGAACACTGCCATATAGCTCCCGATTACCAAAGAACCGACGATGATCGTAGTCAGCGAACTGAGACCCAGACCTTTCATAACGGCTGTAGCGGCAAAGCTCATGAACAAAATCAAGTGAAGAGACAAATAAATGTACTTGAACTTGGTCAGGCGCGCAAGCACGATGTTAAGGATCATGGAAAAGAGCAGAATGAGCGCAGCATCCGCCCCGATCTGATCAATGGTCAGTGCCATGATGGCTTCATTGCTTGGTACGACACCTTTAAGTTTGAACGCATAAGAAAAAATTTGGCTGAAGTTGGTGAGAACGCCTCCTAAAATTCCGCCGCCGACTTTGATCATGGTGAAGCCCATGAAAGAAAGGGTAGTTCCCGTAATGATCTCGGATACTTTCTTCCTCTGGAATATAAGGCCGAGTAATGTCACAATCGCGATAATGATGGATGGCTCCCTGATAATACTCATAAACATTTCCATAGTGATCTCCGACTTTCTTTTATTAATTTTCACTCTTACTAAATCGATTTAGTAATACTTGAAAAAAATTTCCCTTCCGGGAATGTAAAAAGAAGCAGAATTATTTTTGTGAATTAGATCACAATTGAATCCATAAATTATTCGTTTAAGATTCATTCCTCCCTTCTCTTAAATCGCTATCATCACTAAAATCAGGTAGATAAAGAAATGAAAAGGTATTCATGACTCGAATCATAGGATTATTATAGCTCATTATTTTCTTTTTACAATAGAATTCATAAAAACGTTTCCTAAAAGATAAAAAGACTTATTCAAATTATTCAGTTCAATTTTTGGACAGATTCTCTGTGGTTAATGGCCGGATTCAATCGGATGATTTCTGACAGCTCCTCACGACCCTGCTCTTTTTGATCGATTTTCTCCAGCAGCAGCCTCGCACTTCTTTTCCCCATTTCAAAGCTCGGCTGGGAAACGGTAGTGATCGGCGGATTATAAAAAGACGCAAAGGATACATCATCTATGCCAATCAAGGAAAAGTCATTAGGTATGGTCAGACGATTATTTTTTGCATAAATCAGCACCTGCTCCAAAATCATGTCATTCGTAGCAATAATTGCGGTGGGCGGATTCCTCATGTGAAATAGTTGTCCAATAAGATTGGGCATTTCATCCAACCTGCCGCTTTTGATATAGTTTTTATTCACTGATATGTCATGTTTGCCCAACGTATTTCGATAACCGGACAGGCGCTCACTTCGTGTGGTGATCGCTTTTTTGCCTAAGGGAAACGTGATAATGCCAATGTTGTTATGACCATGCTCAATGAGTGCTTCAACCGCAAGCTCGCTGGCTTTTTCATTATTCAGCAGCACCGTGTCTACGCTGATTTCATCGATTTTTCGGTCCACAAACACGAAAGGATAGCCATTCTTGACAAGGGAAACATATAATTTCTTGTTCTCTTCCGTCGGAAAAATGATAAGTCCATCCACTTGCCGAGCAATCATCGACTGGACATACTTTTTCTCTTTGAGCGAATCATCATCGGTATTGCAGACAATGACCTGGACATTTTCCAGTTGGCATTCATCTTCAATTGCACGCACGACTTCTGTTGTAAATCTCGATAAAATGGTTGAAGAAATAACACCCACAATAAAGGTCTTCTTCTGCTTGAGACTGCGTGCCACCTCATTGGGAATATAACTGAGATCCTCAATCGCTTGCTCGATCTTCTTCTTGGTGTTTTCACTCATATAGTTGTATCTCTTTTGCAGAAACTGTGAAACTGTGCTCTTCGACACCCCTGCACGTTCTGCAACTTCCTTCATCGTTGTGACCATGGTTAACCCCCTCTCTTTTTCTGCATGTCAGGCGTGTTGATTTTCAAATATATATATTCTGCAACCTGTGTGTAAAGTTTATTTCACTTTATTATATACCTTCTTGTACAGAAATCTTAGAAATATACGAATTTTATGAACTTGTTTGACGGAAGATTTGAACATAAAATGAGAATGTAATCGGTTACAATTTCTTTTAAATAAAGGAGGAAGCAAAAAACATGAAGAAAAAAGGGTTGAAAAAAACATTTTTCGTCATTGCCTCCCTCGTAATGGGCTTCACACTGTATGGCTACACTCCCGCTTCGGCAGATGCAGCCAGTGTGAAAGGATATTATCACACCCAAGGAAACAAGATTGTAGACGAATCCGGGAAAGAGGCGGCATTTAACGGCCTGAACTGGTTTGGTCTGGAAACTCCTAATTACACCTTGCATGGACTGTGGAGCCGCTCAATGGACGACATGCTTGATCAGGTGAAGAAAGAAGGCTACAATCTCATCCGTCTGCCTTACAGCAATCAGTTATTCGATTCCAGTTCCCGTCCAGACAGTATTGATTATCACAAAAACCCTGATCTGGTCGGATTAACTCCGATTCAAATCATGGACAAGCTGATTGAAAAAGCTGGACAACGCGGTATTCAGATTATCCTTGACCGTCACCGTCCAGGCTCAGGTGGGCAATCCGAGCTGTGGTACACATCCCAGTACCCTGAGTCTCGCTGGATTAGTGACTGGAAAATGTTAGCTGAACGTTATAAAAATAACTCAACCGTCATTGGTGCGGATTTGCACAACGAGCCACACGGTCAAGCAAGCTGGGGTACAGGCAATGCCTCCACAGACTGGCGTCTGGCGGCACAACGTGCAGGGAATGCGATTCTGTCCGTGAATCCGAATTGGCTGATTCTCGTAGAAGGTGTAGACCACAATGTACAAGGCAACAATAGCCAATACTGGTGGGGTGGCAACCTGACAGGTGTAGCCAACTATCCTGTCGTGCTGGATGTACCGAACCGTGTCGTATATTCTCCACATGATTACGGCCCTGGTGTGTCTTCGCAGCCATGGTTCAACGACCCGGCCTTCCCGTCCAACCTGCCAGCGATCTGGGATCAGACCTGGGGCTACATCAGCAAGCAAAACATCGCTCCGGTACTGGTCGGTGAATTCGGCGGTCGCAATGTTGATTTGTCTACTACTGAGGGCAAATGGCAAAATGCACTCGTAGACTATATTCGTGCCAACAACCTGTACTTTACGTACTGGTCCCTGAATCCGAATAGCGGCGACACAGGCGGTCTGCTGCTGGATGACTGGGTTACCTGGAATCGTCCGAAGCAGGATATGCTGAGCCGGATTATGAAGCCTGTAACCTTCGTAGCAGCGGAGCAAGCGAAAGCAGCAGCCGAATAAGCCTGTCGCCTGCTCCGCGGGTGTATGACAACGGCCCATCCTTTGGGCATTTGACACAGGAGGTCGAAATCAGTACGATTTCGGAAGCATGTGTTAACGAATGACCACATTTTTAGGATTGGATTCGGTGCTGATGTTTCTGGCCGTAGCACTTACTGGAGACCATTACGCCGCTGAGTGTGTAGCTTTCTGGCAGACTGCCCATGTTTTTTGCTGATTATCGTGAATTTTTGAGTAACTACGTAGTATACTCATTGTAAAAGCCGCTTTCCCTCCTTCAGGAATCAGGTCATGCCAGACCTATGGAGGGGTGAAAAGCGGTTTTTTAATGTATTTCATAATGAAGAGGTGGTGCTCACAAAATGTTTGGAATCATAAATTATGAAGTATTTTTGCTTACTGGAATCCTCCTAAATCTAATTCCTGGTGCAGACACAATGTATATAATTGGGGAAAGCATTGCACAGGGGAGAAAAGCCGGTGTGTATTCTGTTTTCGGTATCATTATTAGACTGGATGTCTTTATTCCACGCGGCTTTTCGAATCGCCAAGCCGACAGACTCCATATAATAAGTACTAGACTGATCCTAGAAATTGAAACAGCGACATCCAAGGACAAGAAAATAAAGTCCTAGACTGTCGCTGTTTCATTGAACTATCGTGTCCCGTTAGTTGGATCGACTGGCTTGTTCTTATGGGTGTATCAAACTAAATTTAGTTCAGCATATAGATTGAAACTCATCCTTTAGTATGGAGTACATTTTTAAATCCTGATGTCTCCCTTTTATGAAGAGCCCCTTTCTAATAATTCCTTCTAATGACATTTCCGCCTTTTCCATAACTCGTGCAGAACCGATATTTTCTAAATAGCATTTTGCTTGAATACGAACCAAGTCCATATTGGTAAAACCGAATTTAATAACTTTTCTTACGGCTTCCGTTGCGATACCCTTTCCCCAATAATCCGGTGATAAGGCATATCCAATTTCGGCAATTTTATGCTGTCTATCCCATGTGGCGAACTCTATTGTACCAATCAACCTACTATTTTCTTTATATTCAATACCCCAATGAACCAAGCTCTTATTATTCCACTGGATAAGTACTCGCTCAATCGCCTCTTTTGTTTCTGTGATTGTTTTGTAAGGATTCCAAGAAGCGTACTTCGGTACTTCCTCATTAGAACAGTAATAATACATATCCTCTGCATCTTCTAATGTTATCTTTCTTAGTTTAAGTCGATTGGTCTCTAAGACTGGTAGCGCATTGAACACATCTTCCATATGAACACCCACCTAGTTTTGTATACATTGGTTATAAGGAGATAAGCCTAGTCCTCCTAAGATAATATTTAAATAAATTCCAGATCGGGTCTGTGTTTTCCTTCCTGAACAAGTTCGCACTAAACTGCCCGTTAGCCATTCATGCATCCTACGTTGCACCACAGTGTATGAAAGTTTAATTCATTCTTTCATAGTAGCTTATGGGACGTAACGAGTCCAATACTTTATTTTCTTTGGACAACTGGGACTCTTTACATTTACAAGCCACAGCCCTTGGGCAACCGTCATTACGGTTTTTGTCTGGGGATTTGCCGCATTTGGCACCGTGCCCGGATTTCAGATGCGTGTGCTGGACAAAGCCAAATTCGCTCCCAATCTGGCGTCCGCACTCAATATCGGTGCTTTTAACCTCGGGGGTGCAATGGGTGCATGGCTTGGCGGGATAGTGCTGGAAAGTCCATTGGGGCTTCAATCTCTTCCCTGGGTAGCCGCTGTGGTTACACTGCTTGGCCTCATCGTCACACTATGGAGCTGGCATGGGGATGTTAAAGATAAGAACTCGAAGAAACAGGAAACCTGCGTCGTTTGATATCCCGAAAGGAGCATGTATCATGTCCAAAAAAGTAGCACTTGTCGTAGGCGCGACTGGGATTATTGGGAGTTATATTTTGGAGCATATCAGTCAATTGGAGGATTGGGACGCCATCGGGATTGCCAGAACGATTCCAGACCAGCATCCAGAACGATATGTAAGTATGGATCTGTTAAATGAGGTAGACATTCAGGAAAAATTAAGGGAGATACCAGAGGTAACTCATATCTTTTATGCAGCCTATCAGAACTTTCCGGCTCTCTCCAAAGAACTAATAGAAGTAAATACAAGTATGCTAGAGCATGTTGTAAATGCCGTGGAAGAAAAATCCGGTTCTCTGCAAAGAGTTATTTTGATGCAAGGAGCCAAGGTGTACGGTTCTCATCTGGGGAAGTTTAAAACCCCGGCCAAGGAAAGTGCTCCTCGTCACCTTCCTCCAAACTTTTACTATAATCAAGAAGATTTCTTGCGAACGCACCAAAAAGGAAAAGGATGGTCTTGGACGATACTCAGACCTGATGTGGTCGCTGGATTGTCCATAGGGAATCCGATGAACCTCGCCATGCTGATTGGGAATGTCTTCAGATGGGAACATATATGGCCCAAATTTGCCGAATGTTTCGGAATGGATACTGCCCCTGTGCAAACCATTTCATTATCTGACATGATGCCACTACAAAAGGAAACCTGGGATCCAATGGTACAAAAATATGATCTACAGCCTACCCCTTATGAAAAAGTAGCCGCTTGGCCATTTGGCGATTTAATATGGGGAAGTGAATATGATGTGATCACTGATACGACAAAAATAAAACAATTTGGTTTTCACGAAGTTGCCGACAGCGAAACCGTATTTCTCGATCTGTTCGCCCAGTTCAAAAATCAGAAACTGATCCCTTCATCATGAAAACTTAGCTCATGCTTCGTCCTAGCTGCTCGACCTTGCTCAGCCAATCGTTGCGCTGTTGATCTGTTTTCTTATTCATGAGATCAATCGCAGTAGAATGCACCGGTTTGACACCGCATAAATGCAGTGTGGAATCCTTCATCATCCGATGCCCAGGCTGACCCTGGAAAAATCGGTAATACCAGTGCGGTCCGTCCATCGTTGTGATGAGGCGGGCCGTTCTGCCTTTTAAGAGCTTATCCGGCATAGGCTTTCCTTTTTGATACTTAAACGCAAATCCCGGCATAAAGGTACGGTCAATGAAACCCTTCATTAATGCAGGCAAGCTCCCCCACCAGATCGGGAAAACGAAAACCAGATGCTCCGCCCACTTAATGGATTCCTGAGCCTTGATTAAGTCCGGTTCCAGCGGCAATTTATTGCGATATCCACCTAACAGATTAGGATTAAAGTCCAACGCGGACAACTGCAATAAACGCACCTCAGCCCCCGCAGCCTCCGCTCCTTTTACATAGGATTGAGCCAGCGCTTCTCCATAACTGCCAACGACCGGATTTCCCTGAATAACCAATATCTTTTTAGACATTCGAGCCACTTCCTACCCTCATATTTTATTTTTTTAGTTAGAAAACACTAACTTTATATTTAAAAAGAAAAGGTCACTACTGACCTTGACTTAATAAAGCGGTTAAACGTTCCTTGACCTCCGTTGCAAACGGAATAAGCTGCTGGGGCAATTCACCCTCCAGACTGGACACGGACAAGCGTGTAATGGCTCCAATAATGAGCACACCGGATAGCTGGGCATCCTGCTTGGGCAGTTCTCCGTGCCGAATCCCCTGCTCAATAAATTCGACTAACGCCTCTAGAGGCTCCCGGACATTCGAGCTTTGGCTTGCCTCCACATATAGCTCATGATGCTGTGATAACAGAAGCAGACCATACTGATCTTTATCGTGCATCACAAGCACCTCGTCCACCAATTGATGAAAACGGCTAATGAAGCTCCCGCTCTGCTTGCGATAGAAGTCAATCAACGTAGTGTAGCTGTTGCAATACTGCCCGAATACTTCCAAGGCCATCGCATCTTTACTCTTAAAATGCTTATAAATCGCGGCATCCGTCACACCGGCAGCCTCCCCGATTTCTTTGACAGAAATGCCGTCGATGCCTTTGGTCGCAAATAAGCGCATAGCTGCTTGCATAATATCCTTCTTCTTGCTATCTACATGTGTTTTCTTGTTCATAAACATATAGTAAGCGATAACTAACTAAATTGCAAATAATATTTATGCAGCTCTTCCTGTCTCCACATCACAACCTTAAAATTCATTGTTAATATCAAAAATAACATTATTTTATAAGTTAAAATGGTTAAAACATTAAACTATATGTGTATCATCTCATTTTATTAATTTAGAATAAATATGTAACCAAATAAAAAACGGATTATGATGTCACCCATGGGTACAGTTTCAGCTAAAGAAGATGGAAAAGCAACCGATTGGCATACGCTGAATTACGGCGCTCGGGCGCTTGGACAGGTGGGGCTGGTCATGCTTGAGGTACATGCAGTTACCCCGCAGGGGAAAGATTCGGGCTGCCTCAGCTTATGGAGCGACGAGCACATTGCCCCCGCTGCAAAAAGTCGTACAAGCCATCCATGATCAAGGCTCCAAAGCTGGCCTCCAGCTCTGGCACGTCGGGCGCAAAGGCTCATTGCCTCAGGAAACAGCTGTATCTGCCTCTGGTTTGCCTCACCGCGAACGGGCGACCCATGCGCTGTCCATTGAAGAAATTCATAACCTTGTGCTTGCCTTCAAGGAAGCCGCCAAGCGGGCTTCGCAAGCTGGAATAGACATCATTGAGCTACATGCGGCACACGGATATCTGATTAACGATTTTTTGTCCAAGTATACCAATCAACGGGAAGATGCATACGGTGGCTCGGAAGAGCGACGTTATCAATTTTTGCGGGAGATTATTGATGAGATTCGCTTGGTGTGGAGCGGCCCGTTGTTTGTGAGGATTTCCGCTGACGAATATAGCCCACTAGGCAATGGATTACAGGATTCCATTCAATATGCCCACTATATGAAAGCACAAGGTGTAGATTTGATCGATGTCAGCACTGGCGGTGTATTGCCGGACGTGCCGAGCGTGTATCCGGGCTATCAAGTGCCGTACTCGGAGGCCATTCGTCAGGCTGCTGATATTCCGACTGCTGCCGTAGGACTGATCACTCACGGGATTCAGGCAGAGGAAATTTTGCGTAACGGTCGGGCTGATCTGGTGGCGGTAGGACGGGAACTACTGCGTAATCCATTCTGGCCCAGACAGGCAGCCGAACAACTCGGTGTCCGCATGGAAGGACCAGCGCCATATAACCAGTTCTGGTTTTGAATAACTGTACATCGTATAGCGTGCTGTATTACGCACTGTATCGCGCCCTAAATTGGACAGTTTCCACAATGATAGGTGTACCGGAGTAAATCGTTTCTCCTTCGTCGAGATGAATCGTCACCGAAGAAGGCGTCAGGCTATACAGAGTGCTTTCTTGTATCATCCCGTTAATATACAAATTGGCATAGCTGTTACTTCCGACATTAAATAGCGGAGAAGCCTCTTGGACTCCATCAACAGAGAATTGATCCACCCTGATCGTGACCGAAGATTGAATATCATCGGGGGCAAAATAAAAATACCGTTCAGCGGTAGGAACAATTTCAATATCTGCAATGTCGAATGCTGGACCGGAAGGACCTGTTACACCCTGCACTCCCGTTGAGCCGGATACTCCCTGTGTTCCTGTCGGGCCCTGTATGCCCGTTGCACCTGTCGCTCCTGATATCCCTGCACCTACCGGGCCCGGAGTTCCAGGTGCTCCCGCTGCTCCGGGTACACCCTGCGCTCCTGCCAAACCCGGAATGCCTTGTGCACCTGTCAGTCCTGGTGGACCTTGCACACCCGGCGAGCCGGTTACGCCTTGCCCTCCTGCCAGGCCGGACTTACCCTGCTGCCCTACCGAACCCGGCATACCTTGCTTTCCCGTCAGGTTCAATCTTCTGCGCCGTTTGGCAGGAACGCTACTATGCTGCCGATGCATAGTCAGCTTCGGATGTTTTTTGAAATGTAACCTCGTCTTTCTTCGGCGTCTGAATTTAAAACTTGCTGTACATTTTTTACGTCTGATGGATCTGTAAAGTACGGTTCGCTTTCCATGCCTTCTTCGTGATGAAGCGCGTTTGCCCATACCAGCCGTTTACACCTCCTTTTCTCACCTCTATGATATTGTATGCACATTACCCTGTAGGGTTTTGGGCATTTGCAGTAGTCCGTTATTAGTGAACCGCTTCCATCTATATTTGCAGTAAAATGAGGCTTCCTTCATCCACCCTAATTGTTAACATAAAGGTTAATATGCCGTTTCCGAATCTGGATCACACTCATTTATTGATTATGAGCCATTGCATGGTTCAAACCATCCAAGAAAGGAGATGAGCCCTATGCCAATTATAAAACCTGTGTATACAGCAGTAGCTACTGCCCCCGTAGCCTCTGGTGGTGCCGTAACTACGACCATTACCCCAGCCGTGACTCGTTTTTTTGCAACGATTACAGCCGGGATGATCGGAGCTACAACAACAACCGTTCCTGCTGCAAGCTTTGTAGATGACGCTGACGCTCCAGTAGTTGCTTTGCCAACATTAACAGCTACGGATTCTTCTAATTATTATATTAACGGAGTTATTCAGCAGAGCTCCTTATTCACCCTAAGCACAGCAAGTCTGGTCATTGCCTCCGTGGATATTACACCGGGTGTTCCAGTTGTCATAGAAATATCAGACTTTAGCGGCACGACCTCCACCATCACAACACAGCCTACCATCTCTGCTCCTACCGTCACTATTATCACTTAAGCTATTCCACTATTTAGATTGAAGCTGGACTGAGCAATCAAGCATACTGTTCACTACCCCGAATAAACCATAAAAGACCGGTTCAGATATATCTGAACCGGTCTTTTATGCTCAAGATGATTGTATAATCGTATTCAAACAACCCGGTATCAAATGATTAAGGCAAAATAGCAAACGAACGCACCGGAAATCCGGGGGAATCCTGAATGCTCGGTACGATATTATAAATGACAGCACCCGTCGGAGGCAGCTTGTCTAAATTCGTCAGCACCTCAACCTGATAACGATCCTGTTCCAATATGTAATATTCCCCTACCAGCTTGCCTGCTTTGCGATAAGCCACGGAGGAATCGGTATCCAGCGTTTCATGTCCGATGGCAGCAACATTCCGCTCTTCTACCAAAAAGCGCAACGCTTCCAGTGACCAGCCCGGGCAGTGTGCGTCTCCCGTAGCATCCTTGTTCGAAAAGGCCTCCGAATCAGGCCAACGCTTGTTCCAATCACTGCGAAAGGCTACAAAAGCTTGATCGACAATTCGTCCATGCTCCTTCTCAAAAGCCACAATGTCGGCAACCGTAAGCTCATAGTCGGGATTAGCGGCTACGGCTACTGAACGGTCAATAACGACCAGCGGCAGAACCAGCTCCTTCAAGGAAAGCTCATGCAAATATCGTTTGCCCTTCACAAAATGAACTGGTGCGTCAATATGCGTGCCATACTGCCCCGGAAAACAGTATTGCTTCACAAAAAAACCATCGTCATGAGTAAACAGCGTGTCAACCTGAACATTATCGAATACCGGAAAATGAGGAATTTCAGGATAAAAGGCGTGGGACAAATCCACCCATTCTTTTTGCTTTAATAACTTCAAGATATCTGCTAAGTGCTCTGCCATGATGCCCATTCCTCCTCAGCTATATTATAAGAATTGTTTTGATATTTATTGTACGTTAACATTCCATTTGTTGATATTGATAGAGCCGCTACCGTCGAAAATTTCAGTACCGAATTCCACGCTGCTGACGAATTTCGCGTTACTCATCCATTTTTTCGTATAGATCATATAGTCGGTAAAATTTTTGATATTGAACGACGCGCTATTCGTATTGGACTTTCTCACAAAGGAAAACACGTTCCAGCCCTTACCACTGCCTGCATCAATCCAGCCTTTGTACACATCCCAGTTGCTTCCCGCAAGGGAGACGGTTTCCACATAAGTTCCAGCCGGACCGGCATTCGTATTATTCAGCCAAATCATCAATTCATCGGTCGGAGTTGAGTCCCAGCTCGCTTTGTCTGTTTCGTGGAACCACACATCATAAGCAGCGTTGTAGGTCCCGTTAGAATTCCTGTAGAATGAATAATTTGGCCTTTGCACAAAAACGAGCGCCTCGGTACGATGGGGTTGCACAC
>NZ_SLTL01000038.1:0-44260 GCF_014858585.1 Paenibacillus sp. 23TSA30-6 | reverse complement strand
TGTATTAGGCACGCCGCCAGCGTTCGTCCTGAGCCAGGATCAAACTCTCCATTAAAGACCAACCGAAGTTGGTATATTGAAAGAGCGATGTGCTCATTTTTAATGCTAGCGATTCTTCTTTAATATAAAGAAGAGATCTTTATTTTCATCATCCATTTGTTCAGTTTTCAAAGAACTTGTCTGTTCTCGTTTCTTCAACGAGCCAGGAAATATATCATATCATGTCGGTTGCTTTCTTGTCAAATCTTTTTTTTGATTTTCTTTTCAGCATTCTCCGCTTCGAGAAATGTTATTCTCAAAGCAACGTATAATAATGTAACATGCCTAAAGTTATTTAGCAAGCATTTTTTATTTTTTTTTCCACAGCTATAATACCTCCTACTTTAAACAGTAGATAACAAAACAGCCACCCCGTAATAGAACGGAATGGCTGTACTCTTGCAATCTAATTATTCTTGCTCCAGCAGTCTGATGAACTCATTCTCATCTTCTATGGTATCAATTCCGAGCTGTTGGGCCTTGGCCAGCTTACTTCCTGCCTTTTCACCAGCTATGACCAAATCCGTCTTTTTGGATACAGACCCAGTCACATGGGCTCCGAGTGCCTCCAGCTTAGAAGCAGCTTCATCACGCGTAAGCTGATGCAAGGTACCTGTAAGCACAACCGTTTTGCCGCTGAAAAAACTGTCTGTCTTCTTCTCCTGAGGAGCTTCGGGAGCCTGAGCCTTCACCCCTAGGGATAACATCTTTTCAATCCCCGCTTGGGTAAATGGATCAGCAAAGAAGGCAACGATACTTTCAGCTACAATCCCGCCCACATCTGGCAATTCTATTAATTCCTCTACCGTAGCGGACATGACCTTGTGCAAATCACGGTAATGATCAGCCAACATGCGTGTAGTCGCTTTACCGGTATTCGGTATACCAAGGGAATAAAGGAATGAAGCCAAATCCCTCTCTTTACTCTGCTCAAGCGCTGCCAGAAGGTTATTGGCTTTTTTCTCACCAAATCGCTCCAGCTTCACAAGATCATCGAATTGAAGTGTATACAGATCCGCAGGCTCGCGCACTTCCAGTTCGTCATGCAACTGGATTGCCGTTTTGTCGCTGAAGGTTTCAATATCCATGGCATCACGTGAAGCAAAATGGGAAATACGAGCCACAATTTGTGGCTTACACCCCAGCTTATTATCGCAGAATAAATGCGCCCCTCGCTGCTGCAACGGGAATCCACAGGCCGGACAATGATCCGGTACGATAATTTCCTCTCCGTCGTCCTCAGACGTAACTTTTCCCAAAATTTCCGGAATGACATCATTCGAACGGCGGATAAACACACGAGCGCCCAAAGCGAACTTCAGATTTTTCCGCTCGATATCCCCAGCATTGTTTAGTGTACAATTTTGTACGGTGACTCCCGCCAGCTCTACCGGTTCTACCCTTGCCAGTGGCGTAATTTTACCCGTACGACCTACATTCCACTCAACAGCGTTAAGCACCGTGGTCGTTTCCTCCGCCTCGAACTTATATGCCACTGCCCAGCGCGGAAATTTATCGGTATAGCCGAGAACCTCACGTGTGCGCATATCCGTAATTTTAAGTACCGCCCCGTCAATGAGATAATCCAGTCCGGCACGAGACTCTTCGATATCAGTCAGTTGTTCCATAGCATTATCAAAATCGTCAAAGTAAGTCAAATACGGATTCACCTTAAAATGATTGTCACGCAGGAACGTCATCATCTCTTGGTGGCTGCTAAACTGGATGCGGTCCGCGTACCCCACATTGTAGAAAAATGCATTCAATCGTCGCTCTGCTGTTGTTTTGGGATTCAAATTACGCAGAGCGCCTGCTGCGGCGTTGCGTGCATTTTTAAGAGGGTCCACAGCGGTCTCATTATATTTCGCCAGCACAGACAGATTCATAATACCTTCTCCCTGTACTTCAATGGTCCCATCCTGAAAAGGAATCGTAAGCGGCACGGATTTAATGGTTTTCACCTGTGCCAGTATTCCCTCGCCCACCACGCCATTGCCGCGTGTAGAGGCCTGTACCAGCTTCCCGTCGGTATAAGTCAGGTTCAGCGTCAGTCCATCAAATTTAAGCTCTATCGCATATCCTGGAGGCGGTAAAGGCTGCTCCGGGTTCTTGGTGTTGTAATCGTTGACCAGCTTCACGACACGTGCGTTCCAGGCACGAAGCTGCTCCATATTCTGTGCTTTATCCAAGCTCCATAATGGGGCGAGGTGGCGATGCGGTGTGAAGCCTTTGAGTAACTCCCCGCCCACACGCTGTGTCGGCGAATCCGGCAGCACAAGACCGCTCGTCTGTTCAAGCGCTACCAGCTCGTCATAAAGCACATCATATTCTTTGTCGCTGATCTTGGGCTCATCCAGTGTGTAGTAATGATAATTATATGTGTTCAGCTCAGCAACAAGCTGCTCCATCCTGTGCATTGGGTTCATGCAGGCGTATCCCTCCGGGAACTTCATCAGGACAGAAGCCTAAGCCAACTGCCGCTGTGAGATTCGAGATTTAATGATGTTTGAGATTTATTCTACTTTTGTAATCGGTGCAAAGCCAGCCAGTAGGCGTTTAACCCCTACTGGAGCCGGGAAAGCGATCTGAAGCTCCATATCATTGCCTGTACCTTTTACAGCTACAATGGTTCCAATTCCCCACTTGCCATGCTGCACCTTGTCTCCGGCAACAAAAATGGAGGGGCCTCCTGCCGAAGCAGCCGGAGTTGGTTTCGCGGATGAAGATGTTGTAACGGTTACGCGGGGCGACGCGGAAGCGGACGAACCACTGCGGCTCATCGTATCAAAGGAACGTTCTCCGCCAAAGTTACTACCGTTGGTTTTACCCAGTCCACGTCCGCCATAAGAGCCGCCTACATTGCCTGAGCGGCGGTAGCGGTCACGCTTGATAATTGTATCCTCTTTGAGCTCTTCCGGAATCTCTTCAAGAAAGCGGGAAGGCGGATTAGCGGTGGTACGGCCAAACAGCGTGCGCATCTGTGCGCATGTAAGAAACAGTTGCTCCTCTGCACGGGTAATCCCGACATACGCCAATCTACGCTCTTCCTCAAGCTCTTCATTATCCAAAAAGGCCCGACTGTGAGGGAATACCCCCTCCTCCATACCGACAATAAATACGATTGGGAACTCCAGTCCTTTTGCGCTATGCATGGTCATCAATACAACGGCATCGCTTTGTTCCTCTTCATCGTCATTCATGGAATCAATATCCGCGATAAGAGCAAGATCGGTCAGGAAGGAGACGAGTGACTTGTCCTCCGCTCCTTTTTCAAATTCCATCGTTACTGACAGGAACTCATCAATATTCTCCAGACGTGAGCGTGATTCGAGCGTATTCTCGTTTTGCAGCTCCAGTCGATACTGGCTGGTTTCCAGCATTTTTTCCGTTAACTCGGTGACCGAGAGATAGTCCACCATCTGACTTAGGCCTTCGATCATATCGTAAAACTCTACAAGCGCATTGCGCGTACGTCCGGCAAAGCCCAAATCGTCTACCACCTGCAATACTCGGAAAATAGAAACTCCACGCTCCGCTGCGGCTGCTTGCAATTTACCGACCGTTGTATCCCCAATACTCCGTTTTGGCACATTAATGATTCGGATCAAGCTGATATCGTCATCAGGATTGGAGAGCAGGCGAAGGTACGCCAGCAGGTCCTTAATCTCTTTACGATCATAGAACTTGATGCCGCCAACGATCTGGTACGGAATATCCGATTTGATCAAAATTTCCTCGACCACCCGCGACTGGGCATTGGTACGGTACAAAATAGCATGATGGCTATAGGTTTTGCCTGCATTGATATTTTTATGAATTTCGGAGGCGATAAAATAGCCCTCATCATGCTCGGAGTCAGCCCGGTAAACTTTAATTTTGGCCCCGCCTTCTTTGTCAGTCCATAGTTTCTTCGGCTTGCGACCTGTATTTTGACCAATCACTTCATTGGCAGCATTCAGAATATTCGAGGTTGACCGATAGTTTTGTTCCAGTAAAATGGTACGCGCTTCCGGATAATCCTCTTCAAAGTTCAAAATGTTGCTGATATCCGCCCCGCGCCAACGATAGATGGACTGATCGCTGTCACCTACTACGCAAATTCGGTGATGCTGGTCAGCCAGCATTTTACACAGCATGTACTGCGCACGGTTCGTATCCTGATATTCATCGACATGAATGTATTGGAATTTCTTCTGATAGAAATCCAGTACCTCAGGCACTTCTTTAAATAGTTGAATCGTTGCCATGATCAAATCATCAAAATCCAGAGAGTTGTTGTTTTTGAGTCGTTGTTGGTATTTGGTATATACCTTCGCCACAATCCCCTCAAAATAGTCGCCAATCTTGCGCTCATACATTTCAGGAGTGACCAGTTCATTTTTAGCTGTGCTCATCATGGACTGAACCGCTTTGGGTTCGAACTTTTTGGTGTCTATGTTCAGATCCTTCATGCAGCTCCGAATGACAGACAACTGATCTGTAGAATCGAGAATGCTGAAATTGGAGGTAAATCCAATCCGCTCGATATCTCGACGCAAAATACGCACACACATGGAGTGAAAGGTGGATACCCACACATCTCTCCCCTGCGGGCCAATCAGCTTGGATACGCGATCCTGCATTTCACGCGCGGCCTTGTTCGTAAAGGTAATTGCCAAAATGCCCCATGGAGCCGTCTTGCGGGTCGCGATGAGGTAGGCAATCCGGTGCGTGAGCACCCGGGTCTTTCCACTGCCTGCGCCAGCCATAATCAGCAACGGTCCGTCTATCGCCTCCACTGCCTGACGCTGAGGCGGATTGAGGCGGGCTACAGCCTCGTGTATATCTATTGATTGCATGCGTGCATGCTCCTTTCTACAAGCTTCCATAAAATCACGTTCTATACTTCCAACTTCACAGCTACCGTCTCCAGCGCCTTCGCCAAGTCACGGTAAATGATATTCCCTACTACAATGGTGTCACAAACGGCAGCCGCTTGTAACGCGGTAGATTTATCCACGATACCCCCTCCATATAGGACACGGGCGCGCTCCGTACTGCGATGTATTTTTTGTACCAGTTCCATATCTCCAAAGGCACCGCTATACTCCACATATACAATCGGCAGATGCATGAGCTTGTCAGCAACCTCTGCATATGAAGCGGCAGATGAAGCATCGAGTGATGCATCCGCTCCGGTAAGCTTGGCCACCGTGGAATCACCGTTCAAAACAATATATCCTTCCGTCACAAGTAAATCCCAAGGGATCATATAACCAAACTGCTCAATCGCACGCTGGTGCTGTCCTACGATCCAATTACTGTCTGTGGTATTGAGCACCATTGGAATCATATACAGATCAAACCCGGGCACCACAGCCTCCAGATCGGACACTTCAAGCACACACGGCACCTCATAACGCCGAACCCGCGACAGCAAATCCACCGTATTTTCATAGGTAATGCCCGATGAGCCTCCTACCATAATGGCATCCGTACCAGACATGCATATGGCATCCAGTCCCTCATCGTCCAGTTCCTTGTCAGGGTCCAGCTTAAATACATGCCTCCATGATTGAATCGAATCTGCCAACACACATTCCTCCAGCATCCATTGTGCTTTTGCCACGATCCGGTCTAACCGGATTCCAATATCCAAAAGCGTTCTATGCTAAGTCTATGACAGTGCACAAAAGGTGTCAATGTTCGTATTCGATGGGAACACTCCGTTCACACATCTCAAGGCCGCAACGCATACAGCCAACTGCGTTTTTGGAGTTCCTTTTCCGTTAAAACATCCGTATAGAATCCGCGCACACCCATCTGTTCGTAATCAGCAGCATCTTTTAGATCGTTAATTGTATTTACGTAACACACCGCCCCCGCCTGCCGCAAACTTTCCACTAAAGCACCACTAACCCTGTTTTCTGGCAAAGTCACTGCCGTTATATCGTTTTGTTGTACAAACCGGATGATTTGGTCATCCGTATCTTCTGTCGCATAAAGCGTATAAATAATGGAGGTATAGGGATAAATGCTACGCAGCGTTCGCAGCATTTCCTCGTCATAAATTTGCGGGACGATGCGAGATAAAAGTTCCGGATTTTTCTCCTGTGTCTGACGGGTCAGTTGCGCAAACAACTGTTTTATTTGGGCCGGGTCCTGTTCTTTTGTATCGGTCACGACATAGGCATCCGGGTATTTCTCCAATAGATCCAATACATCATTCCAGTCTACCGGGGTATAGGAGCCGTAAATGGGGGTGTTTTTGAATTGTTCGTAGCTCCAGGGCTTCCCGCCCTGTTCTTTACCAACTGCCTGCTCCTGCTGCATTTGCTCTGTAAAAGACTCCGTCCATTCATGGCGCGCCACCAAATGCCCGTCCGAAGTAAACATCAGGTCGACCTCGAATACGCGGCTGCCTTTTTTATAATTATTCATAAACGCTTCACGCGCATTGGTATAGGCTAAACCGTCAACGGCTCCCATAGCATGCGAAATCACACGATGGGTGGTAAAACCGGTATGCTCCTCCGTGGATGGCCCTTTGTAAGCCAGTAAAAATGTGCCGATTAACATTAAAAGAATTACCGCAGCAATCAGTCGTTTCATAGGGTGTCACATCCTTTTCGTACAGGTCAATACCCTGCATACGCACACTTAAAACAACCTCCAGACACAAAAACACCCTCCGGCTGAACCGAAGGGTGAATTCTCAATTAATACGCATTCTTGAAACCGTTGCGGATGGTGCGGAAAATAATTTTAATATCGAATAAGAGCGACCAATTCTCAATATAGAAGATATCATGCTTAATCCGTTCCTCAATGGACGTGTCACCACGCAATCCGTTGCTCTGTGCCCAGCCTGTAATACCAGGACGAACATGGTGCTTCACCATGTACTTTGGAATCTCCTCGCGGAACTGGTCCACGTAATACGGGCGCTCCGGACGAGGGCCGACAACGCTCATATCTCCTAGCAGCACATTAAAAAATTGCGGCAGCTCGTCGAGACTCGTTTTACGAATAAAGGTGCCAAAGCGAGTACGCCGGGGATCATTGGCCGTCGTCCAACCTGTATCCTCAGTCCCTGGTGGCAATACCTTCATCGAGCGGAATTTGTACATCATGAAGGTACGCCGATTTAGACCCACCCGCTCCTGTTTGAAAATTACCGGCCCTCTCGATGTCGTCATCACGCCAATCGCCACTGCCAGCATAACCGGAGAAGTTAGAATAATAGCGAACAGCGAGAACAGAATATCGAACAAACGTTTAAACAATCGGTTCCCCGCCACATCCAGCGGAATATCCCGTACATTAATCATCGGCATGCCTGCAAAGTTATCAAAATACGGTCGAGACGGCAAGTAATCAAAAAAGTCGGGAATGATGAGCGTGCGCACCCCAGCCTTTTCACACATGTTGATAATCTTGGGGTACTTATCATGTGCATCCAGCGGAAGAGCCAAAATGACCTCGTCAATCATCATGCTCGACAGCGTAGCTTCTAACTGATCCAAGCCTCCAAGGATTGGGCGGAAATGCTCTTCTTCCTCTTCATCCCAGTGGCGCTTATCATCCAGAAAACCCACCACTTCATATCCCAGATCAGGATACTGTCCAAGATTATGATAAAAACGCTGGCCCAGAGTACCCGCCCCCAGAATGAGCATGAACTGCTTGTTGTAGCCTTTTTGGCGGAGAGCTTTAAGTACCTGCTTCAAAAAATATCGATAGAATAAAATAAGCAGTACGTTCCCAATCATATAGATCGCCAGATAGGACCGCGAAATGTCAATTTGCTTTACGAAGAACATGACACTCAACAGCACGAACAGGCCAACAATATGAATCTGGGTGACGCGAAATACGTCGTCTGCAAAACGTTTTTTACGTTTGGGTGAATAGAGAGAGAATAACATCCCCAGCACTACGGCAATCAGACCGTAAATTAAGCTCCAACCTCCATAGACTTGAATAGGAAGCGGCTCTTGATAGGTAATCCATTCACTTTCGAATTTGAAGAACCAAGCGATCAGGAAGGATAACTGAATGACCGCGAAATCCGCCACAATATACAATTGGGTTAAAAAACGTTGATTTCTGCGTATCATACTTTCACCTCGGTACGAGATTGTTCGCCGCCGTCCGGCTTGACCGGTGCAGTGAGCTTATTTTTCAAAAAGGCCATTCCAAATTTCACCGTAATTCCCGCGTATACAGCCATGTTCGTGATCCAACTGTACTGCTGTTTATAATGCTTGCGGTGAAATACCCACATGGCTCTATGAAACTCGTAAATAATTTTCAAAGGACGACGACGAGCGCTGCCTCCTTTGATATGAATAATATATGTGCGCGGATAGTAGTAAATGCCCCATCCCGCCTGCTTAATCCGGTAACACCAGTCAATGTCCTCACCATACATGAAAAAGGTTTCGTCCAAGCCGCCGACCTGCTCAATCGTCTCCCGGCGCACCAGCATAAAAGCACCCACCAGCACATCCACTGGATACTCATCATCCGGGCTTAAGTGCCCGAGCTGGTATTGATTGTACTTGGGGTTATTCGGGTAACGCCTCGACCAGCCGAAGGCGTAATAAAAGGAGGCAGACGGCGTTGGAAACCCACGCTTACAGGCCTTATCCAGCGAACCATCCGGCAAAATAACCTTGCAGCCCGATGCCCCTATCTCCGGATGCGTGTCCATGAACCGAATCATCGTATCGAGCGTGTGCGGTTGCACCAGCGTATCGGAATTCAGCAACAATACGTAACGCCCGCCCGCTACCTCGATGCCCTGATTGTTTGCCTTGGCAAAACCTGTGTTATCCTCATTGGCAATCAACGTAATCTCCGGATATGCAGCACGAATGGCTTCCACAGACCCATCATTGGAGTGATTGTCGATAACAATCACTTCATATTGATACTGCGTCTTTGACGCATATACCGATTGCAAACAATCCAGCGTCAAACGGCATGTATTATAGTTGACGACCAGTATGCTTACATCCATATTTAAAACACTCCTGACAAATTCAGTAATCTATTCTACTACCGCCTATTATAGCATACCGCGCAGACCACGGGGCGCAAAAAAGCACATAACTTGTAACCTTACATAGTTGAGGTATAAAAATCATCGTGGTAAGATATACATGGAAAAAGGGCTGGTGCCAGCCAGCCCCTGCACAACCGACGCTCCAAGAGCGGACGGTTTTGGAACAATCAGGCCGAAAATAGACCCTTCCTTGCGGGGGCGGTCTATTTTCGTTTGTTAAACTCTAACAGTGTGACGATTAACGCCCCGAACGTCAGCATTAAACTGAGCGCCTCAAACACTGTCACAGGCTTCACCCCCCTCCTCGGGAGAGTTAGCCGACCGCCCTTGTCAGCCAATATCGGTTGCACCCTTCGATTATACTATATTTTTCCATAAAGGAACATGTATTCGATGGATTTTGGTAGATTATTCTAAGAATTAAGACGAGCATTTATTATGTGAATTTTAATAGTTTGTCTATTAGACCCTAGAGTATCTCTTAAGCTATATAAAGAATCCTGAATAAAGGTAGAGTGAGGATAATATATATTACGGGCTAACC
This sequence comes from Paenibacillus sp. 23TSA30-6, assembly GCF_014858585.1. Classification (NCBI taxonomy): domain Bacteria; kingdom Bacillati; phylum Bacillota; class Bacilli; order Caryophanales; family Paenibacillaceae; genus Paenibacillus; species Paenibacillus sp. 23TSA30-6. The sequence continues at coordinate 34,628 of NZ_SLTL01000038.1, read as the reverse complement.
GTTACATTTTTGTATTACTAGCAGCCAAAGTCATTTTTGCAATCCGATACGAGATACTAAAAGCAAGAAGAATGACCGGAATCACTGGTGTAACGCATCAAAAATAGAACACATACACAGTCTTAGATCCTCTTCATAAAAATTTCAATCCGACCGAAAAATCTCGGTAAGACTCAGTGCAATTTTGACTAGTAGCTCTGAGCCCCATGAGTGGAATGTTTCTTTACAAAATTAAACATGATCGTCGAAAGACTACACTGTTTGAAAACTTGGGCATGCACGGATGTTAGCTTAAATCATAGTTTGATGGTTTTAGTTTGAAGACAAGTTGCCATCATGTATTTAAAATTATTCTATTTCTTTACTCACGCCTGTTGATTAACCACTAAATGATAGAAGAAAAGCCGTCAACTCGGTAAAATGTTTGTACCCCTACAAACTTAACCGAAAGGTGACGACTTCATGAATAAGTCTATCACGATCCCATGGATCCTTCAATCCATTCTGACACCGGAAGAAGTGCAAAACGTTGTCAAGGAAGCAGGTTACGAAGACAAAGCCGTAAATTCACGGTAACCCATTTACTTCAATACTGGTGTGTTGCCGTCTTAGAACAATGGGACAGTTATCGTTCCGGGGTGGATCATGCAGCTCGCAGTGGCTTGCCTGTGGTTCATTATTCTTGTTTTTCTACCAAAGCCGTCGAAGTTCCTTTTGCTATATTTAAGGAGCTTTTTCATCGAGTAGTTTATCAATGTAGCCGGGCAACGCGCCGAAAACTTTCGTTTCCCAAAGAATTGCTCCTCATCGACTCAACGACCATGACGGTGGGAAAAACACGTCTACCCTGGGCTCCTTATCACTGAGAGCGTTCAGGCATTAGACTTCATGTCGCTTTACAGGCCGAAAATGGGCACCCGCTTCAGGTAATCGAAACGCTGGGTTTCAGGCATGACGGCCCCGTATGTGAAGCATTAGCTCAACCGGACTACATTTTGGTGATGGACCGTGCTTATGGGAAACTAGAGCGTCTGGATGACTTCAAAATCCAAGGGCAATCCTTTGTCATTCGGCTTCGTGACAATGTCCATTTGGAAAAACCTCATACATTATCCGTCTCAAGCCATCGGATTCAACGATCCTTCGAGATATGACTTGCCAGCTAGGAACATCGCAGTATCGTTCCAAGCAACGTCATCGTGTCGTCATATTTCGAGATTTTGAAGGTCGGGAAATTCGGGTGGTAACGGATTTAATCCAGGTCACGGCAGAACAAATCGCACAGATGTATTAAGCTCAGTGGCAGATCGAAGTCTTTTTCCGTTGGATCAAGCAACATTTGAATATTCCAACGTTATTTGGCACGACGGAAAATGCAGTCTATGGGCAACTATTCTGCGCTCTCATTGTCTATGTCCTGCTCAAATAACGTGGCCCAAACATGCCATTCTTTCCTTTGCCCGGTTTTCTCGTCTATTTCTTCTATAAAAACTACCGGTGGAATGGCTGATTCAGACCCAGCATGTTCTTCTCAAGCGTCTCTCTGGTTCTATTAATTAAATTACTCATTTTGATAATCAACAGACGTGATTTTCACCATATTTTTTATAGGTAAAGATATTTGCAAGCGTCATGCCAATTGCAAAGTTATCTATACTCCCTAAAAGATTATATTCCGTTAAGAAACAGTATTTCCAGTCAATAGAGTTAATATTCGGATTATAAAAATAGTAACATAACAAACGATAAGCAAATACTAACATTATTATAAGAAACGGATTGTCAAGCCAAGTGCGACAGCTCCTCTAAAAAGGATTCGTGAGCCGTTTTCCACCCCAAACATTTTCGTGGTCTGTGATTGATGAGATAGAGTGCTTTCTCTAGGACTTCATCCGTAACTTGAGCGAAATCCGTCCCTTTGGGGAAGAACTCTCGCAGCAAGCCATTAGCGTTTTCGTTGGAGCCTCGTTGCCAAGAGGAATACGGATCGGCAAAATAGACCTGTACCCCATGGGTGGCCTCCAGACTCGCATAGCAGGCAAACTCTTCACCACGGTCAGCGGTGGCTGTTTGGAAGACTCCAGCAGGGTACTGGGAAGCAGCTACGCCAAAGGCAATCTCTATGGATAGCCCTGTGCGATTGGGCATCTGAATCGCGGTGTAAAGACGCGTCTTGCGTTCCACGAATGTGGCTACACAGCCTTTGCTTATTCCACGCCCTGAGACCACGGTGTCCAATTCCCAATGTCCAAACGTCTCCCGAGAACGGACTTCTTTCGGACGCTGGGAGATGGTTTTGCCTACGGAGAACGTTCCTCGTTTTTCCGCAGGCTGCTGCCGCTTGCCTTTGTGCCGGAGCACCTTCAGGGCCCCTCTCATTAGGCGGCTGGTATAAAGCCAGCGATAGATGGTTTTAAAGCACACCACCTGTTCTCCTTCTTGCCGGAGCCGCTCTACGATTTGCTCAGGAGACCAACTGGCCTGAAGCTTTGCTTCGATGATCACTGCTTGTTCCGTTTTCCATTTGCCTTTGGACACACAAGCTTTCCGGCGCTCTTCATAAGCGTGCTGGGCCTGTTCCGCCTGGTATGACACCGAAGCCTGCCTACGGATTTCACGGCAAATGGTTGCCGGGTGCCTATCCAGTTTCTTAGCAATGGATCTTGCACTCATCCCTTGCTGGTGGAGGATTTCTAGCTTGCTGCGCTCGATTATGCTAAGATGTGTGTAGCTCTGGTGGATTCTCCTTGTGTGAATGGTTGTTGTGGTGACTTCATTCTACACGAATCCGGCCATGGGCCCTTTTTTATTTATTTCCAGTGGGTGTCGCACTTCATATTACAATCCGTCAAATGTTTTTTTGGACATGTAATCGAGATTCCAATTTCCCCTCGCATCCTAGAAAATCAAATTAAAATACATTTATCTAATTAAAGGTAATGAAAGGTGTAATATTTACTGAATATAGTTGACCAATTTCCCTTTATCCTATATTTTCGAATACAGGGGGAGAAACTATGAGACAAAAATGGATTGATATTGTAAGAAGTATTTTAATTGTTTTAGTGGTATTCGGGCATTCAGCGTTCATACAGTATTACTCAAACTGGCATGCAGTTATCTATTGGTTTCATATGCCAGCATTTTTCTTTCTTAGCGGATATGTATTTAAGCCTAAGGAAAGTTACATTCGGCAAGCTAAACTCATTACCAAAAGATTGCTTATCCCATATGGTATTATTGTTGTAGGCATCACATGCTATCGGTATATGCTCACGCCGATGTCCACGGATATTTGGGATGAACTCCGAAATATCCTTTTAGGCGGCAGATTTATAGATGGATTTTATGCTCCAGTATGGTTTATTACTTGCCTATGGGCTACACAATTGATCTATACTGCTGTAATAAAGTTACCCAATGGTTATATGTGGCTATTAATCCTATTTATGTTTACGGTAGCTCATTTCCAACCAAGTTCATGGAAGTTACCTGGAAGTATTGATCTTAGTTTATATGCAATTCTATTTTATGCATTAGGACATCAAATAAAATGGATTGTTAACTGGTATTGTTGCGCACTGGGAGCATTATCCTTCTTGTTTTTCTACTATTTAGCTAGCCAACAATCAATTTCTTTTGCGCTTGATATGAAACAGCATGTATTGAATGGTAAATTTGATTTACTTATTCCATTAAGCGGAATACTGATGATTGTTGGAATAGGAAAAGTTCTTGAAAAAATCACCCTTGGCGATATATTTGTTCCAATTGGTAAAGAAAGTTTAAACATTATGTACCTACACTTAATAACTACACTGGAGTTATATCGTTTGGGTGCATACACTAATATTTTTTTATTTGTATTCCTTGGAATTGGCTTACCGATGATTATAAACTCTATCATGCAATTTGCCATTAGGGGGATAATCATCATAAAAAAGCGAGCGCAAATTTCTAAAAATAATCTAAGAAGATTGGATATCTAATTTCGATTTATTGCTTGTAATTAAAAATTTCTCCATTCTTAAAAGTAAGAGAATCACTTTCCAATTCAGGATTTTTTTGCTTAGAGAGAATATTTGGATTACAAGTAAAAAGGTGAAAAAATAGATTTGCGTAAGCTATCACTGTGACTTTGGATGCAATAGCTTTGGACGGCGTTCGCAAGTAACGGAAGAACGGACTCGGACATGGTGGGAATAGCATACCGCGGCCAATTGCAACAGACTTATGGCAATGCACTCCTCGATGGCCTTGACCATTCTTGTCTTTCTGATCCGTGACGCGCTCAAGCAGATGGACTTGACTTCTCCCTTCTCAAGTACCGGTTCAATTTCGGTTTGGATTTGCTCCAGATATGGTAGCTGAACCAGCCGATGGCCTACTTCATTTCGTGGAAGGTGCACTCGATCTTGAAACGCTACTCATATAAGCGGATGATGTTCGCCGCTGTAAGCGTCATATCGATGCTCAACGATATGGACAACTACCCCTGGTACTGCAGAACAAAACGCAGCCCCTTGTGTAGCCCTTGCTCCACAGGAGATCTAGGGAGTAGCAGTTCAACGTTTCTTCCTTACCGTACATCTTCACCATGGCTGATTGAAACACGGCCCCCATTAATGTGGAACAGAGTCTTCAGCTTGAGTACAGCGCCCCTTTCCAAGACCACTGAAGAACTTGTAGTTTCGATCATTATCTTTAGCAACGTTCAAAAAAGACGAAGCTCTTCTAATTATTAGATGAGAAGTCGTCTTTTTTTCATATTACGGGTGAATTCCCCATAAAACTAATCTGTGAGTTTTAAATTCGCTTTAAATTCACTAGTCGATTTCGTTCTCTAATACATCCTTTGTGTTTAGTGTAGGGAACTTGTTTTTCATGGATTTATCTACTTTATAAACCGATGTTCTCAACTTTTTTATCCATTCATCAGGATTTCTTTGGGGACTTCTAGTTATAGCAAACTTTCGTTTGAATGGCCAACACACTCTGCTTGGCCTTCGTGACGATGTGCATCGGGGCATTCCCGACATGTTCCAGTAATTTAACCACTCGAGTGCGGGAATCGACAGAAAATAGCGTCCAGTAGGAAGATCGCCTTCCCAGCTGCGAATCCCTGATCAATTATCTGTACTACGTGAGAGGATCGCCCCTCCGATGGATTCTCCCAGCCAAAGACGGGTTTTCACTCCATTCTGCATCTCCATGAACAAGGGCAGACAGAACCACTTCTACGGGATTCCCATGAAAATGCCTGCCGCGCCAAACTGATGCCCGAAGAGTTAATTGGACTTAGAAGAGTTTTCCGATTCCTGATGCAACTTCTTGACCCCAAACATACAACGGGCTTCCTTGGCCTGTTTGACCCTTTCACCGTTGACTACACTTCGCCCTGCTCATAGTGGAGGGGAAAGCGCCCGGTAATCTGAAGCTAGGTCTTCCGAAGGGACTCCAGCGGCCACGCGGAGGAAAGAAAAAGTGGTCTAGCATTCCGTACCAAGCTGGGGTCAGCGAGAGGTCTCGGATGATAAAAGTCGTCCCCAACGAGTCGGAACACAGCATCTGGCCCACGATGATCACAACAAACCACTGAAAAAAATTTCTCAGGAAAAGTAGGGACGGAATATGCGCACACGCAACACAGAATCCAAGTATTTAAGCATAGGTATAACAATCGCAAAGGTTTATGGTAGGCTAACTTCTGTAACTCTTTCTGCGATTTTCTCCTTTCTAGATGCGAGAACCAAGGAATACCATTCATCGCCTTACTTGGATATTTTTATCAGTAAATTTCCACCGTCCAGGATCGAAGTAATCACTACTTTCGCCGTAAATTGTCTCTAACTCTATATCTGCTGGTCGATCCGTCCACCAATACTTGAGAATTCCCTTTGTTCATTATCAGAAGGGACAAAGGGAATTAAGTACAGAATAATATTTTCGGAGAGTAGCGACTTTATAATTTACCCAATATAAAAACTAATTTATATATGAGGTTGTCCAGCAGCGACTGTCTATAAAAAGGCGTTCGGAAAATATATTGCACACGAGTAAACAAGCCGCTCTGATAATTCTGCAGAAAGCAGTCGAGATCTGTATATAACTGGCGAGGCAATTCTTGTCTATATAATTGAATAAACTGCCGAGCTTGCTTACTTAAAATGTAACGGTTTTTACCTTTGACAAACCTACTCCACCTTTTCTTCCATGTGCTCACCCAACCATCCGTCGAGCCACCAAGCACATTATTTTGATGCTGTCGATATAGAATAGAAGGTTTAGGGTCGAAAACAACCTCTCCAAAAGAGGATACGCATAAATAAATCCACCAGTCATGCATAATAATGTTTTTCAAAGAAGCTGGCATTCTCTTTTTCACGAGCTGAAGTGTTTCTTTATTAATCACCATGGTACAGCCTACACATACATTTTCAATGAGAGCGTTATAAAAGGATAAAGGTCTGGCTAGATCTGCTGGCCATACCTTGAGAGGTTCCAAAGTTTGAGAGACCATTTGCGTAGCAGAACAATACATCAGCGGTTGGCCCCCATCCTTTGCCTTTAGTAAAGCTATAGCCTGACTGAGCTTATTCGGCATCCACACATCATCCTGATCGCAAAAGGCGTAAAATTCGAAATTCTCGGAAGCTTTTTGTATCAGATCAAAAAAGCTCGCAATAACCCCCACATTGCTCTCGGGGGATAAAATAATCTGTTGAGGATAACGCTGCTTCAGCGCATTCAACTTGGTAACCGTGTCATCTGTTGAGCCATCATCACGAACTAGAATCTGAATATTTACGTCTTTCTGATTGATCAGGCTTTCTACTTGCTCATCTAAATAAGCTGCTCCATTATATGTAGATAACAAAATTTGCACATTGGGCCTTTTCAGAATGATACCCTCCTTATAGCTCCATATATGATGAACTGTCTTATACATTATATTACTCATTGGGCTTGACCGACATATGTCTCCACATCATAAAATCTCCCAATCATAACATGATGGGAGATCACTGTAAATATATAGTCTACCTCTACTTACTTGAATTTTCCACAAACTCTTTCAGAAAATCCTGCAGCCCTTCACGCCAATCGCGCAAATCATTCAACCCATTCGTTCGGATCGCAATATGCTCCATAACCGAATTACGCGGGCGTGCTGCGGGTCTGGGGAATTGTTCCGTACTACATGGGTCCAGTTTCGCTGTAATTCTAGCACCTAATAGTTCTGCCACATCCTGAAAAATCGCTTGTGTAAACTCATACCAGGTACAAGAACCGCTATTGGACGCATGATATACGCCATACTTCTCGGTTTGAACCAATTCCGCCAAAAAGCGAGCCAAATCCACCGTATAGGTAGGTGAGCCTTTCTGATCGTTCACAACCTGAAGCTGCGGCTTTTCCTGCCCAAGCTTCAACATGGTTTTAACGAAATTATTCCCGTGCAGTCCATACACCCAAGACGTACGAACAATAAAGTACCTGGAGGAAAGTGTCTGAGTCAATATCTCTCCCGCTCGTTTGGACTTTCCGTAGATGCTCTGCGGATTTGTATTATCATACTCATGGTATGGTTGCTCCGCTGTTCCATCGAACACGTAATCCGTGCTGATATAAACTAGCTTGGCTCCTGCTTTTTCTGCGGCCAGTGCAATATTACGTGTTCCTGCCGCATTTACCTGATAAGCCCCATCTACATCGGACTCCGCTGCATCCACTGCCGTATACGCTGCACAGTGGATGACAGCATCAGGTTGATATTGTCCTACGATCTTCACAGCTTGCTCCAAATTCGTTATATCTAGCTGTTCCCGATCGTATCCAAGGACATCATGTCCTTGCTCCTGAAAAACCTTTACTACGTCTTTACCAAGCTGACCGGATGCTCCAGTAACCAGTACCTTCATCTTACGCATCCCCCAGGCGGGCACCATACTGCTTAGCATAATATTGTTGATATTCACCAGACTGAATGCGAGTCCACCATTCTTTATTGTCCAAGTACCAACGAATTGTTTCTTTAATACCCGTTTCAAAAGAGTGTTTTGGCTTCCAGCCCAGCTCATTCATGGTTTTGGTCGGGTCAATACCATACCGACGGTCATGGCCCGGACGATCCTGTACATACGCAATTAGAGATTCTGGCTTGCCCAGCTCCTCCAATACCGTTTTGACGATATGCACATTCGTCCGCTCATTATTTCCACCGATATTGTATACCTCACCAAGTTTCCCTTGATGAATAACCAGATCAATTGCACTGCAATGATCCTCTACATACAACCAATCACGGATGTTCAAACCATCCCCATATACTGGTAGCTGCTGATCGCTCAACGCACGCGAGATCATCAGTGGAATCAGCTTTTCCGGAAACTGGTATGGGCCATAGTTGTTGGAACAACGTGTGATATTCACTGGTAGACCAAAGGTCTCGTGATATGCACGAACCAACAAATCGCCGCCTGCCTTGGACGCAGAGTATGGGCTATTGGGCTGGAGTGGAGTTTCCTCCGTAAACAAGCCTGTTTCACCCAGAGTGCCATACACCTCGTCTGTTGATACCTGTACAAACTTGGTTATTTTGTACTTTTTTGCAGCGTCCAGTAGCACCTGCGTACCCAATACGTTTGTTTTTACAAACACTTCGGGTTCCAAAATGCTCCGATCTACATGCGATTCAGCCGCAAAGTTCACCACTACATCAATTCCCTGCTGCATCAGCTTGTCAATCGTTTGTGTGTCGGTAATATCCGCTTTGACAAAGCTATGTTTAGGGTGATTTTCGATGGATTCCAAATTCTCCAGATTGCCTGCATACGTGAGTGCATCCACATTCACAATTTCGTAATCTGGGTGTTGCTTTAACATGTATAATACAAAGTTGCTGCCAATAAATCCGGCCCCGCCGGTGACAAGAAGTTTCATACAGTCCTCCTAAATCATGCTCTAATACATATAAGATATGCTTTATTGAACTAATAAGAAACAAAAATGGTTTTTTTATTAGTTCAACTGTGTATATAGCTGAGGTTAAATCCTCTAATCAAAATTAATGTCTGCATCAGCCAGTACCGGAAGCTTCTGATCCTTCTCTGAAAGAATAGCATGAGAAGTCGGCCAGTCAACCCCTAGTGCAGGATCATTCCACAGAATTCCACGATCATTTTCAGGTGAATAATATTCGTCTACCTTATACAACACCTGGGTATTGGGAACAAGCGTACAGAATCCATGAGCAAAACCTTTAGGAACCAGTAACTGACGTCTATTATGCTCGCTTAAAATCACCCCAACCCATTGACCGAATGTTGGAGAACTTTTACGAATATCTAAAATAAGATCGTAGATGGCTCCCGAAATCACACGAATAAGTTTTGTCTGCGCTTTTGGGTTAAGCTGGTAATGCAAACCACGAATCACACCAGTTTCTACAGATAAGGACTGATTATCCTGAATAAAAGCATGATTAATACCATTGTCTTTCATGATCTGCTCATTGTAACTTTCCATAAAGAAACCACGGTGATCACCATGAACCACGGGTTCAATGATTTTGGCTCCTTTTAGTTTCAGAGGAATTACTTTCATGAATATGTATCCTCCCTTCAATTATAATTATTATAGCTTTAATTTCCCAAATTCGTCGCCAAAGACGATATCTTTAGCTAGTTCATTAGCACGTGCAAGAGATGGATGGGTTCCAGCATCAGTCCACCAGCCTTGAAGGACATCGTATGCCAAAGTCCCATTAGCAATATATGCATTGTTAACATCAGTAATTTCTAGTTCTCCACGCGTGGAAGGCTTGAGCGTTTTTACAATTTCAAATACATTATGATCAAACATATAAATACCCGTTACGGCAAAATTACTTTTAGGATTTTTAGGTTTTTCTTCAATAGAAACAATTCGTTCTCCTTCCAGCTTAGCCACGCCAAAACGATGAGGGTCTTGGACTTGTTGAAGCAATATCTTGGCCCCAGTGGTTTGGTTACGGAAATTGTCCACAAAAGGCGCAATATCATCTTCAAATACATTGTCTCCTAAAATTACAACCATTTGATCATCGCCCACAAATTGTTCAGCCAAGTCAAGAGCTTGTGCGATTCCACCAGCTTCATCTTGTACTTTATAAGTGAACGTCACGCCCATTTCACGACCACTACCAAGAAGATTAACAACATCCCCCATGTGTTCCTTACCAGTAACAATTAGAATATCAAGAACGTCTGCTTGTTTGAGTTTATTTACCGAATGAAAAATCATTGGGTATTTACCAACAGGTAATAAGTGTTTATTCGTTACCTTGGTTAAGGGGTAGAGACGTGAGCCTGTACCACCTGCTAGAATTATTCCTTTCATGCCAATTCTCCCTTCATAGCCGCATACTATTAACAACTTCCCCTTTAATTTCGTCCCAAAAGGAACAAAATCTTATAACATCTTCCTCAATAAGCTCCGGACCCTTTTGTATTTCTATAATTTCCAAGTCACTCTTTGCAAATACACTGTGTTTTTGCCCCGGACTAATTTTGACACTATCGCCTGTTTTTAATGAACTTAAGCAATTATCAATAACTAACTCACCAATACCACTGATAATATTCCAAATCTCCGTACGTTTAGTATGCATCTGATAGCTCAAATTTTGTCCTTTTTTTATGCAAATTTTCTTTGTAAGCACTTCATCTCCATCTTCATTATTAATATTATAATCGAGGATTCTAAACCATCCCCATCTTCTTTCTTCATACATTGGACGATTATTCAGATTCTTAATAGAGTTCTTCAACTGTGGCGTTATTGCTACATCTGAAACCAATATACCATCAGGACTAGCTACCACAACAACATCGCTCAATCCCAAAACCACAACAGGTATGTCTAACTCATTAATCAGATTGACTTGTTGACAATCCGAAACGATGCCCTTACCCAATTGTTTAGAATCCATCTCTTCAACCAGAGAATCCCACGTGCCTAAATCTTTCCATTTTCCTTCATAAGGGAGGACATGAAGTACTTCTTCTTTTTCCAAAACTTCAAAGTCAAAACTAATTTTTCGAAGGTTATTATATTTCTCAAGCATTTCATCAAATTGAACTGGAAGACCTCTGTCTTCCATAATTCCTACTAAATACTTGAGTTTAAAAGCAAATATCCCACAATTCCATAAAGCCGATTGGTCGATTAGCTCCTTAGCTCTTTCAACAGGTGGTTTTTCTATAAAACAATCAACTTCCTGTAATGAAGAAACGTTTTTAGAATTAACCTTGGGAAGAATATAACCATATTTCTCAGTAGGAACAAGTGGTTTAACACCCAACAGAGCAATATTTAGTTCTTCTTCATCCATTATCTTTTCCAATTGAAAAATTTGCCGAAAGAAATCATCTTCTACATATAAATCTACAGGCAGAACAACAACAACTTCATCAGGACTCTCGTTTGTTTGAGATAATAAATATGAAGCAGAAAGAGCTATAGCTGGAAATGTATCTTTTCGTTCCGGTTCTATAATTAAAGGCGGGCAATCATTGAGTTGAGACTGTATCATCTCAACTTGAGATTTGCTAGTCGTAATAAATGTGGACGAATCTAAAGACATATTTCTAATCTGTCTCCAAACACGTTGCACCATAGACTCATCATTCCCGTGTTCATCCTTTAAGATTTTCAAGAATTGCTTTGAACGCGAATCATTCGAAAGTGGCCACAATCTAGTGCCGGAGCCCCCTGAAAGCAAAATCAATTTCATTTTATTACCTCATTTTTTTTATTTCTTTAGCCAATAGGAAGGATATATTTTTATAACAGCAAATAATGCCTTCAGCTTCGCCTTTTTTAGGCTTGTTTTTTGTTTTGTAAAAAAGACCTCTTTAATCACATGAGCAACATACAAAATAAATTGTTTAGCAAATGTTTTAAACTTAAAATTTTTAGATATAAACAGTAGCTTATTGCGATAGACATGGAATACAAAAAATGGCGACCATTCTTGGCTACTCCCTGTATGTACATGTCTAACTAGTGCTGTTGGACAAAATAATAATTGCAAGCCTTGTTTCTTTACTCTATATGATAAATCAGTATCTTCATAGTACATAAAAAACTTACTGTCAAACCCGCCTATTTCAACAAATAAATCACGTCTTATCATCATTGCCGCTCCACAGCAGGAATCAATTTCTCTGGCTTTATCGTATTGTCCCTGGTCTTCTTCACAAAAACCCTGATCAAAACCATTAAAACCTTCATCGACTCCAGAACCTGCATTTTGAATCAATGTTACTTTATTATTACTGATGAAATCTTCGTCTAAAACAATTTTTTCGTGAAGAGAATAGCTATTCTCACCTATAATTATAAAATCAGTAGTTTGATCGTGTTCTTTTATTACTTGTAAATCAATACTATATTCTGACACTCCATGAATTAGTGGTAAGTAAAAAATAGTATGACCAAAGCAAGTTAATTCACTATCCATGTACAATAAGTTTTTTGTGAATTTCACATCGACTTTTTGACTAACATCATTAATCTGTACATTACTAGAAATTATAATTTTGTCTTGGGTTTTAACTTGAACTTTGATAAAGTCATGAAAAAATACTAGTTTTGAGGCTACCATACCAATATTTTTCTGACTACTAAAAAATGTGTACATCTCGAGAAGCCAGTTCTTCTCTACCGCCGTATCATTATTAAGAAAAACAACATATTCACCTTCCGAATGTTTAACTCCATAGTTGTTACCACCAGCAAATCCCAGATTCTCTTTCGTTTCTAAAATCTTCAAATTGGGAAAAATATCGCGGTAGCTTTCAGTTAAAAACTGAATGGAACCATCAGTAGAATTGTTGTCAACAAAGACTATTTCGTAAGTAAGACCAGTTGAATCCATTTTAGAAAGAGAATCAAACAGATTTTTTATATACCTTTTTCCGTTAAAGTTAACAATAACAATTGAAATGTTATAAGACATCAAAAATCTCCCTATTCTTTTCGTAGAAAGTTTCTACTGAAAAATCCTTTGCTCTCTTGGACGCGTTAAGAGCAATAGCCTCTCGTTTCTCCGAGTTGCTAATTAACTCCTGAGTATATTCCAGTAACTCTTCCTCGGAATTCCATAAAAACCCATCCTCTTGTTGATTAACAATTTCTGTTTGTCCCCCTTTATTTATGACAATCGGAACAACACCTTTGCTCATTGCTTCTACAGTAGTTATACCAAAATGCTCCATTTTCTCAGGGAAACGATCACTCTCTTCATTAAATCCCGTTGCATGCCAAAAAAGCTTAGCCCGATCATAGAGATTATTTACTTGAGACAAATCACTATTAATGTACAGATAGATGGGATATCCTTGGATTTTCTCTTTTATTTTATCCACATACTCTATATCAACAGGGTTATTAGATACTGCTCCAACTATGTGCAGTTCCCATCCTTGGAGTTTATGAATATTCTTTATAAAAAAGTCAACTAAGAAATCCTGTTTCTTATTATGAGCCCCTACAAAAAAACGTCCTACAGATAAAATAATATTTTCTTTTTTTTCAAACTCAATTTCATTGATTTCATTTTCTAAAAACACAGGAGGATATATAGTGACATTTTTCTTTTCAGTTCTCCAATAGTGTTGCAGCCAATGGTTTGTAAATTTAGAATTACTTATAAAATAATTGTAGCTATTCTTAAAACGAAAATTCAACCAATCGGCAAATAAATTATGTGGGAATTTATTAAAACTAAATTTCTGAGGTGGAAACATACAAGAGTATAAGTTTCTTTTTGCTCTGCCTATATGTTTGCTTAGAAACATGAAATTTAAAAACAAGTCATACTTACTTGTAATTTCTTCTATAACCTTTTTGTTTTTATAGTGTTCTATTAATGACCCCGGTGCCTTCAAATCTAATTTTAAAATTTTAGTTCTATCCAAATGAATTCCAAAACGATTATTTAGTTCATTTATGGTAGGGTAATTCTCCGAATGAATGTTAACTTCGTTATAATTATGAACCAATATATCAATTTCAACATCGTTATAATAGCATTCGATGAATTTACAAAAATAGGCCATATGCTTCTCCCCTCCTCCTAGAGTGGGATAATAGGGGTTCAAAACAAGCACTTTCTTACTCATTCATCTTCTTCCTTCCTTCGTGCATCATTAAAAATTTGTTTTTTCAATTCCATAAATTCATACTTTAACTGATGATAATCATGTTGAAGATTTTTTAACGAATCAGACAATCTTCCATTTTCTAAAACAACTTCATGATTATGCTTTTGTAAATGAGTATACGCAAGATTATTTTCATTGAATTTCTCTGTCATTTGATGAAGCGATAAATTCAAATGATTAATTTGCAACCTAAATTCGTGATTTTGTTCACTGAGCTCAGTAATTTGAATGTTTTTTATTGCGACTTGTTCATTTAACAAATCCAACTCTTGATTCTTTAGAGCTAGCTCTTCAGAGCTTTGCTGAGCAACCCTATCTTTTTCATTTATTAAAAATTGATTTTCCTCTATTAAATGCTTAGTCTTTTTGAAGATCGCTCTTCTTTTAAGGCTTCGATTTAATAATTCAGTAATCTTTTGGTCAATCTGAAGATTAGTTTCGTTATGCTGTTTTTTTAATGTGTCATACTTAAGTTGTAATTGGCTAAACTTTTTTTTTATGCTTTCTGACTCCGTTTTTAAATGAGCTTCTTGACTTTTATAATTATCTAGCTCAATGTTTCTATTATTTAATGTTATTTTGCTGTTTTCTAATTTAATTGAAAGCAAATTTTTTTCACTATTCAATGAATTGATTTTGTCTTCATATTCACCTAGCAAGTGTTGTTGGTTAATTGTTTGACTCTCATTCTTTTTACTTTCATCTAAAACCTTATTTAAAGTTTCAATTTTTTTCGAATATTGATCACCAATGTTATAGGAACGCTTTTTCCCAAGCACATACTCTTGGAATGCCATCTCCATTTTTTGATATTGGGCAATCTCATCAATTTGAAATTCTTCAAAAAGATCATCCAATTTCAGAAAAGAGTTTAAATATTCACCATACTTCCAAAACAGTCTAGACAGACTCCTATAAATTATAAAATCCAAAGGAATTGATGTGTGAAATATCCATTCATAATCAATAACAGTAAATATAGATCCGTCAAAAAAAATATTATCAAAGGTTAAATCAATATTTGCTTCAGCCATACACTCTACATCTGAAAAGTCAGGTTCAAATCCGAATATATCTAAAAATAATTCCGTGGATTTAAAATTTTCTTGGTACGTAATATCAAAAGTTTTCAAATAATCAATATAATCTCTAATATATCTTAATAAAACAGTGATATTTTTTTTGGAAATTGCGTCTAGCATATGCTCGTCTAAAGATTTCCCTGGGGCAAAATCAAATGTAATAGCAATATCATTCTTTAAAGAAGCCTTGGCAGAGTTTATATGTGGATATTGTTTACTCATAAACAGATAATTGTCATGGATTTGCTTGATATGAGCTTTACTGTCGACTGTTAGAGCTTCCTTTTGAACATAATTAGTTCCCGAGTTATTTGTTAATATACTTGTTTTAAGTTGAAATCTCGGCAGACGGTTACGGTTGTATTTAGTGTATACAATTTTCATTTCGCAGTCCCCTCATAATTTTCACTAAAGACTAAGAATGAATTCGCGAAAAGGTCAAAATGACCATTTTGTATAATGTTATTAAATACTAAGTACTCTTCAAAACAAACAGTTTGCTCAGTATCATAACTTGGAGTTACTTTTTCTAGTTCTCCCACTTTTGGAAAGCAATCGTCGGAGAATATTTGTGTAGGGAGCTTATAATCCGGCATAGGGTAATAAAATTGCGAATTCTGAAATCCTGCTGTTTCAAGCAAATTGGTTAGATCAGTCTTGCCAAAGGTTTTAACACCCTTATCAGAGATATACCCTTCTAAGCTTTCAAACTGAACTCCCGTGTGATCTTCTTTTCTTCCAGCCCAATATTTTAAACCCAATTTATTTTCAATGGCAACAATCAAAACACCATCTGGTTTTAGCATTTTTTTGATGCTCTTCAGAAAATCTAGATAAGGCTCAGCAGTATTCGTGAATTTTCCTGCATACTCAAGAACTCCTATTAGGGTTATATAGTCAAACTTTTCATCGAATTGAATATCATTTAAATTTCCTACTATAATTTCCAAATTTTTCTTATCCATGTTACGATAGGCATTTATTTCCGCCCTCTTCTTAGAAAGCTCTACAGCCACAACTCTTTCATTCTTTTCGCATATTATCCCGGTAACACCACCACAACCTGCCCCAATTTCTAATACAGCACTCCCTTCTTTAAAAGGGTACCAATCAAGCAAATTAAATCGATATGGTGATAAATGATACAAAATAGGCCATCTATCATTCTTACTTAGAATTTCATGAACATCAAAATCTTTTTTTACCATTTCTAAAATTTCATTTTCTATATCACCGTCACTATACAGATCCTCACCATGATAATATTCATAGTTTATTAGCACATTTCCAATTTTCGTTTTCATAGGGTTACCCTCTATTTTCATTTTTAAACAACTGAATTTGTGACTCTAAATCATATAAACCTACAATATTTTTAAAAATGGAAGCCTCAAAGGAAAGTACATCATACAAACGGTGATAGACTACTAATTCATCGCTCTGAAAGCCAGTACAACCCAAAGAAAGAGTATAATATCCACTTTGGAGTTTAAAACTTTGCGTGAATGTCACAATTATCTCCTCGTCTGGTTTTATATCTGGTGTCAATATATTTTCAAACATTGTATTAGTTCCACAAATTTCATTTCCTTTTAAATCTTTAACTGTAAATGCAAAAATAGGTTGCTCTAATTGTGAATGAAATCTAACTTTCATTTTGATCACGACTGGCTCATCACTGATAATTTTAGATGATGGGATACCATCAAGATCAAAAATACCGAAGTCTATGATTTCGGCCAGTTTGTCTCCATATTCAAGCAATGTTTTGTTAACAGAAAAGCTCTTTTTCCATTCGCCAACTTCAGTGAGGTTAGTTTGCTTATTTACTTTTAATTCCTCACTTATATCATAAAGATTAACCAGTATTTTCTTATATACATCTACCATTTCTTTTGGGGTTCCCTCAGCAACATTTTCTCCATTATGAATAACTGCTGCTCTATTGCAATACTTCAATATCGTATCCATTGAATGAGTAACAAATATAATAGTTTTGCCCTGATCTATAAATTCATTAATTCTTCTAAAACACTTCGTCTGGAAGGCAACATCTCCGACAGACAATGCTTCATCGATAATTAAAATATCAGGATCAACATTTATTGCAACAGCAAATGCTAACCTGGCAAACATTCCGCTAGAATAGGTTTTAACGGGTTGGTGAATAAAATTATCGATATCAGCAAAGCTTAAAATATCTTCTAGACGCAAATCCATTTCATCCTTGGAAAACCCCATAATTCGACCGTTAAAATATATATTCTCCAAACCGGTTAGTTCAGGGTTGAAACCCGCGCCCAATTCCAGGAGTGCTGCAATTTTACCTTTAACCAGAATGTCCCCTTCACTCGGTTTCAGTACCCCAGTGATCATCTTTAGTAATGTTGACTTACCCGCACCATTTTTGCCCAATATCCCAATGCACTCACCTTTGTTAATAGTAAGCGAGAGGTTTTTCAAAGCATAAAATTCTTTATGCCTTTTACCCTTCATTGGGATTACCGCTTCCACTAAGCGATCTGTATTCTTCTCATATAGCTTATAAATTTTAGAAACATTATTCACACTTATAACTGGGTCTGGAGAGAGTAATTCTTGCACGATACTGGACATCTCCGTAACCTCCTTAAATTTTAAATGACATCAGCAAAATGAGGCCGCAATTTTTTAAATAAGTAGTAACCAATTAGTAGAAGGATAAAAGTAACCAGCCAAAAGTACAGTGTTTGCTGGGGCCGTTCCCAGAACCAATAATGATACAAAAATATTCCACGATAGCCCTCAATGATATAATAAAGAGGGTTTAGCTTAATTAAAAATTGATATTTTTCCGGAATAGCCGTTAGGGAATAAAAAATTGGAGTCAGCCAAAAACCAAATTGCAGAATCATAGAAACCACCTGGCCAACATCCTTCAAGAAAATAACTAGTGAAGAAGTAATCCACGAAAGACCTAATAGTAAGACGATCATACAAATTAAGAAATATGGAATTTGTAGATAGTAAATGTCCGGTTGAAATCCGTATATAGAAAACAATACGAATAAAAAGACCAAAAAAAACAAATGCACAAACAATGAAGAATAAATCTTAACAATAGGTAGAATCTGAACCTTAAAAATAACTTTTTTCACCAAAAAGCTATTCTCTATTATTGAATTAGTAGCTGTTTGAAGTGCATCAGAGAAAAAATTCCATGGTATTAATGCTACAGAAAACCAAAGAATAAAGGGAAAATCGTTCATAGGTGTATGTTTAAAACCTACTTGAAAAACAAACCAAAAAATCAGCAAGCTAATTAATGGTTGAATAAATGCCCAAGCAATTCCCAGATATGATCCAACATATTTTTTTTTAAAGTCATCTTTGGACATATCAAAAATGAATTTATGTTGTTTTAGAAAACGTAATAAAAATGAATCCACAACTACTCGCCAACTTTCCTTTTTAAATTAAAGATTTAAAATAAGTCGATTTTACTTCGTGTGAAATTGGGTTACTAGTTATAACAAGATAATGTATGCTAAAATATTGACGTATCTACAAGAAAAGGAGATTGTAAACCTTGTCGAATCCAGTATACGGGAAACAGGCCAAAACGTCGACCCGTGACGATAAAAGGCCGGCTATGTTTTGGGTGTTAATTGTTGGCATTATTCTGTTTTTAGCTTGGGCCCCCTTTCAGGCTGCACTTTTTAATGGGCAAATGCTTGATTTTGAGAAGCCTCTGTATTGGGCTTTGATCATCAGCACGATTCTATTGATTTTAGGAATCGTAACCTATTATAAGAAATTCAAACTCGAAGATCAAAGAGACTGGCTGGCGGTGCTTGTTATGTTACTCCCACTAACCTACGTGCTCTCATTGGTTTCCGCTGCTTCTCATTATCTCGCAATGAACATGGTAGTAGTGCAGTGTATCTATGCCGCCCTGTTTATCATCTCAATCTATCTACTCCAGGATCGCTTAGGCAATAAGATTATTCACAATCTGATTATGACTGTTGCTTATGTCATCGTAGGCTTTGGCTTTATCAACTGGTTCGGACAGTGGGTACTTGCTGGCAAGCTGGTGGGCTGGCTTAGCCAATATGTTTATCAAAACCGTTATACCAATGCAGTCATGACAGATACAAATGGGCTCCGGCTGACATCAGTGTTTCAATATGCGAATACATATGCCGCCTTTCTAATGGCTTTCCTATTCGCAGCCGTTTTTTGTCTGATGAAATCAAAATCATGGTATGGCAAAGCTACTCATGGCTTCATGTTGGTGCCAATTCTGGTCTCGCTATTCCTGACCTTATCACGGGGCGGTCTGGTTATGCTGCCAGTCGTATTCGTGCTGCTCTTGCTTTTCTTTAAACCTGCACGCCAGATTATATGGATTTTGCATTGTGCCATTGCTGGTGTAGCGTCAATATCTCTCTTGGCTCCGATTACGAATATGGGATTACAACTCAATAAGACCTACAACGGCGGAGAGGCGGCCAAGGCTTGGGGATTACTTATTGGTGTCTCCCTTGTTGTAGCTGTCGTACTGTGGCTTGTTGAACGTTATCTGGCACCAAAGCTGGAGAATGCCCTCAAAGGGTGGACCTCCCGGAAGTTCTCCAACCTGTGGCTGCCTGTCGGATCGGTTGTGGTGATTGGCTTGCTGGCTTTTCTGTTTATTGGAACTGGCCTGCGCAGCGTACTGCCTGATAACGTCCAGGTCCGGTTAGAAAACATCAATTTCCGGCAGCATAGTGTACTGGAGCGGCTTGTATTCTATCAGGATGCTGCCAAATCGATTAAAGATCACCCTGTTATTGGAAGCGGCGGTGGTGGTTGGGCAACTTTATACGAAAAATACCAAGATTATCCTTATACTAGCCGTCAGGCCCATAACTTTTTTATGCAGTACCTGGTTGAAGTTGGCATTCTCGGTTTTGTAATTTTCATGTCATTTATCATATATATTTTCTACAAATATATTCGTAACTATATTAGACAGAATGATGAAGAACGGGATTCTCACTTTTTGTATCTTATTGTGGCACTCTCGATCCTACTTCATAGCTTGTTGGACTTTAATCTCAGTTACGTGTTCATGGGCATACTGGTATTCGTGAGTCTCGGTGGTATGGCCGCTGCTATGGACAGCAAGCCGCTTAAACGCCTGTCCATGAGTGCTTCCGGTTTTCGGATCACGTACAGTGCAGTCATTGGTATCTTGAGCATCGTCATTCTGTTTGCAGGCCTCCGATTCGTGCAATCGGCTAATGCTGCCACATATGCCAAACAGATCATGGCGGTCAGCACATCATTTGAGGAAATTCAAAGTGCTATTAATAAAGATCTTGAACTTCGTCCTACACATCCGGATTCGGTTATAAGACTGGCTGCACTGTACAAGAGTGTTTATCAGCAAACGAAAAAAGAGGAATTTTATACTGCTGCAATAGAGGTGCTAAATACGGGCCTGAAAGCAGAACCGTATAATAAAATCATGTATAACTCCAAAATTAACCTTTTACAAATAAAAGGTGAGAATGAGCAGGCCCTCAGCATTTTGGAAAATAACATTTCCAACTTTAGATGGGACAATGACTGGTACAATATGTTGATCACTCAAGCTTATTCTCTTGGTGATCAGGCACGTGAGCAGAAGGACACGGCCAAGGAGCAGAAATATTTCCAAGCAGGTCTTGCTGCTTACCAGCAGGTTCTGGATGGGGTAGCTCATATTAAGACGGTTCCACCTGAAATTCAATTGACACGTACTTTTGAAGTAACCCCAAGCATTGCGCTCAGTACTGGCAAAATTGAGTTCATGTCAGGTAAGCCTGCAGAGGCTGCCAACATCCTCAAAAACAGCTTGAAGGATGATTTGAGCGATGCTACGAATCGTGAGGTGGCTCGCTATTATATCGTCGCTATACAAAAGCAGGGACAGGATGACAAAGCATTGTACGATAAGCTGATTAAAGCTGATCCGAAGGAGAAGGAGCAAATCGCTCAGTTGAAATCGGAGAAATAGAGCAACACAAAAAGAGGCTGCCGTGATATAACACATCATCTGGCAGTCTCTTTTTTATATTGAGGAAGAGGGGCTTATTACGGTGATACTTTTTTTTGTTGATCTATCTCTTCAATAACCTGTCTCATATAAGCCAAAACTTCATCTTTAATCTCGTTATGCTGCAGAGCATAATGGATGGTTGTTTCTATGAAGCCCAGCTTTTCACCAACGTCATGGCGATTTCCATCAAATTCGTAAGCCAGGATCGGACTCTTTTCACCCAGTTTGGACAATGCATCCGTCAATTGAATCTCACCGCCTACTCCAGGGGATTGCTGCCCAAGGATATCAAAAATATCGGGCGTCAAGATATAGCGTCCCATGATCGCCAGGTTGGAGGTTGCTTCTTCCTTTTTCGGCTTTTCTACCAGACGTTCTGCTTCCGAGATTTTGGTGGTAAGTGCATGACCCTCAACAATCCCGTAACGATGAACCTCGTTCCAATCCACTTGCTTTACACCTACAACAGAGCGCTGATACTCGTCGAAAACGTCGATCATCTGTTTGAGACATGGATTCTCAGACTCAACGATGTCATCACCTAAAAGTACAGCAAAAGGCTCATCCCCTATGAATTTACGTGCACACCATATAGCGTGACCTAAACCTTTGGGCTCCTTTTGACGGATGTAGTGTATGTCTGCCATTTCTGTTGGCTTGCGCACCTCATTGAGCAGATTCCATTTTTCCTTGGCGGCCAGATTATGCTCCAGTTCAAATGAGTAATCAAAATGATCCTCAATCGCTCTTTTACCTTTACCTGTTACGATAATAATATCTTCAATCCCAGATGCTACAGCCTCTTCGATAATATATTGAATGGTTGGCTTATCTACAATCGGAAGCATTTCCTTAGGCATTGCTTTGGTAGCAGGTAGAAAACGGGTTCCTAATCCCGCAGCAGGAATAATCGCTTTACGGATTTTCATGGATTAATCTCCTTTGTCTTCAATATAACGGATAGATATACTTCTATGATTATAACAAGAAGGTGAACTATTTTAATAGTGTATGCTATATTTTCCGACATGTACTGGACTTCCCCTACTATACCCTCAACAATTCCCGGATGTCCTCCTCGGTGAGTGTGGATGTTGGGCCTTCGGCCGGATCTAGAACGTCCTTGATAAGGTCCTTCTTACGCTGTTGAAGCTCCAGCATAGTCTCCTCAATGGTGCCTTCGGCGACGAGACGGATGACTTGAACGACGCGTTTCTGGCCCATGCGGTGGGCGCGTCCGGCGGCTTGTTCCTCGACGGCGGGGTTCCACCACAGGTCGTACAAGATAACCGTGTCGGCTCCGGTCAAGTTCAGACCCGTTCCACCTGCCTTGAGGGAAATCAGGAACACGTCGTTCTCTCCTTCGTTAAAGCGACGGCACATATCTACACGGTCACGTGCAGGGGTGCTACCGCTCAGATAGAATACTCCTGCCCCCTCCTTTTCCAGTGCGGAACGGATTATGTCCAACATGCTGGTGAACTGGGAGAAGACGAGCATACGTCTACCGCTGGCGCGTGCCTCGGCAACGGTCTCCAGCAGCTGTTCCATCTTGCCCGAGGAGCCTTGATAATCCTCCACAAAGAGGGAGGGATGACAGCACAACTGGCGCAGCCGGGTAATCCCTGCCAAAATTTTCATGCGGCTCTTTTGAAATCCATTTGTTTGCAAGTCCTGAATGGTGTCATCCCGCAGTTGAGACAGGTATGCGGCATAGAGCTTCTTTTGCTCTCCGGATAACTCTGAACGTTGTACAGTTTCGATTTTATCCGGCAGTTCCTCAAGCACGTCCTCTTTCAGACGTCTCAAAATGAAGGGAGAGACCATACGTGCAAGCTGCTCACGCGGAATGTCCCTGAAGCTTTTACGACCCGAGAACAGGCCGGGGAACACAGCGTCAATGATGGACCATAACTCCTCCAATGAGTTCTCAATCGGTGTGCCCGTCAAAGCAAAACGGCGCGGAGCTGACAGCTGCTTGACCAATTGAGCGGTTAGGGAGCCTGCATTTTTAATCGCCTGGGCTTCATCCAGAATGAGCGTGCTGAACGTTTTGTCCTCATACCATTCAAAATCGCGTCGTAACAGCGGGTAGGAGGTAATTATGACCTCTGGCCCTTGATCTCCTTCTACCGTGGCGAGCAAGCCGCTACGCTCCCCCTTCTGTCCGGCAACGACCTCTACACGAACATGGGGCGCAAAGCGCTTGAATTCATTTTCCCAGTTATACGTAAGAGATGCCGGGGTAACAATTAGTACAGGCATGGAAGCCTGGGCAGGCGAGGACGACTTGTCCGTTGGCTTCCCGATCTCTGTGTGGCTGTCCAACTCGGAACAGATGTAAGCAATCGTTTGCAGCGTTTTCCCCAAGCCCATATCGTCTGCCAAAATCCCGCCAAAACGGAAGAAGGACAGACTCTTAAGCCACTGAAAACCCTGTACCTGATAATCTCGCAACACATTGGCCAAGGATTCCGGTGGATCATATTCCAGCCGCTCGGGATGACGCAAACGCTCCAGGAAACGGCGCAGATGCTTGCCCATCCGAAGTGAACTGGCACCTTGAATATCGTCGGACAGCTGAAGGGCTTGTAGAGCAGGCAGTTTGACCGTACCACCCTTCACGTCACTTCGCTTGACACTCAGTTCCTCGGCCATACGTCCATAAGTCGCATATTCCTCGCCCTCCAGTGACAGAAAAGCACCGCTGCGCAGACGAATATATTTTTTCTTTTCCACAACACTGAGCATAATGTCCCGCAGTTCCTGTTGATTCATCCCCCCCAGTTCAAAAGACACGTTCAACCAGTCCAGCTCGCTAGTCAGCTCCGCTTTGATTTTGGGTCTGCTGTCAGGGTCATAGCGCATGCCTCGGGCAGATTGGGAAATATATACCTCGGTCAGTTCCTCCAGCTCAGGCAGAACATGATATAGAGCATCAAAGATCTCATCATCGGTGGTGGCAATCCATCGGAGCCCGTTCCTGCGCATACGCGAAGACTCCAGAACATGCAGTACCCGACGCTCACTGTCCATATTTCGTATTAAAATCATTTTACTGTCAGCACGTTGTTTCCCTTTTTCATCCAAAGGATTCAGGAGAATGCCCTCATAATCAAATTCTAACCGTACGAACAGCTTGCCTTCCTCCCGATCAACAAAGCTTTTACTCACCAATTCCGGCTCGGCGATCCGTTCTCTGACCCGCTTATCTACGCTTACCTTCCCCGCTTTGCGTAACACGGGCAGCGTCTGCTGTACAAATGGCTCGATCTGGGCTGCCGATATATCCACGCTACTTTTACCTCCATAGGCCGAGAGAGTATCTCTCATTTTGGCAAGTCGCCGTAGCTTCAGCGAGTTCTCTTCGAAAATCTTCCCATAGCTAACAGTCAAACCGTAGGAAGGGAGCAAAGCGGCTTCCTGCAATCCATTGACATTGAGTTTGTAGCCACCGCTAACGCCTGGAGCAATGTTAAACTCTATGGGTAAAACTTCATCAGAAGCCGTGATTTGACCATTGCCTAGCGTTCCCTTCCCCTCCCAGGTCACAAAATTACATTGCTGGAGCAGCTTATACACATCAGGCCAGTTCATGGGAGGAATGAACATAGCACGAGCATCTCCGGCAAAGCTGTCTGATAAGCTATGGGGGTTCAATAGTTCTTTGTACATCCGCTCACCGTTTTTAATGTGAATCAGAAGTTCCATCAACTGTCGATCTGCATGGGCAAAATACTGCGTTGCTGGTTCGTAGGAAAACAGCTTCGTAAAGCGAAAAGACTCCCCTTTTTCCACACTATCCAAGAACGGCCTTAGCTTCTGCACCACATAAGTTCGCTTCGTCCCTATTTTCATCTCAATGTTGATCTGCTCACCTTTATATGAGCTATCCTCTACATGACAAATATATTCAACCTGGAGCTTCTCCTGAGGGGTGGTTGTAAATTCGCTGCCAGCTGGCGACAAACCGTTGTCCCCCGATTCATCAGTTTGCTTGAATAGCTCCATCAGTTGATCGGCGGTACGATAGGATATCATCTGCTGGAATGGCTCAATAGCAGAACGTGTAACAGGTCGCCGGGAAGGTGGAGCTGATAGAAGTGAATCAGGTCCAAAAATGGAGGTTGGCTGGGTTTGTCCCGCTGCTGGAATATCCAATTGATAGTCAGGTACAATAATTTGGCTCTGCGTCCCGGCCTTGATCATTCGATGTACAGCAATCAGCACTGCGGCAATATGCTTACATTCCTCATGATAGTAGCTGTTTTGATAGGCAGGGCAGGTACATTCGGCGTCCAGACTGAACTCATCCAGATCAATATGGACCTGATAGTTGCGACTCCCCTTCACTACAGCAGCTATTCGGGTGCATGGAGCATTGATTTTTAATGACGTAACTCTGCCCTTTTCGACATATTCCCGCCCTTTGTTGTATGCCGTTGTCCCACAAATGTCACGCACATCCTGCAATGTAAAATGACTCATTTACACGTCCTCCTTGTATCCATGAAAATTTCGCAAAATCCCTTAATATAATTGAATCATTTGAGCTTATTGGAAATGGTAGCTGTTCTACATGTTCAGCACACTTGTAAGTCCATTGTACAACAGTTGCGCAATTGGACACGCGGAAAGATATTAAAAAAGGGCTGCCTCATTGGCTATACATAAAAGCAGACCACTTCCCGGAAAGGGCAATGGTCTGCTTTGTTCGTCATGTTGAATGTCAGTATAATTTTCCAAACAATGTAGCAGTTACGTATGCATCACACAGACTACTTTACCAGTTGCCCGCGTGTAACACCCAACTGGTTCGTCGCTTTAAGCGTCTTCCAGACCTGTGTACCACTGATTTCTCCGCGCAGGGCACGGTTATAGAGGTCAATAACCTCATGCACCTGCTCTGGTGTCTCCTCCAAAAACTCCACGCGGTAGCGGGACACACCCAGCTCCATAAAGTTGGACAGGTACTCGGCGCCGGATTGCTCGATGGCATTGTATACCGTGTTGCGACAGCCTTCGTCCACGCGAACGGGGTGAGACATACCAATACGGTCGCGCAGGGATGCGCGATGGTCCTCACATGGGCGTCCGCAGTTGGTGTAGTCCGTGCCTTCGCTCATGAAGGTGCAGTATACGCAATGTTCGGTATGGAACATTGGCATATGCTGCTGAATCACGATCTCCAGCTTATCGGTACGCGTGCGTCTGAGCATATCGACCATTTGCTGGATGTTCAGGTCGTACGACGGCGTAACAAGGTCACAGCCAGAATCCAGGAACAGATCAGCCGCTTTGTGGTTGGCGACATTCAGCGAGAAGTCACCGATCAATTGCGGATGGTGTGCATCTGGATTTTCCAACCGATGACGCATGTAGAAATACAGCGCACCCGGATTGCGTACCAGCACAGCATCTGGCTTCAGGCGCA
Source organism: Paenibacillus sp. 23TSA30-6 (assembly GCF_014858585.1). NCBI lineage: Bacteria > Bacillati > Bacillota > Bacilli > Caryophanales > Paenibacillaceae > Paenibacillus > Paenibacillus sp. 23TSA30-6. The sequence goes on along the minus strand of NZ_SLTL01000038.1, from coordinate 7,835 downwards.
GGATGTTGTTGTGGTAGCCGTTTTCACCCGGCATGTGAATACGCGGGGTCGCCAGCGCAATTCGACGCCCTGCGGCGTGCACAGCCTCTACGGCTGCCGGGAATTGCTTAATGAACTCGAAGTCGGCGTAAATGAACTCCACGCCGGCCTCCAGCGCAGCCTCAACCTGCGGGAGGCTGCGGCACAGCGCGGTCAGCTCTGCCTGACCGCGTGCCACTGGCGATGCGGGAACCGATGCATCGCCATACACCTCTACCGCCCGCTTCGTGTACACGGGCGGTTTGGGGCGCTCGCCCGCGAGCAATTCCACCGCCTGACGGCGGATGCTGTTCAGCTCGCGCATCGGCACGATGACGTCCCCATGCAGGTGGACGTCCAGTTCTTCCAGCTGGAACACCGTTCCGCCCAGTCGGCCGAACTGCTCCTCAAGCAGTTCGCGCGTCATTGGACGCTTCTGGGCGATTTCAAGTTCCAGCTCGGAATCCACGCGGACCGTCGTGCCTTTCTGCACATCGGTCCACCAGGTCGACAGCGGCTGCCCTGGAGAGCCGCTGACACGCACATGTACCGGGAAGACGCGGTACGGCTTGTCGGTGTCGTACGTCTGGCGCAGACGCTTGTCCAGCGCCGGGTCGTTGGTCTTCCAAATGCGGTCGCCGACATGTACACGGCGCAGATCCACATCGTTGCGTCCCGCTACGATGTCGATAATCCAGCCTTCTCCGGCTTCGCCTTCGATCTTTACACCCTTGCGACGGATATCGTATACGCGTCCACCTTCTTCTTTTTGCGTGGGATCTCCTGCATCGAATACAATGCCGTCGCCACGCTTCAGCGGCGCATCAATACGGCACACAACGCCGTCACGAAGGATTTGTTCTACCCGCCCCAGATAAACACCCCGGCTTTTCGGGAACGTACCGTCAACCAGCTTCTTGTTATTCGTTCCTTCCAGAAACCCGTGCGTAAAACCGCGTGAAAAGCTTTGCTGAAGCTCGCGGATATCTTCTTTGCTGGTCTTGGAAGTGTCACCTTCAAAATACTTATCAATCGCCTTACGGTACTTGCTGACCACGTTGGCTACATATTCAGGCGTTTTCAGTCGTCCTTCGATTTTAAAAGAGATGACACCTGCGCCAATCAACTCCGGCAGCAGATCAATTGCAGCCAAATCCTTAGGTGACAGTAGATATGTCACATCGGCCATCGGCTTTTGCTCGCCATCCACCATCAGATCGTAAGGCAAACGGCATGCCTGTGCGCATTCGCCACGGTTCGCAGAGCGCCCGCCCCACATTTCAGAAGTCAAGCATTGACCCGAGTAAGATACACATAACGCGCCATGCACGAATACTTCCATCGGAAGTCTCGCTTGCTCACCTATTTTTTGAATCTGTTTTAAGTTATTTTCACGTCCGAGCACGACCCGCTCAATGTTGTACGGTTTCGTAAACTCTACCGCCTCCGGCGAGGTAATTGTCATCTGGGTAGAGCCATGGATCGGAAAATCCGGCGAGATATCGCGGATCATTTTCACCAAGCCCATATCCTGTGCAAGCAACGCATCCACACCTGCATCCACGCAAGCATCGACCAGTTCCTTGGCGTCCTCCAGCTCGTTTTCAAACACCAGTATATTGAATGTCAAAAAGCCTTTAACCCCGTAGCTATGCAAAAACGCCATAATTTCAGGCAGTTCATCCATACGGAAATTGTTCGCACGCGCCCGTGCATTAAACTTTTCCACCCCGAAAAAGATTGCATCGGCTCCATTCGCCACCGCCGCACGCATACAATCCCAGTCACCGGCTGGTGCCAGAAGCTCGACATCTTCTCTTCGTACTGCTGATTTCATCATTGTCCTCCCTATACTGAGAAATAACTTATTATTCTTTGGTAAAGCGTTATTTTCCAGAGCAGCGATGCTGCTTATTTTAAAATCCTATGAACTATCATCCTATCCGATCATCCCTACTCTGAACCCAAGGCTCACGGGATCAATGGCATCCAACTCAAAAAATCCGCACGACAAGCATTTGCGGCATAATCATTCTTATCTTGTAACTAATCTAGTGTACCAGACTACGCCCCAAGCTTCTACACTTTCCAAGCGATTCCTTGCAAAAATATCATACTAAAAAAAACACCCCCAATCCCGTCAAACGGTACATTGGAGATGCTTGAACAGCCTTTGACCTTCCCCTGCCCTCACTCTATAAAAGATTAGCGATCTTATGGCGGGCACCAGCGAAGCGGGCCATTTGAATCCGTAGAAGCGCCAGCGATCGAAGGATCAAATGGCACGCGCAGCGCTCTCCCCACCATAACTCGCTAATCTTTTCCCTACACCCTCTACTTCACAAAATTAAATGAATTCAGCGTTGAATCCAGTGCATTAGACTGCACGCCCGTATTGTTCGCGTCATTCAGCGTCGTTGCCACGGTATACGTTTTTCCGTCACGCTCCAAAACAATTTGGCGGCCTGTATAGCCAATGCCTTCTTCCACACGGTGGAATGTAAAGGAAGCTGCCGGAACCCCGGCGAACGTCACGTCCTTAACCTCTTCAACCTTGAGATTTTTGTAGCTTTTACCCTGCTTATCGTAAAAGTCCTTGAGCTGGGATACCGTTAACTCGAACGATTTGTCATTATCGACTTTGATGGAGAAGCTCCCTCCGGTAAACTGGTACTCCACATCACCCAATTCAAACTGGTCACTGATCGCTGTCCAGTATCGTGGAATATTCACCGTGTACTCATAGGCTTTGGAAGTCTTTTTGACCGTTTTCGTTTTGTCTGCCAGATAGTCGTCCTCTTCCAGTTGTCCGAAGTTGCTCGCTACGGTTTGGAAATCGATTTGAAGCGAGGAAATGAGCGCATTGAACTGATCATTCCCTTTGCTCACTTTTTCCGGCACAGCGTATTCAGCCAGATAGCGGTATCCATTTTGCTGAATCAGCACATTGTATTCCTTAACCCATCCATCGCCAAAGTTGTATCGATACTCCTGAACCAGCCCCTGAACCCCCGCAACCTCAAGTGAATAGGTCTTCTGGGACTCATAAGCTGTAGATACAAATGAATCACTCAGCCACTTTTGCAGCTGTTGGCTCCAGTTCTCCAACGTGGCATCAGCAGGAGCTGAAGTCACGTTCAAACGGAAACTCGATCCATCATTGCTTTCGTACTGCATCCGCTGATCGTCCATTTTCCAACCTGCCGGTATGCTAAGCGACACCCCATAGTCCGGGTTTCCAGCCTCACGTGTTCCCCCTACGACGGTCGACAGGTCTTTAATGCTTTTATCCTGTGCATTGAAGGAGGTCTTGAAGGAATTTAACAGACCCGCATACTGTGCGAGATCCTTATAGTTCGTTGCTTTGGCATCGGAAAAATAAATCACGTACAATCGTCCGTTGTCATAATACTGACGGTTTTCCCACAGCACGCCGTCTCCGTCCTTCGTAATGACACGTGCATAAGGCACCTTCGATTTTGGAAAGGATTTTCGGTCTACGACGATTTCTCCCGTCTCCTTGGCGGTTTGCACCAATTGTTGAAGAAGGTCGTCCGCATTCAACGGAACCGGCTGTGAGGCCGTATGTACTTCCATATAGTACGCACTGTTCTCGTCCATAAATGTGGAGACGCTCTCATCCCCACCACCTTGCCCGATGACCAGCCCTGTAGGATAGTTCATGGACCAATCGTAGTAACTGTTCCCGATCTGCGTCTTGCCCTCATCATTATCAATGCTCGGCGTTTCTTCAGCTACTGTGCCTGCCTCTTCTTGCGCCTCCATCCGAATGACAATGCCCGCACCATTCTTCTCCAGCTTGCCTCCGAGACCTTCTGCTACTTGACGTAGCGGAACCATCAGGACACCTGATGACATTTCCGGTGGAGCGGGGAGCGTTACCTTATGACCGCCCACCCAGGCAGTACGGCTACCGATGGTCAGTGATACGATGCGAGCACCACTGCTAATTTTGACCACATTATCTTCGGCCAGCCGAATTTTGCTGTTAAATGCTTTTTTGAACACACCAGCCGGAACCATCAACGCACCGCTTTTCGAATAGGGTTTTGCAATATTGGCATTCTGACCGTTCACGATGGCTGTGTTGCTGCCGCCTTGCAGGCGTAGCTCCAAGATCGGTTTATCGCTGTCCGCCGCCACTGCTGGCAAAGCAGATAGCAGAACGGACAATGCAACCGCGCCAGCTCCCAGCTTATGCATCATTTTTCTTTGAATATGCTTCACAGTAATCTCCCTCTAGCTATATTTGATATCATAACGATCCGTTTCATTTACTTCCCTGTAGCGGCTGCCTCTTGGACTGACTCAGATGCTTCCTTGGAAGGCACTACATTGCCATCACCAGCCGACTCATCCGAGTCCCCGGCATCCTCTCCGGCCTGAATAGATTCATAGATTTCACCATTATCCTGTGACAGTACCAACTTGCGTTTTACAATATCGCCGTCCGTCTGCATAAGCAAGCTCACCGTCTGCCCAGGCTGATAGCTTTTAAGCAACTCGTTGACATCGATAGCGGAAGCCACACGCTTGCCGTTTATGCTATACAACTCGTCGCCTTCCTTGATTTTGGCCTGAACAGCACTAGCCGAAGTAATTTTTGTAACTTTCAAAGGGTCCTCCGTAGGCAGCCCCACGATCGCCGACCAGCTCTCTTCCAATCCTAAACCAAGACTGGCACGCCGAACCTCACCATACTTGAAAAATTGAGCAATGACATACTTCACCGTATCCGAAGGAATCGAAAAGCCCATATTTTCAATACCGACAGCCGAAAATTTCATCGTATTGATCCCGATTACCTCTCCTTTGAGGTTTACGAGCGGACCGCCACTGTTACCAGGATTGATCGCGGTATCGCTTTGGATAAGTCGATAGGCAGCGTTGACGCCACGGTTCAATCCGCTGACGACACCCGAAGTTGCCGAATTACGCAGGGAAAAAGAGATAGGCGTACCGATAGCCACTACCTGCTCTCCCACCTGAAGATTATTCGGTGAGCCTGCTAAGGTAGCAGGTTTAAGGCTGTTTGCCTTGATTTTAACCATTGCCAGGTCACTGACCGGATCACTGTAGCTATCTGTAATACTGTAAGATTTACCGTCCGAGGTCACGACTACCGCATCATTTAATCCTTCAATGACATGCGCATTCGTGACAATCCATCCATCTGTCCGAATGATGACCCCTGTGCCGTGAGCAAGGTTGTACCGATCTCCGCCTGCCACGGTTTGTCCCGTTGCTGAGCGGCCGATGATGCCTACCACAGAGGGAGATACATTTTTAACCACCTGCGGCACACGATCGGCCGATAACGTATATGTACCATTTGCGCTGTTATACGCGCCGCTGGTTCCTAATGCTTTATTCACATCGCCTACGTTGACATAGACCCCACCGTTAATGACCTTTGCCTTCAAAGCAGTTCCACTGCTGGCTGCACCTGCTGTTCCAGATACACACAAAGCGCTGCCCAAAGCCAGTATGACTGCCCTTTTCCCCATCTTACGCATAGTTTCACCTTTTCCTCTCTAACATGACCCTGTTCTATCAGTTAGTCCAAATCTACCATAGAGGAGACACGCATACAATCGCTTTAAGCCCTATCTTTTTTTAAAAGCTATGTTTGCCGCTTACATAACCCCTCATGTCATTTATACTATAAAATTACCAAATCCTTATATCAAGAAAATAAGCAAAAACGATAAATAATCGTTATAGCGTTTGGGCCATTCCTTCGTTTACTGGCACTTCCAACTATGATACCATCACATTATATCTTAGTTCTATTGTCGGAAATAAAAGAATAACTTTGAATCCCTGTAATCAACGCTTATGAAGGAGGTTGAAAGGATGGCTTACGAACCAATCTGGACCGCTCATCCCGATAAACTGAACAAATTCGAATTTGCCAAGCTGGAAAAGGACGGCCTCGACGTCATACGCACCATTATCGAAAACTATGCGAGTGAAGGCTTCGATTCGATCACTGCGGACGATATGGATCGTTTCAAATGGGCCGGAGTGTATCAGCAAAAGCCCCAGGATGGCCATTTCATGATGCGTGTCCGCATCAACACAGGTATCATGACATCAGCGCAGGCACATGCATTGGCGGACATAGCCACGCTGTACGGACGCGGTCTCGTTGATGTTACCACCCGTCAGGCTATTCAGTTTCACTGGCTGACGGTTCAAGACTTACCCGATATTTTCGAGCGGCTGGAAAAAGTCGATTTGTACTCCTTTGAAGCCTGTGGCGACTGCCCGCGTACGATTGTTGGCAATCCTTTGGCAGGCATTGATCCGAATGAATTGGTCGACACCAAGGGTATTGTGGATGAAGTCAACCGTTTTTTCCTATTAAATCGGGACTTCTCCAATCTGCCGCGTAAATACAAAATGTCCATCTCTGGTAATACGTACAATAATGCGCAGGCTGAAATTAACGATTTGTCCTTTACGCCAGCCACTAAAGTAATCGACGGGGAAGAAGTCATCGGCTTCCATGTGATGGTCGGTGGGGGCTTATCCGCCAAGCCGCATTTGGCGCAATCGCTGGACCTGTTTGTCCGTCCTGATGAAGTTTTGAAGGTTTCCATTGCAGTCACCACCATTTTCCGGGATTACGGCTATCGGGAAAAACGACATCATGCCCGCCTGAAATTTCTCATCGCCGATTGGGGCCCGGAAAAGTTTTTAGCCAAGCTCACCGAGTATATCGGCGAAATGCCCGGCCGGGGCGAAGATAAAACGATCGGCTGGCAAGCAGCCTACTTTGACGGTGTGCATCCACAAGCGCAGCAGGGTCTAAACTATGTCGGTCTGAACGTGCCAGTCGGCCGTCTGGATGCTGACGAACTGCACGAGCTGGCCGAGTTGGCTGACCGCTACGGTGATGGACAGATTCGTACGACCATGTCGCAAAATATTTTGCTGAGCGGCGTGCCGGACAATCAGGTGAATGAATTACTACAGGCTCCTGTGCTGCAACGCCTGACGCCACAGCCTAAGCATTTTATGAGCCGTACCGTTTCATGCACCGGGAATGAATTCTGCAATCTGGCGATTGTGGAGACTAAAAAGCGGGCGGTTGACGTTGCCGAGTATTTGGATCAGCACGTAGATCTGGATGAAAAAGTGCGCATTCATTTCATCGGCTGCCCGAATGCCTGCGGACAAAAGCATATTGCGGACATCGGTCTGCAAGGCTCGCTCATTAAAACACCCGAGGGTATGGTCGACGCGTTCGATATTGCTGTTGGCGGAGCGCTCGGACCGGGTGCCCAGTTCAATAAAGCGCTCAAAGGCCGCGTACGTGGTGATCAGGTTGGCCCTGTGTTGGCCGAACTGATTCTGTTTTACAAAGAAAATCGAAATGCCGACGAAACCTTTTATGCGTATGTACAACGAGTAGGCATTCCGACTTTTCAGGAGAAGCTGTCTGCTATTTTGCAGTCCAGCACCGTCGCTTCCTGAGGCTTGTAAGTAAAGCTCTTCTATAATGTGTTCTCTTAACCTAATAGGCCTTCCAAGGCAGCCTGTTTGTATCTCGCATACAAGCAGGCTATTTTCTTGTGGTCATAACATGGCTGCAGAAGGTCCTCTGCTGTGCTTTCAAAAAAAAGACACCGGATTATTCGAGGCCACTGAAAAACATGGTTCTTACAGATAGCTGAAAGAGAATCCATTAAAAAGACGACATTCATTCCTTTGTTTTTGAATGAGATGTCGTCTTTTTTTTGCTTCCTCATGTCTACGAGTGCTCCTCTTTTTAGCTCATCAACTTCAAG
>NZ_SLTL01000037.1:0-48904 GCF_014858585.1 Paenibacillus sp. 23TSA30-6 | reverse complement strand
TTCTGTATACGGACTCAACAAAAAGCTCTGCTGTTTCGGGAGCACAGGGATCACCAACCTTGGATAAGATACTTCAATTATACCGAAAAAAAGAGACAGACTCCTCAAAAAAAATGAGGAACTGTCTCTTTTGGTGAGCTGGGGGACTTTTTCAGTGGCCTCCGTAGACCTGATCTCTTTTTCATCTAAACGTTTACAATCATCCAATGTAACAGCTATTATTAATATAAATATTAATAATTAAATAAAAACATTTTACATGTTTAATATATTTTATTGCCTTCTATTTGTCAATCGTTAAGCCATTGCTCCACCCAAACCAAAAAGTCTGCCCTCAAGGCAGACCCTGGTATGACCACTTTAACTCGTGATCGCGGGCTTTAGATGAACAGCGAAAGCTTCAAATGAAAATTTCAAATAATGAAGTAAGTAGCCGGATTAGTCTTAATCACAGAAACAGCCGCATGTTCAGTGGAGTCTGAACCTATTTCATTTCAATGATGTCCCATGCCAGCGAGAGCCGCTATAGCCGGGACAATTTTGATTGACTGCCAGAGCACGTACACGGACGATACTTCCGCTGATCCTGCACGTATGCCCACCCATTAACTCATCGCATTGCGAGCAGGCTAACAGTCTGGTCTCGTACACATCATCGGTCACACATTCCATTCTGGGCCTCATGTTGTTTATGATTCTGGTAATTTGCTCTTCCGAAATAGCGATGTCCCTTTCACACCCTTTACAGGTGTTTGGTGCGGTTATACCATCCATCATCGGCTTACCCTCTCTTTCAACAACGTCCTGAGTACATGCGGCTGGAGGACCTTATATCCGTTCCGGCGGGAGTTGGGCAGCCGCTTCCGATACGACCATCGCCAAGTCCTCATTTCCGAACATAGACAGTACTCCTAATACTGTGTCCAGCAGGATATCTCCCGCTTCTTCACGCGATACGGTCAGCTTACGTACTCGGAGCAGACGCTCATTGCTATCCTGCTGCGGATAAGCTGCACGATACAGTTCCTCTGGCTCCAGCCCGTGATTGATGCACCATTGCGCAAACACAAGGATCATCATATCCTCTTCCTGCTTATAATTTTCGATGATAGCTTCTTCTAGCTGTTTACCGCGGTTGTGCTCTTCCATTCGTTCATTTCTCCTTCAATCTGTTTCTAGATGTCTGGACAACCTTGACGGCTGTCGTTCGTTTTGTGTTAGTCAACCAAACGGCTAATGAGTTCGTCCGCCAACATATGACTTTCCAGCACCCTGCCAGCACGCACACTGCATTCCTCTGGACGATGAATATGCTCCAGAAAATGATTTACCACTCCGGTGAATCCCCGTCTTTCCAAAATCGTGTCCCAGCTTCCGAATGAATGTGACAATGGCGGCTTATTTTTTTGCATAAAAATAGCCTGTTCCATGTTGGTCACCTCAACGGAACGACCTGCACCATGCAGCTCCACCTTCTCAATGTCAGCCCCTGCCTGTCTGTTCATACTGTAGCTACCGGAGGCATTTTCCAAACGTACGGACCCGAAAGCAGCGTTCATATATCCTTCACTCGTCGTGTCCAGACTGCTATGCAGCAGCTCATAATCATCGCCACCCAGCCACAATAGCAGATCGAGCATATGAATCAAATCATCATAAACCGTCTGTGCCGCAGGTCTCGGATCATATCCCGTCCGATGCTTGATCGCCGCGCATTGGCTGAAACCACCTGCTTCCTCCAGCCACGCTTTAGCAGCTACATAATGCGGGGCAAAACGTCGGTTAAAGCCGACCGCCAGCAACACAGCCTGTGCCTCCGCAAACGCGGTCATTTCCAGGTTTTGACGCACATCATAGGACAGCGGTTTATCCACATACACCGCAACACCTTTCTCAATACACGCCATAACCAGATCAAAATGGGCTTCGGTCGCAGCATGTATGAATACAGCCTCCGGCTCCCATCCCAGCATTTCCTTCACATCTGTCGTTCCTCTCGGCAGCCTGTACTGCTCCATAATGGAACTAACCGGCTCCTGCGAACGGTTCATGACACCTACAATATCTACACCTTCGTGTGCAGTCAGCAGCGGCAAATACACTTTGCGGGCAATACCGCCCAGACCTGCAATAGCCACTCTTGTTTTCGTTTGCTTATTCATATCATACCCACCTCTGATGACTCATTTCTTCTGTTGTCTAGTTTACATGGAAGTCCACTGACAAGCAAAGAAAAGAGGCCGTCCCCGATCCAGTTGGACCTGACGGAACAGCCTCTATGCATGAGCGTCCAGTTTCAGCTACGATGATTTCAGTGTACTTAGCTTAGGCGTGCAGCGCTTGTTTTCTTGTTTTTTCACTTTTTATTTTTTTAACACGCATTCCAATGGCTACGACCAGAACAACGATCAGAGCTTCAAATCCGTATTTCACGACCCCATTCGTGAACCAATGTGCAATCAGCGGCTCGGCCACTACCATTTTGGCAGCAGTGTAGGCCAGTACAGCAGCTCCAATTGTAATGACCATCGGGAAACGTTCAGTCAGCTTCAAGATAATTGTACTGCCCCATACCATAATCGGAACGGAAATCGCCAGTCCCAAAATAACAAGCAACATATTTCCATGAGCAGCTCCCGCAACAGCAAGTACATTGTCGAGGCCCATCATGGTGTCGGCAATAATAATGGTACGAATCGCGGCCCACATTTGATTGGTTGCAGAGATTTCATGTTTTTTCTCCTCAACCAGCAGCTTGTAAGCAATGTAGATGAGCGCAAGCCCCCCGATTAAACGCAAGCCGTAAATTTGCAGTAAATACGTGACCAGCACAGTAGCGATAACACGAATGACGACTGCGCCGACCGTCCCCCAAATAATGACCTTTTTTTGATTGGCCTTATCGACATTACGGGCCGCCAAACCGATTACGATTGCATTGTCACCAGCCAGCACCAAATCAATGACAATGATGGACAATAATGCGGTTAAAAACTCGATTGATAAAAAATCCATACGTTTCTCCCACCTTCTTTATTTATTTGTTATACTGTACATAGTTCTGCGCTTTATACTAAAAAAGCGCCATTTCACGGAATCCGGAAACGGCGCTTGACCCAAATTTAGCATCAAAAAAAGACCATTTACCCGGATTCCAAAAATCCTGGCAAAGGTCTCGCTTACAACATTACGTTGCCAATAAAGCCGGGGATTTTAAAATCCCGTAATGACGACTTTACTCGTTGAGCTACTCCCCTTTGGGAACTATTCTATTAGTGGTAGTATAGCACACATTATTGGGAATGTGAACCCTATTTTTTTCTGTATAAGCGACAAGCCGAACAGGGATATTGAAAGAGGTATGTAAATGAAAAAATGGCTACTCGCTACGGCTTATGTTTCGCTGCTCTGCATCGCATTTATCTACAAAGATGATTGGCTCGCCTGGGCGAACAAGCAAACCTCTTTTCCGGCTCTGCTGCTGCTCGCGTTTCTGTTCGCGTTAATTCCATTTGTGCCTTACAAGCTGATTATCGCTTCCATTGCTTATGCAGCAGGTGCCTGGCAGGGCGCTCTGATCTGCTGGCTTGGCACTACATTCGCTGCGCTGGTTGTTTACGGCGCGGTCCGTATTCTCTTCCGTGACAAAGGACGGGCTTATCTGGAGCGAATTCAAGCGTTGGAGCGCTTGAACCGGGTCATGGAGCGAGAACCTTTTGCTGCTGTGCTGTTGGCCCGCCTGATTCCGATCATCCCGCAGGCAGCGGTGAATGTATATGCCGGGGTCGCAGGCTTTCCGTTCTGGAGCTTTATGCTGGGTACGGCCATTGGCAAGCTTCCTGCAATTGCGGTATACGCTTATGCAGGCGGTACTATTGCAGAACATCCCGTGACTGGATTGCTCATTTTGCTGCTGTATACAGCACTGGTGGGCGGAGGCTTTGTGCTCTACCGCAGGAAGCTTCAACGGGCCCATAAATCATAGCTCTGTGAGCCTGCCGCCAGGACTGTAAGGATGTAGATTGGCCTTGGCTTTTTAGTCCAGAGTAATTTGCAAAGCTGGTTTGTTTCTGTCGTTCCATTGGTTTTTGCGGACATGTCGTATATAATTTAATTGTAAGCTATTTAAATAACAACTAATTGAAACTTACTCAGAATGGAGTGACAAATATGAGCACCAACAATCCAAACACCGTGGAGAAGGCAACTTTTGCAGGCGGCTGCTTCTGGTGCATGGTTTCCCCCTTCGAGGAACTGCCCGGCATTTTAAAGGTAAGATCCGGTTACACAGGGGGACATACGGAAAACCCGACCTATGAAGAGGTATGCTCCGAAACAACGGGACATGTAGAAGCCGTACAGATTACATTTGATCCGCAAGTCTTCCCATATGAAAAATTGTTAGAGCTGTTCTGGCAACAGATTGATCCGACGGATGAAGGTGGACAATTCCACGATAGAGGTTCGTCCTACCAAACAGCTATTTTCTATCATAACGAAGAACAAAGAATCAAGGCAGAAGCTTCCAAAAAAGCGCTGGGTGAAAGCGGCCGTTTTGACAAGCCCATCGCTACACCGATTCTGCCTGCGGCAACCTTTTATGAAGCGGAAGAATATCATCAGGATTATCATAAGAAGAACCCCGCGCATTACAAGCGCTACCGCAAAGGCTCTGGGCGTGAAGATTTTATTGAGCAAAATTGGTCAGGTAAAATCGATAAATCTGATTTGAAAGAGCGACTGACACCTATTCAATATGAAGTAACACAAAAGAACGCGACCGAGCGCCCTTTCCAAAATGAGTTTTGGGACCATGAGGGTGAAGGCATTTATGTGGACATTGTTTCGGGAGAGCCTTTGTTCAGCTCGCTTGATAAATATGATGCAGGGTGTGGTTGGCCCAGCTTCACTCGCCCGTTACGCAGCTATAATGTCAAAGAAAAAACAGACCTCAGCCACTTTATGATTCGTACCGAGGTCCGCAGTCGCGAAGCCGACTCCCATTTGGGACACGTATTTGATGATGGCCCGGGTCCAGATGGCCTGCGCTATTGTATTAATTCCGCCGCTCTCCGTTTTGTACCTCAGGAAGACTTGGAACGTGAAGGCTATGGAGCCTATAAGTCACTATTTGAAAAGTAAATAGACTTCAAAAATATTTTAGGCTGGCCCGGAAATCATCTTTCGCAGATGATCCCGGGTCAGCCTTTTGAATTAAATCAGTATATGTACCTCCCGTCAGCCCATAATCCACCCAAGCCAGAATGCGAGCGGCACCAACAGCAATTGTGCAAGCAACGTGCCTCCCAAACGCGAGATGATCATCCAGCCGTACATGCTGTTCATACGGTTCAAGGGCAGCTCCCCACGCAGCGTTTTTTCAGACAATACTGCCAATCTGGGATCAATTAGCAGGGTCAGCAGCACCGTTGCCATACCATTGATTAGACCTGATGACATCGACATTGCCGTCCCTTGAGCGGGCCAGAGGAAAGATGCGTATAAAGCAGACACCACTCCAGTCGTATATATCGCGGTCACAGTCATATTCAGGGTAATCAGGCGCTTGGGGATCGCTCCCCTGAACAGCGAGGTGAGCATGGACCCGGTTGGACGCTTCATGTAGTAGCCTGCATGCTTCCAGCGGTTGTGCACCATTAAATGACGCACCAGTGCAGGAATAGAGCCGGTATGCTCCAGATGCACAATCCATCTGGCCGACATGCGTACCACGGTCGGATACAAAATAATAGCGATCATGGTCCCGACGGTTGCTGCCAGTAGAACTCCGTGCATGTACAGCTCCAGCCTAACATTAGCCCCACCCGCTCGTATGGCAGCCTTTGCCTGATCGACCATACCTCCCAGTAAAGGTCCCTGAGCCATATTAGAGGTGCGCGAAACCAACAGCAGCATGCCCGCTACGGTTAAAGCCAATCCAATTCGACGTGCTCGCAAACCGCCAAGACGGAGGGCATAGGTCAAGCTGTCTGTAGTATGTATAATGATGGTTAGCATAAAGACGAAACTCCAGGCAAGCAATTGCTCCACTCCTTTTCAGGTATTCTGCACACCATTATACGCTTTTTCTCCAAATACATTTTACAATATATTCATTTCTTTGATTTCCGTTTGTTTAAGCGGACAGCGGGTAATACATACTACATCATCTGTTATAAGGAGTGTTGGGTATGCCTTGGACCAAACATGATTACCCCCCATCTATGAAAAATCTGGAGCCACGTGTGCGGGAAAAAGCCGTTGATATTGCTAACGCACTACTTCGTGACGGCTACGAAGAAAGACGTTCCATTGTGATTGCAACCTCTCAAGCCGAGGAATGGGACGATAATCATCCAACTGAACGAGACGGGAAACAGAAAAAACATGAGCAACAACATTCAAGTAGAAACGGGAAAAACAAGCTTTCTGCTTCTTCGCAGCCTCAGGAGCCTATTCATGTCGTGCCACATGAGTATGGCTAGGCTATTAAGGAAGAAGGGTATGATAAACCTGCTTCCACTTTCCGGCACAAAAATGAAGCGGTGAACGAGGCTCAAAAATTAGTAAACCGCCAGCAAGATTTCGGCGATTATTCATGACCAAAACGGACGCATTCATTCTACTTTAAAGCCTTCCTGCTGAAGCCTGGATACAGCGAAAGGGTGTCACGCAGGAAGATTTCTCTTCTAACGTAACACCCTTTCCTTATTGACGAAGGCTGTGGACGACCGGCACTGTTTTGGCAACTACCTTTTGGGCTGGAATAGCCGCAGGCAGTACCTTTTTCACAGGTCGGTGTAGTTGGAACGTTGTCGTCCATGTAATTATTTTTCCGGCGAGCCACACAGCCAGTATGGTAAACATTGTTTCCTTCACAGGCAGATACAACAGCGATAATCCTAGTACGATGATGTCACTAACGATAAACACGTTACCGATTTTCCATCCACGCCACTCGCTGATCAGCAGGGATAAAATATCATCGCCCCCGGTTGCCCCACCAAATCGCAGTACGATCCCGGCTCCCAAGCCTGTAAGCACTCCGCAAAGCAGAGCCGCTACCAGCAAGTTGCCGTGCAGATCTATAACCAGCGTCGAATACTTTTCAAATCCTGCATAAAACAGGGAAAATGCGACCGCCCCGATTAATGCCAGCAGCATGAATCTTCTGCCCTTCAGTACCCAAGCCAATAATATGACGGGGATATCAAGCAGCAGCATACTCCAAGCCGGAGACACGCCAAATGCGTAATGTCCCAGCAGAGCTAGGCCTGCAAATCCGCCTTCTGACAAATGATTTTGAGCATTGATGTGATAATACGTAAAAGCTAAAATGCATGTTCCGAGCAGCATGACAGCAATCTGCCTTAATGCTCCATTGTTCACGATAGATTCGTAAGTTTTCCTCATACAGGCTCCCTCGGTTTCTCGTAAGTTTGATGTGGATGAACCCACTCTTACGGAAGCTACCGGGTAAGATGTGCCTGGAGGACTTGGTCCTTCGCATGTACAATCCCCTCTTCCGCAGAGTTGGCTTTCGCAACTTGACGTTACTCCGCGGAAAAGCTAAGTATAAGACAGATCAAATCGTTTCCAAATCGTCCTTTGGGGAAGTATCCTTCGGGGACACATGGTATCCTGATCCTTTCTTTTGTGGAATAAAACTCCGACATTTCTGTGGTACACGTAATTCTATTATTTATTATACCACACCTTACCACCTGCTAAACAGCTTGCTTTTTATGCCGCACCATATTTTTATTTTATGCGTGAGCATGCTTTATTGTATGTGCGAATAACCGCATTATACCGAAGGTTTGGCGGATGCACATAAAATGTGTTTATAGCTTGGTTATGCAGATTTTCAGTGGTTACCCAGCCAATCTGGCTGTTCTGCGCTGGTTGGCCATAAACACCCCTCCGAGTATGAGGACCAGCCCGGTCAGAACATTCCAGCCGATGTGTTCATTCAGAAGCAAAAAGCCCCATACGATAGCGCTCACCGGTACAAAATAAGTCACCGAGGAGGCAAATTCCGGACTTCCCCGCAAAATCATATAATTGAACAAAATATAAGCTACTCCCGATCCCAAGACCCCCAGCCCTATAAGAGAACCCAATACACCAGGGATGACGACGACCGACAGATCAGGTCGATCTACCATTGCCGTCATGATGCCGCCCGCTGCCGTTGCACCCAATAATGTCGCAAAGGTTGCCTGATACATCGACAGATTGGATAAAAACCGTTTGGACAGTTGCGTTCCAAAGCCATAGCAGAGAGTCGCAAGCAGCATACATCCAAAGCCGACGGGGTCTACAGAAATAATGGATACAGGATTAATACCCAGTAAAATAACGATTCCTACAAAAGCGAGTCCCATTCCAAACCACTGCATTCGATGAAAGATAGCTCCGAACAAAACAAGTCCGACCAACATGGTCCAGATTGGCGTGGTGGCATTCAATACGGAAGCCATGCTGCTAGCAATTCTGGTCTCGCTAAAACTAATCAAGGCCCATGGCAAAACCATGTTCACCAGAGCTACGAGAATAACCGATTTCCATGGAATACTTCTGAATTCAAATGGCTTGCGCATGAGCAGCATCAACAAAACAATAAAAATGAGACCAAAGCTGGAACGAAGAAATACAATAGTCCAAGGCCCTACGTGATGAAGCAATAATACCTTGATAAACAAAAACGATCCGCCCCAAATGAGGCTTAGCAGCAAAAGCGCCGCATATAACGAGCGTGACAATATGTATACCTTCTTTCTTTCCAATAATTGATGATTGCTTTGGCAAAGGAATAATTTCTATGATGAAGTATAAAAAGAACATTTGTTCTGTATGCTGATTATAATTGTATTCCTGTTATGAGTAAAGGAGATTTCTTATGAAAAAGATACTGGACAACAAGAATAAGGCCCCATTGCCTTCCGAGGAAGACGCAGGGCTGATCAAAACTTGTGTACTTCTGACCCTCGTGCTGGATGTGCTGGAGCGGGACATTCGCATTCTGAATGCCTCTGCCTTAAAAATGCCCGATCTGTACGTTCGCAGCCTGACCGGGGTGCAACAGCGTGTAGCTGTTCAATTGGCGGAGACAAAGGCGCGAATGAAAAGGCAGGGAGTTAAAATATACAACGAAACCCGGAATCACGAAGGCGTGGAGGTCCTGTATGTATGCCGTGGCTACCAAAAGAGGTTTTTCATGCTTTCCTCCTTTGCACGCAGCGAGGTTCGACGGGAACTGGGACATTATTTGGGAATTGATGTGACCCAAAGCCACTCGACTGTGTAGTCTCATTTAAAATCCTTGTACGATGCGTTTTCCGCGTACCGTTGCTTGTGCGAGCACCTCTTTCTCGTCTCTTGTTAGCAACTGTCTTCCGCGCATGAGCACACACCCATTCACAATTGTCGTATTGACATCCGCGCCGCTTGCGCTATAAGCAAGCAGTGACTCTATCTGGTGTATTGGCTGTAAATGCGGCTTTTGCATATCTATCAGAATGATATCCGCCTTTCCCCACCTCAAGTGTGCCGGTTTTGTGCTCAAAGTTTAAAGCTTGGCTACATTGACTGTAGCCATTTGCAGGGCCTGCGCAGCAGTAAGAGCAACTGGATTGCCAGTGCTTAGCTTTTGCAGCCATGCCGCTGCCTTGATGCAGTCGCCCTGTAATATGCCAGGAAGCCGCAAAATATCCATGTCTATCGAACCAATCCAGCATGCGGGAGCGTTCTGCACAATATACTGGCAGCTCGGATTCCTCCTTTCCTGGCGCGGACACCTTTTCCCAGCTCCCGCTGACGCTTCAAACCTCCGGCCAACTGAAACATCTCTTCCCACTCCAGCTCGCTGTCATGTCTCAAACGTTCGATCATTTGGTCGGCTTTAGCCTGTGTTTATGATCCATCCACGCCGTGAACATACAGAACGTTGCAACTCCAGCGCATAAAGTACCTCATTCCTTCTCCCTTGATCCAATCGGTCCAGTACGGATTTGACTTCCTCTACTGACATACCGAATTCACGTAGCGTCATAATCATCCTCAGGCGAATGGCTTCACGCTCTGTAAAATAACGCTATCCATTATCGGGTGCTTAACAGGAGCAATCATCCCTTTTTCCTCATAGAATCGTATCGTGCGTGCAGATATATGTAATTGAGTCTCTCGTTTTCAGCCTATTCTATTATAAAACATTCACGTTACGTGAGGTGAAGATGATGCGGGATATGAATAGAGCGCCAGATCATGGATAAATCCAATCCATTTGGCACACATTATGCATATCTCATTCCAAAAGAAGGTGTTTTCTTGACTGGACATAACGCAGCTCACTTTGAATTGAACAAGAATATTTCCTTTATCGAGCAAGCTCTTTTTTATACGGATGATTTAAAAAAACAGGCTATTTCTGTTGACTGCAAAGATGGCATTCTTCTCTATATAGACTCACTCGTGGATCAGGAGATCATTCAGACACACATTCTGGCCACATTGTATAAGAAAACCGATTCTGGCTCTCATCAAATGTTTACCACCCTGAACAGCCAAAAGGACACCGACCTCCGAAATGCCGCTGATTCGCTTATTGAGGGATACTCCATTTTAATGGTGGATGGCGCAGAAGAATTTTATATCCTTTCCTCCGAAAAAACATACGCCCGTAGTACGGATGAGCCGGAGAACGAGGGGATTATCCGCGGACCGCACAATGGATTTATTGAGCAGCTGTCCGTCAATCTGAATCTTATTCGCAAACAAATCATCAGCACATCGCTGATTGTGCGCTACTTTTATGTCGGATCTAAAACCCGGACCAAAGTTGCTATCATGTATATGCAAGACTTGGCCAATCCTGAGCTAGTGGAGGAAGTGGAAAAAAGAATAAAAGCCATCTCCTCCGATCTGGTACTGCCTCCCGGTTTTATTCAGGAATTCACGGAGGACAATCCCTTTTCCCTGTTCCCTCAGCAACTCAGCACAGAACGTCCAGATCGGGTAGCAGCTAATTTAATGGAAGGACGAGTAACTATTTTGGCCGAAGGCAGCCCTACTACTGCCTTAATCGTTCCCGTCTCCTTTTTTGCATTTTATCAAAGCCCGGATGATTATAACGGTCGCTGGATTATTAGTTCCTTTCTGAGAATGATCCGAATGATGAGCTTTCTGATCGCTTTTACATTGCCCGCCGTTTATATTGCAACGATTGCCTTTCACTCAGCCATTCTACCGCTAGAGCTCGCACATACGATCAAAAAATCGTTGGAAAATGTTCCATTTCCCGCCATTGTGGAGGCGATGTTGCTTGAAGTGATCTTTGAGGTGCTACGGGAAGCCGGGATGCGTCTGCCCAGCCGAGTGGGCCAAACAATAGGCATCGTTGGGACCTGCCAGTGATTTGCAAAACTTTATTACCTATCAGGCTCATATTCAGAACATCAAACGCCAGCTTATAGTGAAAGTTGGACGCGATGGTCAAATTGATGTGTATCTCAACCTGAAGCTCCCTGTCGATGTTGTTGAATACGCGCGGGATCATCTTCAGGATAAGGATAATGTGATGCGCCTGAACCGTCAGCTTTCCGAAATCATGACCCAGGATGCGGAGGAAATTATCCGTACGCTTCAAAAAAGAGGTTGTGATGCCTTTGGCATCGGCAGACAATTGATTGCCCATCACCCGACCATGTGGAAGAGTCTGGAGTGGAATAAAGAGTACCCTAATGTTCGTTTTCACCCACAGATCACCGTCAATATTGTCGGGAACGGCATTCTGAATTAGGCCGCTCCCTTTGGTTCAGTTTTTCGGCTGATCGGGTGTTTCGGTATGAATAGTTTCGCTTGGTTTATTTTCTGGAGCTTCCTTCTGGGTTTCTGGCTCAGAAGGAGGCTCCTGCTTATTTTCAACAGATGGTTGCGAACCATCTGTTGGTGGCACATCATTAATCTCACCATTCGTATCTATTTCTGTCCCCGGATCAGAAGGTACTGTTTCTTCTGGTAGAATCTCCTTCTGATCCGTTGCAGGTTCTTGTTTCTCTGGAGCTGCTTTATCCTTCGCATCCGGTTTGGACGGCACGACAGGTGTGGATGAACGTGGTCGTTGTTCCCTCCCGACTTCCGTTGGCACGTATTTTTGGTTAAACCAGTCTGTCACGAGTTGACCGGATTGACGGGAATAACTTCCCGGTAGCTTACCTGTAAGACTGGAGACCGTAACTTTTACAACACCTTCCGGCTGTGTAAAATGCTTATTTTTGAAAAGCTGGGGCTGATCCTTGACCGCTTCGTTCATGATAAGCGCCCACACCGATTGTGCTCTGGAGTGCCCTTCTTGAGATAGGGTGTTAACCTGTTGACGGTAACCTGCCCAGACGCCGAGTGTAACATCCGGGGTATAGCCCATGAACCACACATCGCCAAAGTTTTGTGTCGTACCGGTCTTACCGGCAATGTCAATGGCACCGTAGCTTTTAAAAGCATTTTGTATACGTTTGCCTGTACCCCTCGGGTCCGATATAACCGTTTTGAGCATATCTGTCATTAAAAACGCGGTTTGCTGGGAATACACACGCTTCGCCTGCGGTTTAAATTCATAAACGATCTTGCCATCGGCATCCGTAATTTTACTGATCAAATGGGGTTCATTGTATACGCCCATATTAGGAATCGTGCCGTATGCCGCTGTCAGTTCCTTGACAGATACCCCCTTGCTGAGCCCACCCAGAACGCCTGTCTGAGCATGTTCATCCTGCGGCTGAATCGTCGTAATCCCAAGGGAACGTACAAAGTTCCAGGCGTTTGGTATTTTAACTTCATACAAAAACAGTCTCAGCGCAGGAATGTTAATCGACCGATTGAGTGCTTCACGGGCTGTCATCAACCCTTCATACCGTCTGTTATAATTTTTAGGGATATGATAGCCTTTACGTCCGTCTTTTAATATAATTTGCGAATCATCAATAAGCCCAGCAGGCTGAGTATAGCCTTTTTCCAAAGCAGGCAAATAAGCTGCAATTGGCTTCATAGCTGAACCCGGCTGACGCGTCATCTGGGTTGCATAGTTCATTTGCTCAGTATTAAAGTCCCTGCCCTCGATCATACCGAGTATAGCCCCCGTTTTATGATCAATCATGATGGCAGCAATCTGCTCCAGTTCTTTCTGCTTACTGTATGGAGAAAAGTTTTGCGGATTGGCAGCAATCTGCCGCATATCGTTATAAACTTTCTTATTTATCGTTGTATAAATCCGATAACCGGACCGTTGCAGTTCTTCTCGTATATTTTGAAGAAGTTCCGCATGCTCGGGCTTGGAAATCTCGGCTGTCGTAAGATCCGGATTTTGCTGGAGCGCCAACAACCGGGCGGCCTCCCGCTCTGTCTCCAGCATCAAATAAGGGAATGTATTGTAGCTTTTCTCCCGATGTGGTGCAAGAGTAGCTTTAATATCAAATTGAAGTGCCTCGTTATATTCTGTTAATGTGATTTTACCTGTTGCCAGCATCCTTCCCAGCACGACACGCTGGCGCTCCAAAGCTTTGTTGAAGCCTTCTTCATCAAATTTCCCTTTACCGTCAAAAGCCGAATAAACAGATGGCAATTGTGGAAGACCCGCCAAATAAGCCGCCTGAGCAATATGAAGCTTATGTAGATCACTTACATTAAAAATCCCTAACGAAGCCGACTTGATCCCGTACAAATTGTAACCTGCGGAGCCATTGCCAAACGGCATTTTGTTTAGGTATGCCGTTAATATTTTGTCCTTGCCCATAAAGCGTTCCATACGCAGTGCCAGCAGCATTTCCTTTACCTTACGGCTGTCCGTCTTATCCAGACTGAGGAAAACTCGCCGGGCTACCTGCTGTGTCAGTGTACTTCCGCCTGTTTGGCGATTTTCGTTCAGAAGCTTTTGTTTGACGGCGCGAGCCGTCCCTTTTAGATCAACCCCCTGATGCTCATAAAATTGGCTGTCTTCCGTTGAAATGAGGGCATCTACAATGGATTGGGGAACATCCTTCAGATCCACGAGCTGCCGATCCTCCTCCATACGCATTCGTCCAACCGGGGTTACCTGGTCATTAAAAAATACAAAGCTGGTCAGAGCGTTCTCATTTACCTTTTCATATATCAACTGACGTGATCGTACAGGTTCATCATGAACCAGCGCTGCCACATAACCGGATATAAGACCTCCGGCAAATAAGACCCCAAGTACGCCCGCAAGCGAGAACCACTTGATATTAATCAGCAAAACTCTGCCAAAAATACGCCACCTGCTGCGTTTTTGAGATGATGGTCGACGTTTTGGGTTCATAAAAATGGTTTTCTCCCCTCAATATGCATTCATTTCCACATGTTTTCGTTCAAGATAATATGATACGCCATGTTAGGTTTTACGTAAACAATAACGTTCCAGAAAATACAATTGGATTAAGAACACTTGTTCTGTATATAATACTACTATATGACTTTACATTCAAGAATATTTTGGAAAGACGATCAGCAGACATCTGGAAAGGAGATTGCAACATTGAACGAACGCGGAAAAAAAACTATATTTTTAGCAGATTGCCAAAGCTTTTATACCAGCATTGAGAAGGCCGACAATCCCGAATATCAACATAAACCGCTAGTCGTTGCTGGTGACCCTTCGCTGCGTTCAGGCATTATCCTAGCTGCGTGTCCGCTGGCTAAAAAATACGGTATATCTACAGCAGAACGTCTGGGAGAAGCGATAAGAAAATGTCCTGACCTTACCATTGTACGCCCGCGCATGCAGCATTATATCGACGTCTCATTAAAAATAACAGAAATTTATAACGAGTATACAGATTTGGTTGAGGTTTTCAGTATTGATGAGCAGTTTCTGGACGTAACCGGAAGCCTCTCCCTGTTCGGAGATCCGGTGAGCATCGCAAGTGAAATTCAACAAAAAGTAATGTCACAAACAGGGGTATGGATTCGTATCGGTATCAGTTCCAATAAAATGCTCGCTAAAATGGCGACAGATATATGGGCCAAGAAGAATGAAAGCGGCATTTTTGTCCTTCCTCCATCCGACATTGCAGCGTTGCTATGGTCTCAGCCGGTTCGCAGTATGTTCGGTATTGGCTCGCGCATGGAACGGCATTTGGAGAGGCTTGGATTGCATAGCATTGGAGACATCGCACGTACTCCCTTACCCCGGCTTCAGGACAAATTCCGGTCTCATTTCGGCAAGAAGTCAGATATTCAGGCAGAAGTTTTATGGCGAACTGCTAACGGTCTGGATCACAGTCCGGTCAAGCCGGAAACATTGGATACGCCCCCAAAATCCATCGGTCATATGATGACCCTGCCCCGGGATTATGTCCAGCCTGCAGAGGTGGAGACTATCCTGCTTGAGTTGACAGAAGAGGTATGCCGGGACTCCCGTCGCAAAGGATATATCGGCTCAGTTGTGACCGTCCATTGCATATGCAGTCCGCACGAGGCACCGACCGGGTTTTCCCGCCAGATGAAGCTGCACGATCCTACAAACCGTACCGAAAAGATATATGAAACCGTGAAAAAAATATTTTATACCTTTTGGAACCATATGCCCGTGAAGCGTGCGGGTGTCACTTTAAGCGGCTTGATGGATGATCAGCTGTACCAGCTTGACTTTTTTGAAGATCAGGAGCGATCCCGGGCTTTGGAAAAAGTAACAGACACTTTAAAGGATCGATATGGTCAGGCGATCATCATGCGTGCATCGTCGTTAACAAACGCGGGGCAGGCTCTGGAGCGATCCGTCAAAATTGGCGGTCATTACAAATAAAATCTCTCTATTAACACCCAGTCTATTACCCGGGGAATTAAATACGAGCGAAGGCTACGGAATATACTATACTGAACAGAAAACAAGCGGGAAATAGAGGAACAAGCAAAAAAGGACCGCCTGACATCAGGCAATCCTTTTCCAGCTTGGATGAGCATCGAGCATTCAGAGAGAATTTAGAGACATCCAACGTATGTCCGGTTAACGAAACATCCCCCACAGCTTGATCAGATGAAACGTGTTCGACGGGTCGATTTTTTGCGCCAGCACGAAGGCCGTCAATTGTTCTTCCTGTGCAGCCGTCAGCCGCTCGTTCAAAATAGCGGAAGTGGACTTCACAAGTTGACGTACCTTGGCTTTGTTTTGCAGGTCCGCCTTGGTCACGCCTTCGATCTGCTGCTTAACCCGCTCCTTAAGCGCACGATTTTTCATTTTCAACTTAATCCGCTCCACCAGTTGCGGACTGATTCCATATTGCTGATAGCTCAATGTTACCGCACCTCCCATATCATTCGGTCATTCCCAAATATATGTCGGCCAGCCTGTCCATTGTGCCTATCTGTTTAAAACTATAAAAACAGCCTTATAATTCAAGGTGTATTAGTCGATAAGATCACCCTGGAAAATCTGCTCTTTTTGCAAATAGCCACGCAATGCTTCATACTGCGGAGATGTCCAAAAGGACGAGTCCGCGATCAGAGCAGTCGCATCTTCACGGGCCTTCTCCAGCACCTCAAAATCCGCTACCATATCTGCTAACCGAAACTCGGGCAGCCCACTTTGCTTGGTACCGAAAAAGTCACCCGGCCCCCTCAAATCCAAGTCACGTCTAGCCACCTCAAAACCATCGTCCGTATCGGTCATAACCTTCATCCGCTCCTGGCCCACCTCAGACTTGGGATCAGCGACCAGCACACAGTACGAGGCATGTGCGCCCCGTCCGACACGTCCACGCAGCTGATGCAACTGGGACAAGCCAAAGCGGTCCGCATCCATAATGATCATTAGCGTCGCATTCGGCACGTCTACGCCCACCTCTACAACTGTCGTTGAAATGAGTAACTGGATTTCATTGGCATAGAAGGAACGCATAACCTCTTCCTTTTCTGCAGGAGTCATTCGCCCATGCAGCAGACCGACGCGGTAACGTGGAAAAGCCTGTTGCATTTGAATATGCAGATCGATGGCATTCTGTACATCCAGCTTCTCAGACTCCTCAATCAACGGGCAGATCAGATAAGCCTGCCGTCCCTGATCCACCTCACGGGAAATAAATCCGAGCACACGATCCATCAGATCATGCTTTACCCAATACGTAGAAATCGGAATACGTCCCTTTGGCCGCTCTGACAACGTAGAGACATCCATATCGCCAAAAGCGGTGATCGCCAGCGTACGCGGAATCGGCGTTGCCGTCATCGTAAGAACGTCGGGATTATAGCCCTTGCGACGCAATATACTACGCTGATTGACACCAAATCTGTGCTGCTCATCCGTTACAACAAGCCCAAGCTGGCGAAAATACACATCTTCCTGAATAAGGGCATGCGTGCCCACCACAATATCCAGCAGACCCATCTGGAGCGAAGCCAGCAGTTCCTTACGCTTCTTCCCGGTCGTACTGCCCGTCAACAACCCCACACTAATCTCAAACGGTTCAAATAACTTGTGAAGCGACCGCATATGCTGTTCAGCCAAAATTTCCGTTGGCACCATCAGCGCCCCCTGAAAACCGGAACGCACCGTAGCAAACAAACCGATGGCGGCAACAACGGTTTTACCTGACCCAACATCCCCTTGAAGCAGACGGTTCATACAATAAGGCGAACGCAGGTCATGCAGTATTTCAAGCTCCACTTTCTTCTGAGCATCCGTCAGCTCAAACGGCAAGGCCCTCACAAATTCGCGAACCGTGGCATTATCCACCGTATGTACAACCCCATCTGCCCGGCCGCGGTTCAACGCACGGAATGCCTGCATTTTCAACTGAAATAAAAACAGCTCTTCATACACCATCCGGCGGCGGGCCTCTTGTCCCTCTCGATTGTCCTGAGGCTGGTGTATACCTGCAATAGCCTGCTTACGCGGCATTATACTGTATTTACGTACAAGCGACTCCGGTAAAATTTCGGGAATCATTTCACCAAACTGCTGGAGTGTCTGGTTCATCGTCTTGCGCATCCAGGTCTGCGTAATCTTGCCGCCTACGGAATACACAGGCTGAAGCGTCCCCGAACGAGCGACTCCTTTATCGGGAAACTCGGAATCCGAAACGGTCATCTGCATCCGCTTCAGATCCCATTTGCCAGTCACGACAATTTCACGGCCTGACGTTAGCTGCTCCTTCAAAAAATGACGATTGAACCATGTCGCTGTAAACATCCAATCCTCGGCCATCAATTTACAAGTCAACCTTGATTTGCGCCCGTAACGCTGAAGCACCGGAATGCCCATAATTTTAGCCTGCACCGTAATTTTATCTCCGTCCTTCACTTCGCTCAGCGAACGCAGACGGTAATCCTCATATCGGAACGGATAGTATTCCAGCATGTCCTGCACGTTAGAAATGCCAAAAGCGTGAAGCTCTCCTTCTTTGAGAGCACTCACGCCGTGTATTTGTTTCAAAGGTATTTGATCCAGTTGTAACATATTACCTCTCATCTCCGGCCGGCCATGCAAAAATGGCAATCGTTCCCGGTCCCACATGGGTTCCGATCACGGCGCCAACTTCCGTATATATTCGATCTCCCAGCTCAAAGTGTTCTGCCAATTGTGCCTCGAACGCTTCTGCTGCCGAACGGTCTGCCGTATGGCCTACAGCAATATTAATTTTTTGGCCCTTTAAATCCCGCTCCAGCAATTCAATGATTCGTGCTGTCGCTTTTTTATGTCCTCTTGCCTTGTCTGCCGAATAAATGATACCTTCCTTGTCCATAGAGAGAATCGGCTTAATATTGAGCAGGGTGCCAATCATGGCTGCTGCTTTGCCGATACGCCCCCCTTTTTGCAAGTATTCCAGCGTATCCACCAGAAAATACAAGCAAAGACGTTCCTGACGATGCTCTAAAGCTTGAACGATATCAGCCGGGGAATGCCCGGAAGCCGCCAGCTCTGCCGCATAGACCACAAGCATACCATATCCGTACGAGGCCAATTTGGAATCTAGCACGGTTATTCTGTCTTCATGCTTCTCCAGCATGGATTTACCCAGCAGAGCGGACTGATACGTTCCACTCACGCCGGAAGACAAATGGATGGAAACGATCTGGCTCTCGGGATGTTGCTCCAACAGCGTCGTAAATGTCTCCAAAAAGCGGGCTGGTGAAGGCTGTGACGTCGTAGGTAGCTCATCAGCCCGTACCAATTCGCTGTAAAATTGCGCGGCAGACATCTCAATGCCGTCAAGGTAAGTCGTGTTTCCAAACATCACCGTCAGCGGCACAATGACTATCCCGAGACGGTCTACCAGTTCCTGTGGAATATCAGCCGTGCTATCGGTCACAATGATGGTGTTACTCATCGGTTAGACCTCCTTTTGTGGTGAGCTTCTATGGACGCTCTACAGCCCATCAAGTTTCCACCGAAAACAGGTAAGGATAAATCGGCTGACCGCCTTCATGAACTTCCACTTCAGCATCCGAATAATTTTCTTCAAGCCATGCAACGAGCTGCTCTGTATCTTCTTGCTTCGCATCCGAACCTGTGAGAATCGTAACAATCTCATCGCCATTCACCAACATTTTGATCAGCAAAAGACGAGCCGTTGCGATTAATTGTTCTTCAGTCGCTACAATTTTGGAATCCTGAATACCGATATAATGGCCAGCCGTAATGTGCAGGTCATCAAGCGTCGTATCCCGTACTGCATAGGTTACCTGCCCTGATTTCACGCGGCTGGCCGCGTCCCGCATGCTGTCCTGATTGGCCTCAAAGGCTTCTTCCTCCTGAAAAGCGAATGCTGCAGCAATACCCTGAGGAATCGTTTTGCTCGGAATAACCGACACCAAGCGCTCCATCTCCAGCAGTTCACGGGCCTGCTCTGCCGCCAGAATAATATTGGAATTATTCGGCAGGATAAAAATGTGCTGCGCCGCAATCGACCGAGCCGCATTAACAAAGTCTTCCGTACTCGGATTCATAGTCTGACCACCGGAAAGGACAACATCCACACCTAAGCTTCTGAAAATATCAGCAATCCCTTCGCCTGAAGCCACTGCTATGAAACCATAGGGTGCCAGCTCATGAGCCGGTGGCTCAGAAGGCTCCTCCTCACGTGCAGGCTCTGCCGGTATTTCAGCAAACCACTCAGGCTCAGGAGCGCCATCCATACCCGCAGACAACAAATCACGATGCTGCTCGCGCATATTCAGAATACGGATCTGTGTAATTTCCCCGTAACATAGCGCCAGATTCAACACTTCGCCCGGAGCCTTGGAATGAACATGAACCTTAATAACATCATCGTCAGAAATAACAATGATAGAGTCTCCATCCACAGATAACGCTAACCGGAAGGCTTCCTCATCAAAGTCCGTACCTTGGGCTTCTCCCAATTGTCGATTAATAAAAAATTCCATATCATATAAAAATTCAATATTTTCCGTTTCAAGCTTCGCCTGCGCCGAAATCGGTGCATCCGGTGAAGGAGCAATCGCTTGCGCCGTCGGTCTCTCGGATACATGAGGAGCATAAGCAGTGCGTACATTCTCCCCTTTTACAATTGGAGCTGTCACCAAACCGCTTCCAAGATGCTGCATGAACCCTTCATAAATATACACAAGTCCTTGTCCACCCGAGTCCACAACCCCTACTTGCTTCAGTACCGGAAGCATGTCCTGCGTCATGGCAAGCGTTTCCTTCGCTTTGGCAAGCACTTCTTCCATCAGTTCAGTAATGTCATTTGTCCGGCGTGAGAAAAACACAGCATGCTTGGCCGCTTCCTTCGCCACGGTAAGAATTGTACCCTCCACCGGCTTAACCACCGCCTTGTAGGCCGCATCCACCCCGCTCTGCAATGCCGATGCGAACTGAAGGGTATTCAATTCCTCGTATGGGGCAGCGTAACGGCTGAAGCCACGGAACAACTGAGACAGGATAACCCCTGAATTGCCGCGGGCTCCCATCAGCAAACCTTTGGATAATATGCCGGACATGACACCGATGGAGGAAGAATCCCCCCTCTTTAATTCTGTTACGCCCGCGCTCATCGTCAAATTCATGTTAGTTCCTGTGTCACCGTCCGGCACCGGAAATACATTAAGTGAATTGACGTGTTCCGCATGCTGCTGTAATTGTTCCGCCCCGGCTAAAACCATTGCGGTAAAATCTGTTCCATTCAAAGAACGATTACTCAAGAGAATTCCCCTTCCTAGCTTAATACACTTGTTTTGCCATCAACCTTCCGCATCGTCATGTTCATCTGTGCGGACAGGTTCAATTGAATTATACTAAAGCCAGACGACGAATACGAATGTCACACTTTCGTAAGCTTATCGTACCCACGGCCTGGTCGGCCTTCCACAGGTCTATATATGAAAAACCAGTCAACCACCCGACACTGAAACATCGGCTGGAATGATAAATATGGTTCCGCCTCTGATCTGTCCGGCATGACTGGAATAAGAATTCACATTCCAACTATTACAAGAATATTCACAGCAATAGCTATCCCATATTGTACTATAATGCGTAATAGAAATAAATAAAGTTTTTGAATCGGTTGACGGAGCTTTTTTGACTATGATATTATATATAAGTATTGTTTTGTTCAGGTTAGTGACTTACAAAGTCCGACTGACCCAGTCGGCCTGAAGAGCGACCCGTTCCATACGGAACTTGGTTATTTTCAGAATAGGAGGTGGAATCATGTCTCGTAAATGTTCTGTAACAGGCAAAAAGCCTGGCACCGGTAACCACGTATCTCACGCTAACAACCGTAATCGCCGTACTTGGGGCGTCAACGTACAGAAAGTTCGTATTCTCGTTAACGGTAAACCGAAACGCGTTTATGTCAGCACTCGTGCATTGAAGGCCGGTAAAGTAACTCGCGTGTAGTCGCAAAAAAATAACGTTATAAACAAAAGGCACCTCGTTTTAAACGGGTGCTTTTTTGGTTATTCAAAATGTTACATCCATCTGGTCCATGATGTCAAAATGTCAGGCATCTTCCCGCGCGTTCCTGCCGTTTGCTGTCGAGCTACCTGTCTGTCGCTGTGCCCGGGAAGCATGCCCTGTGTACCTTGCTCTTCATTTTGCATCCTGTGTGTACGTTACGTGCAATTCAGCTTTTCTGGAATGTATTCAGAATGGCTTTGACGAATCCACCCAGAAATCTTGGTAGCTTGATTGTATAAAACTTCATGCTTCACCCTCCCCATCATCCTCGTGCATCCGTTCTCTGTAGTTTATGCAACCTGTCAAGGGTTGTTGCCATACAAAAAAAGGCTACATGAGAATCCCGCTCATGTAACCATATTTATGCACATCTATCCCATGCTATACCATTAGACAAGTCCACGAACATACAGATATGCTGAGAGTATGAAAATAAATAGGATATAATAAAGCACGCTGCTTATTACAAAGCCGATACGCAAACCGCGCCGTTCATTTTTACGAAAATAAAACAGCACAATCAGAACGGCAACGAGTGAAAGAAGGGCATTCCAAGGAGATTTCACCAGTGAGAAGCAACTTAGGATCACACCTGTCACCATACTCGCTACCGTCATCCACAGCGCTTCGGTCAGCTTCACTTGGACGAATGATGAGCTGCACTGTCCCGAATAGCCGCAATAGCCGCTCCGCGGTCCGCTCTGCCGAATACCGCACTACCAGCCACCAGAACATCAGCCCCTGCTTCAAATACGGCTGGTGCCGTCTCCTCTGCAATGCCTCCGTCTACCTCAATATGTACATCCGGACGGCCGATTTCATTCAACCATGTGCGAATCTGTCTGATTTTATCCAACGTCTCCGGAATAAAAGACTGACCCCCAAATCCAGGGTTAACTGTCATAACCAGAATCATATCTACATTGGGCAGCACTTCCTTGATCGCATATGGAGAAGTGCCCGGATTGAGGGCCACACCCGCAAGAGCACCTTGCTGCTTGATCAAATGGATGACCCCGTGCAGATGAACACAAGCCTCGGCATGAACAGTGACGATATTAGCTCCTGCCTTCACAAAATCGCCAATGTAACGTTCAGGATGCTCAATCATCAGATGAACGTCCAGAGGAAGGCTCGTATGAGGACGAATAGCCTGAACAATAGGAGGCCCTAATGTAATGTTGGATACAAAATGACCATCCATGACATCCACATGAATCCAGTCTGCTCCCCCTGCTTCAGCTTCCGCAACTTCACTGCCCAAACGGGCAAAATCAGCGGATAAAATCGACGGTGCTATTTTTAACATATGCTCAGTACCTCCGCTTTTTTTCTTTTAACTCCTGATAGAAATGCAAATAGTTATCATATCGGCCCTGCGAAATATGTCCTTCTGCCAAGGCCTCTCTCACTTTACAGCCAGGTTCGTGAATATGGGTACAACCCCGGAATTTGCATCCTTCTGCATACGACTGGAATTCACGGAAACATGGAGATAACTCATCCACACCCAGCTCCAGGAAATCCAGTTGGCTGAAACCCGGTGTATCTGCTACAAAACCGCCATTGTCGAGTGGAATTAATTCTACATGACGAGTCGTATGCCGTCCCCGCCCCAGCTTATTGCTAATGGCGCTCGTCTCCAGCGTTAGGCCGGGTTCCAGCGCATTAAGCATAGAAGACTTCCCTACACCTGACTGTCCGGAAAACACACTGATTTGACCAGCCAACAGCTTCTTAAGCTCAGCCGTACCTTCCCCGGTACGAGCACTGGTCACCAGCACCTCATAACCAATCTTCCGGTACATTTCCTGAACAGCCAAAACCGTCTCATCCTCCGAAGGACTGCCCTCATACAAATCGCGCTTTGTCAGACAGATAATCGTATCCAGCCCGGCGTGCTCAATATGCACCAAAAATTTGTCCAGCAACGGCAGATTTAAATCCGGCTCACGTAGGGAAAACAACAGTACAGCAAGCGTAGTGTTAGCCACTGGCGGGCGAATGAGCTCCGTCGTGCGCTTCCGAATCTCATTAACCATACCTTCCCCGTTTTCAGTCAGTTCATAAACGACCCGGTCGCCGACAAGCGGCGTAATCTCTTTTTTCTTAAATATTCCGCGTGCTCTGCATTGCACCGTAGCTTCGCCGGATACCGGCCGCCCATTCTGATCCAGACTGGAGACATAATAATATCCGCTGAGCGCCTTGACGATCAGACCTTCAGGCATGTGTAAGCCGTCCTCCTTTAAGTGTTTAGGGATAGTGAAAACGAATAACGGGTATTGCACTGACCTCCGGCATGATTATTGATGCTTTACAGCCTCAATGACTTCACCCTTTTTTTTGTGGAGGTCCTTTCCCTTACCTGGATGGTTTGTGTATTTAACAGCAAACTCACCACTTGTTACGCTTGTAGAACCCGTTTGGGGGGCAAGAGCGGACGGTTCACCATTACCTTCGGTGCCATCCTGATTGATCGAGTCCCCCCCGTTATTACCACTATCATTTGAAGTATCCCCGCTATTCCCTTGTTCGCCGCTTCCACTGCCATTCTGTGGAGAAGTACCTTCTGGCGTATCCGTGGGTGTAGTTCCAGCAGGCGGAGCGATTTGAGGCATCGTCACCGTTCCATTCTTCGCGTCAATATAAGAAACGGGATACGTATCGACAAATTGTCCATCTTTATATACAGAGACAACACTGTCCTTGTTCGGAGCCAGCAACAGATTAATAGTGAACACTTGTGTCGTATTAATCGTACGGCTTCCCCATTCCTGGTTTTCTCCACGTGCATCCGTATAAGTGATACGAATCTTGCTGTTTTTACCCTCTTCCTTCGGCGCAACTGGCACATTAAATGGCAGTGTAATCGCTTCTGGAGGATAACCAGTGCTTACATAAAACGTAATTTCCGTATTTGGAGGCAAATCACTGCCAGCCTCTGACGGCCACTGCTTGGTTACTTTGCCTTTTTCCTGCTCATAGCTGAATTCCTCTTTGACCGAGCCAACCTTCAATCCAGCACTTTTGACCTCATTTTCCGCTTCTTTCTGCGTCTTGCCCACCAGATTTGGCATTTTCACGGTAGCAGCCCCCTTGCTGACCGTCAGCACCACCTGTACCGTATCTTTATCAAAGGACTCATTCGCCGCTGGTGTCTGACTTAGGACGGTTCCCACCGCCTGATCACTGAACTGCTCATTCCGCTGAATCTGTGTCTCCTTGATCTGCTGGGAGGTCAACAGCTTGACAGCAGCATCATAGCTCTGCCCTTTGACATCCGGCATCGGAGTCAGCGGCTTGGCAACCCCGACTTTCAGTTCAATTTCTGTTCCCTTCTTAACCACAGATTCCTGTGGATAGCTCTGATAGAAAACAACTCCGGGTGCAACCCCGTCCTTATATTCATGCTTAATTGGGTCCTTAACGGTCAACCCGGACTGACTGATCAACAACTTGGCCTGGTCCTCGGTCTTGGTCAACACATTCGGCACTACAACGTCAGGGACGACGAGCAAATTTTGCACATAGTACACTACGCCACCCATGCAAAGAAGCAACACGAGCACCAGCGTTATCCACAAGATCGGCTTCTTTTTACTTTTTTTAGCCGTTTGCTTGCTCTGAAGCTTTTCAGAATCGCCGGATTGGGCAGGCTCGTCGTCTCCACTGGAGGACATTCCCATTTGCTGAGGCTTAATAGCCGGAATAACCCGCGTTTGATCCTCGTCATCCAAATGTGTAAATTCCAGTTTGGATTCATTACGGCGTCCCGGCAACAGGCATGTCTCCAAGTCTTTTAGCATTTCATCCGCAGATTGATAACGTTCCTCCGGATTTTTGCGCATGGATTTTAAAATGACGTTTTCCACACTTTGCGGAATCAGTGGATTAATTTTGCGCGGTTCCTCAAATTCCTCTTGCAGATGCTTGAGCGCTACACTGATCGGACTTTCTCCCAGAAAAGGAAGTTGCGCCGTCAGCATTTGGTATAAGACAATCCCTAGAGAATATAAGTCCGATTTCTCGCCGGTGACGACTCCCTTCGCATGCTCGGGTGAAAAGTAATGGACAGAGCCCACCACAGAGCCTGTCTGGGTAATCGTCGTTGACGTGACAGCTCTGGCAATCCCAAAATCGGTTACCTTGACCCGTCCATTGCGCCCGATCAATATATTATGCGGTTTAATGTCCCGGTGAATAATCTGATTTTGGTGAGCGTGCTCCAGTGCATCACAAATTTGAGAAGCAATCCGTACCGCTTCATCCACTTGCAGCGGGGCACGTTCCTTAATAATTTCGTTCAGATTTTTTCCTTCCACGCACTCCATTACAATATAATGGATTTCATCCTCTTGGCCGACATCATAAATACTGACCACATTCGGATGGGAAAGCGAGGCCGCAGACTGTGCCTCACGCCGAAACCGGCGAATAAATTCATCATCATGGACAAATTGCTGACGCAGCACCTTGACCG
The DNA here is from genome assembly GCF_014858585.1 of Paenibacillus sp. 23TSA30-6. NCBI lineage: Bacteria > Bacillati > Bacillota > Bacilli > Caryophanales > Paenibacillaceae > Paenibacillus > Paenibacillus sp. 23TSA30-6. The sequence goes on along the minus strand of NZ_SLTL01000037.1, from coordinate 22,490 downwards.
CCACATTACGATTCAGCAGAATGTCTTGAGCCTTGTACACCAGCGCCATACCGCCGCCGCCGATGCGCTCAATAATTTCGTATCTTCCCCCAAGCAGGTGCCCGATCATGCGTCACACCCCTTTTCACTCAATGAAACTGTGTCATCGGGCAATTCAAACAAAGCTACCGTGATGTTGTCGTCGCCTCCGGCAAGCAGCGCCAGATGCAGCAGACGATCCGCTCGTTCCTCCAGAGGGTTCTCGGCGGCACCTACTACTTTACTAATTTGCTCCTCCGTCACCAGATTACTCAGCCCGTCGCTGCACAGTAACAGCACATCGCCTTTTTCCAGAGAAATGGAGTCAATATCCACTTGCACCTCGGAATCAGTGCCCAGCGCCCGTGTTAACACATTGCGACGGGGATGGTTCTCCCGCTCTTCCTTGCTGATCTGACCGTTTTTGAATAACTCATTGACCAGTGTGTGATCTTCCGTAATTTGACGTACCACTCCGTTAGAAATCACATAGGCACGGCTGTCCCCGATATGTCCGATAATCCCGGAGGCATCGTTTAGCAAAACGGCTACAACCGTTGTCCCCATATTATGATACTTGTCATCGTGGGCAGCCGTTTGGAAGATGACTTCATTAGCATGCAAAATAGCGTCGCTAAGCGCCGCTGTCAAAGAGTGCGCGGATAACCCGCTTTCCAGCGTCGCCAAATCAGCGGCAAGTGTTTCTACCGCGAGGCGGCTGGCCGTATCACCGGCCAAATGCCCGCCCATGCCATCGGCAACAATTCCCAGAATATATCCCTGCTCCAAGTGCCTGATCCAGGCAGAATCCTCATTCACCGAACGTACACGTCCGACGTGGCTGACATGAACTGTTTTGATCAAATGGTCTCACCCCAACTCCATATGCTTTGCACGCAACTGGCCGCACGCAGCGGCGATATCATGACCCTGTTCACGCCGGATCGTCACATTGACGCCTTTCTCGGCAAGAATGCGCTGGAAATTGAAAATATCGCTGCGCGATGTGCGCACATACTTGCGCTCAGGCACATGGTTAACCGGAATCAGGTTGACGTGGCACAGCATGTCCTTCAGCACGTCCGCCAGTTCTTCGGCATGTTCCGCCTGATCATTCACTCCGCCAATCAAGGCATATTCAAACGAAATTCTCCGGCCTGTTTTAGCAAGATAGTAACGAAGCGATTCCATAACATCCTGAAAAGGATAACGCCGGTTTACAGGCATCAGCTTCGAACGAAGCGCATCATTAGGCGCATGAATGGATATTGCCAGATTAATCTGGGTATCCTCGTCCGCGAATTTGTAAATATTCGGCACGATACCACTGGTCGATACCGTGATGTGACGCTGACCAATATTCAGACCCTTTTCATGAATCATCGTACGTAAAAATGTCATGGTCGCTTCATAATTTTCAAAAGGCTCACCCGAGCCCATAATCACGATGCTGCTCACACGCTCATTCGTCTTATCCAAAATTTTCTGTGCCTGAACGACCTGCGCGGTAATTTCACCGGCGGTCAGGTTACGTTTGAGTCCCCCAAGCGTCGAAGCGCAGAATGTGCAGCCGATTCGGCAGCCCACTTGAGTCGTTACACAAATACTGTTTCCGTAATTGTGTCTCATAATAACTGTCTCGATAGCATGATCATCATGCAGACCAAACAGGAATTTTACCGTACCGTCCTTCGACTCCAGCTTTGTAATTTCATGAAGCGTCACAAAGCTGAACTGGTCCTCAAGCTTCTCTCTCAGCGACTTGGACAAATTCGTCATCTCACTGAAATCATTGACCCGCTTCACATACAGCCAATCAAAAATTTGTCCTCCGCGAAAAGCAGGCTCACCATTGCGCTTGGCCCAGTCCTGCAACTCCTCCAGAGTTAAATCATATATAAAAGGTTTCATCAATGTTTGCACCCGTTCCTTCTTCATTAAGTTCTGTTTAATTCTCACAGACAGTGTTTTTCATTCTTCCTATTTTAGCACAAATCCCTGAGAGGGTAAAAATTTTTCGTCCCAATGCAAAAACCGCCGGATGATATCCGGCGGAATGTGGAAATGTTGGTGGTTGGCTGCCTGCGGGATTCTTACGAACTACTTCACCCGACGCAGACGCGCGATATAAAATCCGTCGCTGTGAAAATGCTGCGGCAACAGCTGTACCGAGCCTGGCTGAGCATGGTCCATGCCGTCAGCTACGTCTGGGAAGGAATGTCCTTCTGCCAGCTCATACTCGGGATGCTCACTTAAAAAGCGAGTGATTTGTCCCTCATTTTCATCCGGTTCAATTGTGCATGTACTGTACACCAGAATACCGCCCGGCTTCAAAAGCTCAGCTACGCTGTCCAGTAGCTCATGCTGGAGCTGCGTGATGTCGCGGACATCCTGTGGAGTTTTACTCCAGCGCAAATCAGGCTTGCGGCGGATCACTCCAAAACCGGAGCATGGCGCGTCGAGCAAGACGCGGTCAAATGACGCCGGAGCATAACGAGTTTTCAACTCAAGTGCGTCCCCGGTGACCGTTTCCACGGCATCCAGCCCTAGCCGATCTACCTGTTCCTGGATTAGCCGATGTTTGTGAGCATGCAGATCGTTGGCGATAATCCGGCCCTGATCCTTCATTAACTCAGCCATATGAGCTGTTTTGCCGCCCGGAGCAGCGCAGCAATCCAGTACCAGCATATCCGGCTCAGGCGCAACCGCCTCGGCGACGAGCATGGAGCTTTCGTCCTGCACGGACAGCAAACCGTCTGTATACCAGGAAGTGAGCGCCATATTTCCGCCGCTGCGAACGACAATTCCGTAAGGGCTAACCGCCGATGGAACAGCATCCACCCCTTTCGCAATCATCTCGTTCAAGAGTTGATCACGACTGGCCATTGTCGTGTTCACCCGCACGCTGACCGCAGGTGGCTCATTATTAGCGCGGCAGATGGCTTCCGCAATATCCACACCGTATTGCTTGATCCAGCGCTTAACCAGCCACTGTGGATGGGAATGCTCCAATGCAATCCGTTCCTCGGCTGACAGCCCGTCAGGAATGCGAAGCTTGTCCGGCTCACGCAGCATACTGCGCAGCACGCCGTTGACCATACCCGAAATCCCTTGGTGTCCACGCCGCTTGGCAATGGTAACTGCTTCACTAACGACTGCATGATCCGGGATACGATCCAGATATACGATCTGGTACACACTCATTCGCAGCAACGAACGTACCCAAGCCTGAAGCTTGGCCGTTCCTTTCTGAACAAACTTGTTCAAAAAATAATCCAGCGTATTCCGGCGTGCAACTGTACCGTATACAAGTTCCGTCGCCAAGCCAGCGTCACTCGCGGACAAACCTGCCTGTTGAAGTCGGCGGTTCAGCTCAAGGTTACTGTATGCACCCTCCTGCTCAACCCCTGTCAGTACGTCCAGTGCAACTTCCCTAGCCGTCTGGTTACGAGTCTTGCCTGCTCTGGCACCAGCCTCCCTGCCTTGGCCTCCCTGACGGGAGTGACCGCCGCTCACCCGAGCACCGTGCCCGGCTTCATCTGGCCGCCACGCGCAAAGTTCCCGGCTTCCATAACCTTCTTGCCTGCCGGCTGCACCTGTGTCAGCCATAGGGTACCATTGCCCGTCTGTACTTCAATGCCACGGGCAGTCAATTGCAGAACTGTCCCGGGTGCCGGAGCATTTGCACCATCTGCATCACTAAGGATGGAAGGATGCTCAGCCGCCCATATTTTAAAAACATTTTCTTCCCACAGCGTAAATGCACCGGAAAACGGGACCAGCCCGCGAATCCGGTTGTATATTTGCTGCGCACTATCATTCCAAGGAATACGCTCATCGTCGCGGTTCAGGTTCGGGGCATAGGTTGCCTCATCATCGTTTTGCGGTGTACGACCCGATTTCCCTGCCAGCAGCTTGGGCAGCTCATCCTGTAAAAGCTTCGAACCAGCTATGCTCAGCTTCTCAAAAATCGTACCGGATGTATCCTCCGGTTCAATAGCAACCTCAACCCGCGATATCATATCGCCGGTATCCAGTCCTTCCGCCATATACATCAGTGTCACGCCCGTAACGGTTTCGCCGTTAATAATGGCACGCTGAATTGGCGCCCCTCCCCGATAACGGGGAAGCAGCGAACCATGCACATTCAGGCAGCCGAAACGGGGCAAGTCCAATACGGATTTAGGCAAAATCTGCCCATAGGCCGCTGTCACGATCAGATCAGGACGCAGCTCCGCCACCTGAGCCACCGCTTCCGGCTGGCGTAAGCGGATCGGTTGAAGCACGGGCAACCCACGCTTCTCCGCTGCTTCCTTGACTGGCGTAGACGTCAATATTTTTTTTCGTCCCTGCGGCTTATCCGGCTGCGTAATGACACCGACTACGTTGTAGCCATTGTCCAGCAGCATGTTCAACGAAGGCACAGCGAAATCCGGCGTGCCCATAAAGACGATACGAATGTCTTGGCTCATCGAACCTCACTCTCCCGTCTGATGGTTCGGTCCCGGCTGTTCCGGAGCAACCTCATATACTTTTTCCGCAATATCCGTGAACAAAACTCCGTTCAAATGGTCAATTTCATGTTGAAAAGCACGAGAAAGCAATCCGGTCGCTGTCACTGTAATCGCCTTACCATCGCGATCCAGCCCTTTGACAGTAACCTTCTCGGCACGACGCACATCACCATTTAAGCCAGGAATGCTCAAACAGCCCTCCGCACCAAATTGCTCGCCTTCTTCGGACACAATTTCAGGATTAATCATTTTAATTAAACCGTGCTCATCTCCAGCATCCACAACGATTAGTCGCTTCAAAATACCTACCTGCGGAGCAGCAAGACCCACTCCCTCCGCTTCATACATGGTATCTGCCATATCGTCGAGCAGCTTTTGCACGTTAGGTGTGATTTTAGTAACTTCCTTTGCTACTTTGTGCAACACATCATCCGGTTCCAACACTATAATTCTAATTGACATGACAATAGAACACCTTCCTCTTTATCCTTCATTTAAGCTTCGTCGTATTCACAACAAGCGCGACTGCTACATTATCCTATGTACGGACGGCTTGTCCGCATTAACTGTGCCGAAAACTTTTACGCATACGCTACATAAGCATTTGCGGATCGACATCCAGACTGATCAGCAGCTTTTGGGCCTGTGCGGATTCCGCCATTTCATCAGCCACCTGCTGAGCCAGACCAATCGCATCTATATTTCCACGCCATTTTATCATACATTGAAATCGGTATCTATTCTTGATTCTCGAAATCGGTGAAGCTACAGGCCCCAAAATGTCAAGCACATCGGATGTAAGCCGATCCATATTGCCCAACCAGCCCCTTTGTCTTGCCCTCCCCTGTAGAGTGGCTGAATAGTTCTCAGCCAATCGAACCAGTACCGGGAGCTGTTCATGAGAAAAAGTCACCAAAATGAGTCGGCAATACGGTGGATAATGCAGATTACGGCGGTGTTTTAGCTCTTCCCTGACAAAAGAACCGTAGTCGTGCCGACTCGCGTGAATAACCGAATAATGCTCCGGCGTATAGGTTTGCACGAACACTTCCCCAGGCAATTGATGCCTCCCGGCGCGTCCGGCTACTTGTGTTAACAACTGAAATGTCTTTTCCGCAGCCCGAAAATCCGGTAAATTAAGCGCCGAATCCGCAGTAATGACACCTACCAGCGTCACATCGGGAAAATCCAGTCCTTTGGCAACCATTTGGGTGCCGAGCAGTACATCCGCTTTTTTATCACGAAATTGCTTGAGCAGCTTTTCATGGGCATTTTTCTCCGTCGTTGTATCGACGTCCATCCGCACGACACGTATACCGGGAAACAGCTTTGCCAGTTCCTCTTCCACTCGCTGAGTACCTGTGCCGAAGTAGCGAATATGCTCACTACCGCATTCCGGGCAGACCTGAGGCACGGGCTCGGAATAGCCGCAGTAATGGCAACGTAAATTATTCGAACGCTGATGATATGTGAGCGAAATATCGCAATGCGGGCAACCCGCCACATAGCCGCAGCTACGGCACATGACGAACGTGGAATGTCCGCGCCGATTCAGCAGCAATACTGTCTGTTCCTTACGCTCCAGCCGCTCTGCGATTCCGTTATGCAATGCGCGACTGAACATGGAACGGTTGCCAGCGCGCAGTTCCTCGCGCATATCCATGATATGCACCTCGGGTAATGAGTTCCCTAGTGCGCGAGTCGGCATCTCAAGCAGCAGCGGCGCAAACTCGTCATTGCTTTGCGAGCGGGCTGCATAATAGCTTTCCAGCGACGGCGTAGCTGAGCCGAGAATAACCACAGCCCCATGCTGATGGGCTCTGCGTACGGCCACGTCGCGCGCATGGTATTTGGGTGTCTCTTCCTGCTTATAGGAGGTTTCATGTTCCTCATCCATAATAATAAGACCCAGTTCACGAAAAGGCGCAAATACAGCCGAGCGGGCGCCAATCGCCACCTTCACACGACCCTCGCGTATTTTGCGCCACTCGTCGTAACGTTCGCCCCCGGACAGTCTGCTGTGCATCACCGCCACCTGATCGCCAAAGCGACCTTTAAAGCGCTCTACCATTTGTGGTGTTAACGATATTTCCGGAACCAGTACAATCGCCTGACGATTCTGCTCGATACAGCGCTGAATCGTCTGTAAATAAATTTCCGTCTTACCACTGCCCGTAACTCCATGGAGCAAATAAGCTCCTTGCTCGCGCGTATCCAACTGCCGAATGATCCGTTCATACACGTATTGCTGCTCTTCGGTGAGCGGCAATGGCTGCGTAGGTTTGAAGTTTCTACCCCGATAAGGATCGCGGAACACCTCTACATCCTCAAGCACCACATAGCCCTTATCCTCCAGCGCCTTGACCGTTGCGGCTGATACACTAAGCGAGGTCATGACTTCCTTCAGCGGCAGAGGCAGAAACTCGCTACGTTCCAGCAAAAAAGCAAGTACCTCCCGCTGACGCTGCGCTTTGGCCGAAAACTGTTCCAACACCGCTGATGCCACTTCTATGCTGATAGCCAAATCCACGGCTTTCATGGTCTTCTTGCCAAGCTTGTCTTTAATAACCTGACTCTCCTGAAGCACCCCCCTGCGCAACAGCGATTTAATAACCTCCGCTTCTTCGGGGAAACGGCGGCTTAGCTGCTGAAGCGGGACTTGCTCCTTCTCCTGAATAAAGCTGACAATCTGGCGTTCAGACGGGTCGCTCATGCCATCATCGGTAAGGAGAGCCCATTCGGGTTCTCCCCTCATATCCGGCCGCATGGTTCGACGTGTACCCGCTTCTGAACCGTAATTCAAAACGTCAGCAGCAGGCGAATGATCTGTGAACTCATGCTGCTCAGCGATAGAAATATAACGTTCGGCCTTGCCCTTTAACGCTGTAGGAATCATCACTTGCAGCGCCATAATCTGATTGCAGGCATAGCGTTCGCTCATCCATTTCCCCAGTTCTACCAGATCCGGAGACAAGGGCGGCACCAAATCCAGCAGCTCCTGTATCGCCCTCATCCGATATTTCGGCGGCTCCTCAGCAGGTACTACCGAGATGACAAAAGCCTGCACCGTCCGTTTGCCGAACGGCACTGCAACCCGGCTACCCGGCTCAATCCATGGCCGCATCGACTCCGGGATCAGATAATCGAAAGTACGATCCGTATCCTTGGCGGGCACATCTACAATAACCTTGGCAACTAAATTGCCCATTTCCATTAATGCAACACCCCGCCCATACGTCCAGCCGCTATCGCAAGCAGCTTACGCGCTACTTCTTCCTTCGACTGCACAGGAATACGTTCTACCATCCCGCCGCGGTCGTAAATTTGTACAGCATTCGTATCGACGCCAAAGCCTGCTCCATCAGCAGTTACATCGTTAGCTGCGAGAAGGTCACAATTTTTCCGTTCCAGCTTATCCATGGCATACGTCTCCAGATTCCCGGTTTCCGCAGCAAAGCCGATTAAAAATTGATGTTTCTTGCTCCGTCCGAGTGATTCCAGAATATCGACATTCTTCACTAACTCCAGCGTAAATGTACTATCTTTCTTTTTGATCTTGGTCTGTGCCGCCTCACGCGGTCGATAGTCTGCAACCGCAGCAGCCATCACGACCAAATCGCTATCTTCCCACTGTCTGAGCACAGCGCTATACATGTCGTCAGCGGACTGAACTCTTTCAATCGAAATGCCCACAGGAGGCTCTGCGCTTGTATTTGCAGCAATCAAGTGCACATCGGCACCCAACTCCTGAGCCACTTTTGCGATGGCAAAGCCCATTTTACCGGAAGAATCATTCGTTATATAACGTACCGGATCAATCCTCTCGATCGTGCCCCCAGCAGTTACAATCACTTTTTTGCCTGACAGCAGCCGTTCATCGCCATTCAGCAGCGAGCCTTGCGATAGTCCACCCGAATCCACAGCTTCTCCGCCAAACCAACGTGGCTCCGGCTTGTTGGTGACGCCCTTACTTTCCTGCTCTTGCTGTTCAAAATATCGTTCTACCGTTTGTACGATGGTTTCAGGCTCTTCCAGCCGCCCTTTGCCAACATAACCACAAGCCAGCAATCCTTCACCCGGCTCAATCATCATGACACCGCGGGATACGAGCGTCTCCATGTTTTGCATTACTGCGGGATGAGTGTACATATGCACGTTCATAGCAGGTGCTACCATTATAGGTGCTGTCGTAGCCAGTAACGTTGTGGACAGCATATCATCGGCAAGCCCATGCGCCATTTTACCGATGATATTCGCGGTTGCAGGAGCAACCAACACCAGATCCGCTTTGTCCGCCAAATGAATATGGGATACGACGGACGGTTCTCTTTCATCAAACGTGTCACTGTATACCGGATTACGAGAGAGCGACTGAAGCGTAAGCTCAGTAATAAACTCCTTCGCGGATGCCGTCATAATAACATGAACCTCGGCTCCCTTTTGCGTTAGCTTACTACACAGCGCAGCCCCTTTATAAGCTGCAATTCCGCCGGTAATACCAAGAATAATAACTTTCCCCTTCAACATCGTTAACTCCCCCTGACCGAAAAAAATAACAACCTTGCGGTTGTCAAAGGAATTGGCATTGCGCCCGGTTATAATAATTGTCTATAATTCTTATTAATCTTCGCCGCTTTCAAGACGCAGATGATCCGCGTAAATCTCTTCCAATGCAACTCCAACTTGCTTGTGGGATCTAGGATTCTTGAGAGTCGTCTTTCCACCCTCGCGCAACTGTCTGGCACGGCGTGAAGCCGCTACAACCAACGAATACTTACTATCTGCCTTTTTCATCATTTCATCAATAGAAGGATACAGCACGAATAGACACCTCTTCATGTAGTTTTGGGACTATACAAGCTGAACTCCAGTGTACATTTCCGAGTTCAGCTTGTATAGTAATTTTCTCTTTAAATACGCTTGGCATATGTAAAGTCCTCGTTTATGGATGGACCTTACAATGTTCGGCGATAATAATGGATTCTATTCGTTTACATGCGAAATCAATCTCATCATTGACAACCGCATAATCATAGTGACGCAACAGATTCATTTCATCCACAGCTACCGACATGCGGTGATCAATGGTTGCCTGAGTTTCTGTACCCCGTCCCCGAATCCGGTCCTTCAATTCATCCAGCGAAGGCGGAAGCAGGAAAATGAAAATGCCATCGGGAAATTTCTCCTTCACTTTGAGCGCTCCCTGAACCTCAATCTCCAGAAAAATATCTTTTCCCTGCGCAAGCGTCTGATCTACAAAATCACGCGGAGTGCCGTAATAGTTACCGACGTACTCTGCATGCTCCAGCAGCTCATCCCGTTCAATCATGCCCAAAAACTGTTCACGCGACTTAAAAAAGTAGTTAACTCCGTCCTGTTCACCCATGCGGGGCGAGCGGGTTGTCGCGGAAACGGAGTATGTCAATTCCGGCAGTTTTTCACGCAGGGCGTTGCCTACCGTTCCTTTGCCGACACCCGAAGGTCCGGATAATACAAATAATAATCCCTTAGCCATAGTACACTCCATTTTTATTCGTCATTGTCATCATCTTTAGTGGATAGTCGATGAGCGACCGTTTCCGGCTGCACCGCAGACAAGATCACATGATCACTGTCCGTTATAATAACAGCCCGTGTCCGGCGGCCATAGGTAGCGTCAATCAACATATGACGGTCCCTAGCTTCTTGTATAATCCGCTTGATCGGAGCAGACTCCGGACTGACGATGGAGATAATTCGGTTGGCCGACACGATATTGCCGAAGCCAATATTGATCAATTTAATTGCCATATTCAGGTCTTTCCCCCTATACATGTGACTATTGCAGCCGTGCCGCTACCAGGTAGCTACTCGATGTTTGCAGCCTGCTCACGAATTTTTTCCAGCTCCGCCTTCATCTCCACGACTAAATTAACTAGCGCAAGATGGTTGGCCTTGGAGCCGATCGTGTTGACTTCCCTGTTCATTTCCTGGATTAAAAAATCTAATTTGCGGCCGGCTGGCTCGTCCGACAGCAGCAATCCCCTGCATTGCCCAAAGTGACTTTGAAGCCGGGTAAGCTCCTCATCAATACTGCTGCGATCCGCGAATAAAGCAATCTCCATTCCAAATTTATGCTCATCAAGCGTAAATGAACCGTCCTGAAGCTCAGTAAGTCTGTGTTTTAGCCTATTACGGTAGTCGCTCACAACGTGAGGAGCCAGCACCGTCATTTCATGATGCAGGGATTCCAGACGCGAAATGCGGGATTCCACATCCTGCGCCAAATGCCCGCCTTCTCGCCTTCTCATGTCCAGCAGTCCTTGCAATGCTTCATTCAAAGCTTGCTGAAGCTGCTCTTCCCAGCCCTCTTCCTCTCCATCGCAAGCCTCACCGGGCTCACCCAGAACGTCAGGCAACGCAAGAATATCGCTTATACCCAACGTTCCCTTCACACCGTACCGATCCGCCAGCTGCTCCGCTGCATGCAAGTAAGCCTGCACTACAGTGTCATTCAACCGTGCGGCGGGTATCTGTTCTTCATCACGTTCCCTGTGAATGAAGACGTCGACACGGCCGCGCTTGATCTGCTGTTGAACCGTTCTTCTCAAGCCATCTTCATAACGAGTCCATTCGCGTGGAATCCTCATCATCACTTCGCAATAGCGGTGATTCACCGATTTCAGCTCCAAGCGCACTTTATAGCCTTCGTAATGAAGGATGGCTTGACCGTATCCGGTCATACTCAATGACATCGGCATCACATCCATTATACTATTGTAATTGATTATTATAGTCGAAACAAGGGGGCCTGCACACGGCCGGATTTTTGCCATACATAAGAAGTCAGCTCCGCCGTCATTTCATAGAACATAAATGGAGTCATTAAATAGATACCGTTAAAATGCTCCATCGCCGTATCAAGCAGCTCCTTGGCAATGGTTACGCCCATTGCGCGGCCTTCTGCACCCTCCAGACCAGACATACGCGCACGAACCTCGTCGGACAACTGAATGCCGGGTACCTCGTTGTGCAAGTACTCCGCATTGCGCCCGCTGGCCAGCGGCATAATACCGATAAAAATCGGCACCTCCAAATGACGAGTCTGTTCCGCCATGGATATAATCAGTTCGCGGTCGTAAACGGGCTGGGTCATAATGTAATCCGCCCCCGAAGCAATTTTCTTCTCCAGCCGCTGCACAGCTTTACCCAAATGCTTGACATTGGGATTAAAGGCGGCGCCCACCACAAAATTAGCTTTTTGCTTGAGTGGCTTGCCAGAAAAAGCGATACCGTCATTCAGCTGCTTGATCATACGTATAATTTCAAAAGAAGTCATATCATACACCGAGCTGGCACCCGGCAAATCACCGAACCGCGCCGGATCTCCCGTAACGGCCAATACATGATCAATGCCCAGCGCATCAAAGCCCATCATATGGGACTGGGTACCAATCAGGTTACGGTCACGGCAGGCAATATGAATTAACGGGCGCAAGCCCGTTTCAAGGCTCACCAGATGTCCAAGCGCCATGTTACTCATGCGAGTAACTGCAAGTGAATTGTCTGCCAGCGTAAGCGCATCGGCCCCTGACGCTTTCAACGCCTGTGCCCCTTGCATGAACCGCGTAATGTCCAGATCGCGCGGAGGATCGAGCTCTACAATGACCGTATGCCGCTCCTTGACCAATTCCACAATGTTAGGTTCACTGGCGTTTCTACCGTTGCCTCTTTCCCCTTCACGTGCAATCTGTTCCGTCTCAGCCACAATGACTGGCGCATCCGAGAGTAAGTCTCTTGGAGCCAGCGGAGGAGGCTGCAAACCATTCAAAGCTTTAGAAATCGCTGCGATATGCTCTGGTGTGGTTCCACAGCAGCCACCGATGATTCTCGTACCCAGCTCTACGAAGGAAGCCGCACATTCCCCAAAATATTCAGGCGATGCACCATACACATAGTGACCATCCACATAATCAGCCAGACCCGCATTAGGATATACCGACAGCGGTACTGATAGTGGACCATCCAGTTGCTCCATCACGCTCATGATCCCCTGCGGACCGGAATGGCAGTTAAATCCGAGGATATCCGCCCCCTCATTACGCAACACCGTAAAAGCCTCTGCCACCGAAAAACCGTCCTGTGTACGACCAACCTGATCGACCGCGAACTGACAAATCACCGGAATATTACTATATTTACGTACACCACGAAGCGCAATGCGCACTTCATCCAGCGAATAGAAAGTTTCGCACAAAATGCCATCTACCCCTTCGGAGAGAAGTGCATCAATCTGCTGATCATAGTTACGTGCCAGCTCTACCTTGGATATGTTAAGCCTTTTACCACCGCATATGGAGCCTACCGCACCCACCACATAATGCTCCGGGCCAGCCGCTGCTCTGGCAATTCTCACCCCGGCACGGTTAATTTCTTCCACCTTGGATTCCAGACCGAAGCGGGCCAGCTTATAATCGTTTGCAGAAAACGTATTGGTCTCCAGCAACCGTGCTCCCGCTTGTACATATTGACGATGCACGTCTGATATGACGTCAGGCGATGTGATATTCAGCTCTTCGTAAGACGTATTTACCGGAAATCCAAGCTGATATAAAAAGGTTCCCATTGCGCCGTCTCCGACAATAATTTCACGATCCAGCACAGTACGCAAATCCGGTTTCATGTCCTCTTCTCCACCCCGCTCTTTATTTTCATACTAATGTAACATAAAGAGACTGCAAACATAAGCCAAAAACAAAAAAAGCCGCCCCACTCCCCATTATTATGCGATCAGGAGCGAAGCAACTTGACTCATCATTGCTATTTTCTATTACCTTTATTGCAGTTTCCCATCAGCAGAATGAAGAGAGAATGCGTAAAAAGTTCCTTTTTTATTCATTTTACCCACAATAGAGGGCGTCCCCTTTTGCTTTTTGGAAAATGTATATGCATTTCCTTGGATTCCCACATTATAATCGGATAAATTGATGTTAAATAACAGTTGAACCTTAGGCTTGGCCTGCTTCAAAGCTTCAGAGGACGTATATTTCGGGCTGGCAAACGATTTTTTAAAATCCGCGTCATCGTTCCAATCCACCCCTGAGGTGGACACAGCCAGCACTTTGCCGGTCACTGCGCCAATTTTGACCTCACTCGCCTCGTTTGCATCCTCAAACGACCAATAAGAAAGCCCCTTTGCCTCGTCCTTGTAACGCGAAGCATGCTGCACCGTGATACGCTGTCCGCTAACGCGCTTGAAGCTGTTCGCTGCACGGTTTAGCAACGCAGGGTCCACCTGCTTCAGCGGGTAGTCGGCATTGATGGTGATGCTATTGCCGCGATCCACGTCAACGTACAGCGAGGAAGCCTTTTCCCCTGCACCCCAGAATACCCAATAATTCGAAGGCTTGTTAGACTGGTAAGGGGATTTGACCCGCCAGAATGCCTCAAATTGCATAGGACGCTTGCTGTCAAACGCTTTGGCGCTGTTCAGCACTTTAGTTTTGAGTGGCGCATCCATCGCCTTTGCCAAGCTACTTATTTTATATCGAACGGTTGTAGAATCCACTCTGTTTTTTTCCTTATTATATTCCGTCTGAAGCGTAGCTGTCCCATCCTCCAGTTCGCCCTCGACAATCCAGGTTTTACCCATATCCGTCACATCGTCAAATTGAAATGCCGTCTTTGTACCGATGAGTTCTTGTACTGCCTTTTCCAAACGATTCACGACAGTAGGGGTTAGTGAGCCGACCTGCTTATCAGTCGTTTTTTCCGCAGTAGCAGGAACGGTCGCGGCCTGAGCCGGAAGCGCGGCGACTACAAATATAAGGGCTGCGAACGCTGAAATCCAACGAAATTTCCGCACCATGAACGGCCTCCTTATCGTTTTCTCATTTTCTATATTATACATGGTTCAGACGTCAAAAAAAGACAGAATGTTGCTCAGGCAAAAAAAAGAAGACCTACTTAGGTCTTCATCACACTTACCTATATCATTCTATATCGCATGCTGTATTCGCTTATTTCAGGACAAACGTCCATCGTACACAACCTCAGCCGGACCTGTCATATATACATGATTGTCATTCTCGTTCCATTCGATATCCAGATCGCCGCCCTTCAGGCTGACAATCGCGCGGCGGTCGCTGTATCCGTTCAATACAGAGGCCACAAGCGTAGCACAGGCTCCGGTTCCACATGCCAACGTAGGCCCGGCTCCCCGCTCCCATACTCTCATGTCAATTTGGTCCCGGCTTCGTACCGTAGCGAACTCGACATTTGTTTTTTTAGGGAACAGCGGGTGGCATTCCAGCTTAGGCCCCCAGGCTTCCAGATCAAAGCCAGGTGCATCCTCAACATAAATCACACAGTGCGGATTGCCCATGGATACAGCTGTAAAACGAAAGCCGCTGCCTCCAGCTTCGATGGACCGGTTGATGACACTAGCCAGATCCAGCGTGGTTGGAATTTTCAAGCCATCCAGAATCGGTTCTCCCATATCGACCCTCACTTGACGTACAAGTCCGTCCACTACGGTCAATTCGACCTGCTGCACACCTGCACCCAGCGTTTCAATCGTGATCTGCTCACGACTGATATGCTTGCGGTCATACACATATTTGGCTGCACAACGGATAGCATTTCCACATTGCTCAGCCTCCGAGCCGTCCGAATTGATAATGCGCATGCAGAAATCGGCTTTTTCAGATGGCAGTATATATACCAGACCATCAGCGCCGACACCAAAATGTCGGTCACACAGCCGAACAGCCAATTCCGAAGCGTCAGGCGGCAATTCCTGGTGCCCAAACCAAACGATAAAATCATTACCCAATCCGTGCATTTTTGTGAATTCCATAGCTTCCCTCCGCCGTTGCTGCTAATCTCATGCTCCTTATGAAGCTTTGGTTCCATGATAGCATACAGGGCAAAAAGGGAAAAGTGATGCATATAGGTCTGTTCCCGGCTTGAGCCGGGAGCTTACGCCGAAAACTTCGTGCGTCCCGAAGCGAAGCGGGTATGTCCGCCATGACGACGGTTGCGTCTGCCGCCCCATACGCTCCCCGCTCCCATCAGGAAGGTCGGAATGCCGGCAGCGACAATGGAGAGCGCCCATTCGCGGAAGCCAAGCGGTACCGTTTTGAAAATAGGTTGCAGCACAGGTACGTACATAACCACCAGCATCAGCACTACCGAAGACAGCACAGCAAGTACAAGATAACTATTTTGAAACGGATTACGGTGGAAAATAGAACGGGAACTGCGGCAATCGAACACATGAATGAGCTGTGCCAGTACCAATGTGGCGAAGGCAACCGACTGTGCCTTGACCAGTTGTGCTGCGTTATCAGGCGCAATACGCAACGTCAGCCAGAACGCAGCAAGCGTACATAAGCCGATCAGCAGGCCGCGACTAATGATTTTCCAGCCGAGACGACGGGCAAAAATATTTTCCTTAGCGCCGCGTGGTTTGTGCTCCATGAGATCCTTTTCCGGCTGATCTACACCCAGAGCCATCGCGGGAAGCCCGTCGGTCACCAGGTTCACCCATAAAATCTGAATCGGAAGTAGCGGCAATGGCAGACCGGCCATCATCGCGAAAAACATCGTCAAAATTTCACCGACATTGGAGGCAAGCAGATAACGGATAAATTTACGAATATTTTCGTAAATATTTCGCCCTTCTTCAATCGCCGCTACAATCGTCGAGAAATTATCGTCGCTGAGCACAAGCGCAGCCGCTTCCTTGGTCACGTCCGTTCCCGTAATGCCCATCGCGATACCAATGTCCGATGCCTTGATCGCTGGCGCGTCATTCACGCCGTCTCCAGTCATGGCTACGACATGCCCGCGTCTTTGCAGCGATTTGACAATCCGCAGCTTATGCTCCGGGGACACCCGCGCATAGACGGAGACCATATCTACTGCTTTATCAAGCGCCGCATCATCCATCACAGACAACTGCTGTCCGGTCAGCACATGCGAGCCGCGCTGAAAAATGCCTAGCTGCTGCGCAATAGCCTCGGCTGTGGTACCGTGATCGCCCGTAATCATCACGGTACGGATGCCAGCACGACGGCACTTGCCAATGGCTTCCCTTGCCTCGCGGCGCGGCGGATCAATCATGCCCGTAAGGCCGATGAAGATGAGCTGGGTCTCAGCCTCTTCCACCGAGACGACGCGCTCATGCGAGCGGATATCCCGATAAGCGACACTGAGTACACGCAGCGCCTCCGAGGCCATTCCTTCGTTGGCTGCCAGCACCTTTTGGCGCAGCGTACCCGTCAGTGGAACGACATTTCCTTCCCATAAAATGTAGGAGCATTGACCTAACAACACATCCGGCGCGCCTTTGGCAAAGACGATATGCCCTCCCTGATGCCGTACAAGTACAGACATCCGTTTCCGCTCCGAGTCAAAAGGAAATTCGCGTTCTCGTGTATACAGCTCATGCAGCCCTTGACGCGTAACCCCGCCCTTGGCGGCTAAAGTGACAAGCGCCCCCTCCGTCGGGTCGCCTTTCAGCTCCCAAACAGCGGTCGACGTCGCCTCCTTGGCTTTCTTTTTCGAACGCAGCTCATCCATGTCGGCTTGAACAATTTCCGCGTTGTTGCACAGCACGCTGGCTTGCAGCAGTCTGCGAAGTGATTGTCCGTTTTTGAGATCCGCAGGAGTATCCCTGTCCATAATATGTCCGTGCGGGTCATAGCCCTCTCCTGTCACTCCCCAGAAGCGACCGTCCACCCATAGCTTGGTAACCGTCATTTTGTTCTGGGTCAGCGTACCCGTTTTGTCGGAGCATATGACAGACGCACATCCGAGCGTTTCAACGGAAGGCAGCTTACGCACAATCGCCTTGCGTTTGATCATACGCTGCACGCCCAAGGCGAGCGCAATCGTCACAATGGCAGGCAAGCCTTCCGGTATAGCCGCTACAGCCAAGCTCACCCCGGCCAGAAACATACTCATCGCTGGCTGTCCATGCAGGATGCCTGCTACGACGACGAGCACGGTTAACCCTAACGCTACGATGATCAGAATTTTGCCCAGTTGCTCCAGTCGGTGCTGTAACGGGGTTTCCTGAGACTCCGTATTTTGGATCAAGTCTGCGATTTTGCCCATTTCTGTGTTCATGCCTGTACGAATAACAACTCCCTGAGCTGTACCTCTGGTCATCATGGTGCCCATAAAGCCGATGTTCTTTTGATCTCCCAGCGGTACCTCGGCGGCATGAATAGGGCGGCTATGCTTGCTCACTGGGACCGATTCGCCAGTCAGGGCGGATTCCTCCACGTCGCAGCCGTTTGTGCTCAGCCATCTTATATCTGCGGGAATACGGTCGCCGCTTTCCAATAGCACGATATCACCCGGTACCAGCTCTCTGGCCTGAACCTGAATCCGTTTGCCTCCCCGTAGCACTTTAGCGGTTGGAGCAGACAACTGCTTCAAAGCCCGAAGCGAACGTTCCGCTCTAAACTCCTGCACAAAACCAAGAATTCCATTTAGCACAACAATAGCAATAATGGTGATCGCATCGAGATATTCGCCGAGCAGGCCGGATATCAGTGTGGCTCCCATCAGTACGAGCATCATAAAATCCTTGAACTGATTCAGCAGCAGCAGGATCGGCGAGACACGCTTCCCCTCGCTCAGCTCATTCCATCCTGACCTTTCTCTTCTTTCCGCAAGCTGTTCCTCCGAAAGACCCTGCTTCGGGTCGACTTCCAGACTTGTTGAAAGCTGTTCATTGCTTAATTGGTGCCAATGTGCTTGTTCCATTCTCCCCAATTCCCTCCCGGTCAGATAGTCCGTTTCCGTCGGTAGTGCGTAGGATGGCTGCCCGTTATTGCGTTTTTGTGCCACGAATGCTGATAAGCTGGACAGACTTTCTAGATTCAATCTATTCGGACAGGACCTGAAATATCACAATGCCGCTTAAGTTTTGTCCCAAAGTTATGTATCATAGAAGGAAGGCAAAAATATTTGCTTCAAAGGAGAACAGACATTATGGCATTGGACGGAATCGTAACCCGCGCTATCGTACACGAGCTGCAAAGCATTCGAGGCGGGCGCATCAATAAAATACATCAGCCGAACGATCACGATATCTTACTAAATCTGCGGGCTCAAGGCGGGAGCGTTAAGCTGTTGCTGTCGGCCAACCCGACATTCCCGCGTGTACATTTTACAGAACAAAGCTTTCTCAACCCGACGGAGGCCCCTATGTTCTGTATGCTGCTTCGCAAGCACTGCGAAGGTGGTATTATCGAGAAAATTACCCAGGTGGGCATGGAACGTATTATTCACATGGATGTGCGTCAGCGTGATGAGCTGGGGGATATTTCACTCAAGCGGATTATCATTGAGCTGATGGGCAGACACAGCAATATTATTTTGCTTGACCCAGAAACAGGCGTTATGCTGGACGGAATCCATCATGTCACACCGTCCATCAGCAGCTATCGGGTCATCATGCCCGGCTTTCAATACACGGAGCCTCCTGAACAAAATAAGCTGAATCCGCTGGAAACGGAAGAAATAGCTTTTGCATCCTCATATCAGACAGCTATCGAAGCCGAAGAAGCTCCCAAACGCTGGATCGTGAACACCTTTACTGGACTGAGTCCCCTTATTGCCGAGGAGATGCTGACCCGAGTTTCCAATGAATCACCTGCTGGCGAGTATCGTCCGCTATGGAATACATTCAGCCACATCATGGATGACGTGCGGAATCATCGTTTTCAGCCGGTATCTGGTCTGAACGCACAGGAAAAAGTGATATTTTCAGCCATTCCGCTCACGTTGATTGAAGGAGAGCGCAAGGAATACACTACGATCAGTGAGTGTATGGAGGACTTTTTCGGTGAAAAAGCAGAACGTGATACAGTCAAGCAAAAGGTAAGCGACCTGCTGCGTTTCCTGCAAAACGAACGGAGCAAAAATGTAAAAAAACTCGACCATCTGCATCAGGATTTAGCTGAGGCAGAGGATGCCGATCAATTTCGCATTTATGGAGAGCTGCTGTTCGCTTCGCTGCATGAAGTGAAGAAGGGCGACAAGGAAGTGACGCTCACCAACTTTTATGATGAAGAACAGCGTCCGATGACCATCCCGATGGACCCGTTGCTGGGCCCATCGGATAATGCTCAACGTTACTTCAAAAAGTACAATAAATATAAAAACAGCCTGGCTGTCATTGATGAACAACTGGAGAAAACACACGAAGAAATTCGGTATATGGACAATCTCCTACAGCAACTGGCTCATGCCTCCATGAACGATATTGAGGAAATACGTGAAGAACTGGTTCAGCAAGGCTATCTCCGAGACCGGGTCAAAAAAGGGAAGAAAAAGAAGAAAACTGACCGACCAACCTTACACGTATATACGTCATCCGAAGGCATCGAGCTGCTGGTCGGCAAAAACAACTTGCAGAACGAATATGTGACGAACCGACTGGCCGGGCCTAATGACACGTGGCTGCATACAAAGGATATTCCGGGGTCACACGTCGTTATTCGCGCCGAGCAATTCGGAGATGCAACGCTGGAGGAAGCTGCTCAGCTCGCTGCCTATTTCAGCCAGGCCAAACAGTCCAGCAGCGTACCCGTAGACGCCACCTTGATCCGGTATGTGCGCAAGCCTAGCGGAGCCAAGCCAGGCTTTGTCATCTATGATCATCAGCGTACGCTCTTTATCACACCCGATGAGGATCTGGTCAAAAAGCTGCCGAACCGCATCAAAAACGGCTAAGCCTCACCAGCATAATCTTATAAACAAGCATTCATTCAAGAACGCCCACGCGAAACACAAGCATAGCGGACAAGGCCCTTGAATCGACCGAAAGCCCCTTATCTTGTGCAAACCACACTTCATGTGTGCAGGCACAAAACAAGGGGCTATTTGTGTTAGCCAATATGTGTACTTACTTTTGTCCAGCAGCAGCCTTTCTCAATTCCTCCACAACCTGACTCTCCACACTGCGGCTGCCTAGATCACCGTGAAAAATGACGCCTTGGCGCGCACCATGAAAATCCGAGCCACCAGTCGGGATCAGCCCGTAATGTGCCGCCATTGCGGCGTATCGACTCTCAGCCGCATCATTATGGTCTGAATGTCGCACCTCCAGGCCCGCAGGCTTGGCCTCCTCTACAATGGAGCGAACCAGCTCATCATTGCCATACAATCCAGGGTGAGCCACCACAGGTACTCCTCCTGCTTCCCGAATCCAGCTTATGGCCTCCGCAGGCTCCACTCGGGGCACAGACACATAACCGGGCGCTCCCTCTGCCAAATAACGGTCAAACGCATCCCTCATATCCTTCGCATAGCCTTTTTGTACCAGCGTATCCGCCATATGCGGACGTCCAATGCTTTCATCCGGCGCCAGCGGTCTGCCCATCGTAGCTACCACCTCATCAAGTGTGATTTCCACACCCAGGCTACGCAGCCGACCCAAAATCAGATCATTGCGGGCATCCCTCGCCTGACGTAGCTTTTCCAACCGTTCCAAAAAAACTTCATTACGGTAATCCATAAAATAACCGAGTATATGAATATCCTTACCGCCTGTCCGTGTGCTAATTTCCACCCCCGGCACCACTGTAATGCCCAATCGCTGTCCTTCCTCAAGAGCTTCCTCCAGCCCAGCTACCGTATCGTGATCCGTAATTGCAACCCCTACCAGTCCTTTTTCCTTGGCCCAACGCACATTGTCCGCTGGTGGCTGCATTCCATCAGATGCCTGAGTGTGAGTGTGCAAATCGTATCGTCCCGAATTCGTATGCTCCTCCATTACGCATTCTCCTCCTCTTTCATCTCTGCAAGCTCGTTCACCGTATCCCCGGACACATCCGTTCCCTGATCATGACGACGCAAGAATGACAGAAAGGTTACCACCGGAATCGGCAGCAGTGCTGATTTCAGATGGATGGCATAAAACTCACGTTTGAAGGAGATATCTGAAATATTTACAATTTTAAGCAATCCGAGTGCAACCTCATGCTTCACCGAAGAAGGCGATAGCATCGTAATGCCTAATCCAGCCTCGACTGCCGATTTGACCGCTCCAGTGCTGCCCATCTCCATAACGATGGTAAGCCGAGACGCATCAACACCGCGGCTTTTCAGCTCGTCCTCTATCACTTGCCTTGTACCTGACCCCTTTTCTCTTGCTACAAAAGGATGCTTAAACACATCCTCCAGAACTACCTTTTTGGCCTTCGCCAGTGCATGTCCCGAAGGAACAATCAGCTTCAGTTCATCCTGCATCACAGGCTCCACCACGATATCCGGGTGCTGAATCGGCGCCTCAATTAGCCCCAAATTCAACTGATGCTTTAAAATATCATCCATAATTTGAGTCGTATTCATTACATTCATCGCCATGCGTATATGAGGATACTCCTGACCAAACGGCCCCAGCATTCTCGGCACAATATACTCGCCAATCGTAAGACTTGCCCCAATATGTAATCTTCCCTCCAGCATGTGAGTAAAAGCAGACATCGCCTCATCAGCTTCGCGGATAAGCTGCATGCTTTTTTTCGCAAAAGGTAGCAGTGTCGCTCCTGCCTCCGACAGCTCGATTTTTTTGGTGGACCGATGCAGCAGCTTCGTACCAAAATAATCTTCCAAAGACTGAATTTGCATCGTCACGGCAGGTTGCGTCATATGCAGCGCTTGCGCCGCTGCTGAGAAGCTCCCCCGCTCCGCTACCGTATAAAAAATATGTAGCTGATGAAAGTTCATACTGACAGTCCTCTCCCCTCTGATGTTCTTATTTTAACATAAGAAAAACGTCTGTCGAAGAATTTCCAAGAAAACATACTGAAATTAGGGGCTTTTTATTATAGATACTATACAATAAAAAAAGTATGCAGTTGATTCCTGCATACTTCTGCTATATAGAACGCAATTAATAAGCTACCAAATTCACTTCAACCGCCAAATCGGGTAATAAAGGGTAACTCACCACAA